>NZ_VIVB01000002.1:276652-555083 GCF_007828605.1 Pantoea sp. SJZ147
GAGCGCAGCGATCTGACGGCAGGCTACGGCAGCACCTCGACGGCGGGTGCAGACAGTTCGCTGATTGCGGGCTACGGCAGCACCCAGACCGCGGGCTATCACAGCATTCTGACAGCCGGTTACGGCAGTACCCAGACGGCGCAGGAGCGCAGCGATCTGACGGCAGGCTACGGCAGCACCTCGACGGCGGGTGCAGACAGTTCGCTGATTGCGGGCTACGGCAGCACCCAGACCGCGGGCTACAACAGCATTCTGACGGCGGGCTACGGCAGTACCCAGACGGCGCAGGAGAATAGCGATCTCACGACCGGCTACGGCAGTACCTCGACGGCAGGCTATGAGAGTTCGCTGATTGCTGGTTATGGCAGCACCCAGACAGCCAGTTTTAAAAGTACGCTGATGGCCGGTTACGGGAGTTCGCAGACTGCCCGGGAAGAGAGTTCGTTGACTGCCGGATATGGTAGTACCTCGATGGCCGGTTATGACAGCTCATTGATTGCCGGTTACGGCAGCACCCAGACTGCCGGTTATCAAAGCACGCTGACAGCCGGTTATGGCAGCACGCAAACGGCAGAACACAGCAGCACGCTGACGGCAGGTTACGGCAGTACCTCAACGGCGGGCGCAGACAGCTCCCTGATTGCAGGCTACGGCAGTACGCTGACCAGCGGTATTCGTAGCTTCCTGACGGCGGGCTATGGCAGTACGTTAATCAGCGGGCTTCGCAGCGTACTTACCGCCGGTTACGGAAGCAGCCTGATTTCCGGCAGACGCAGTAGCTTAACGGCGGGATATGGCAGTAATCAGATCGCCAGCCATCGAAGCTCGTTGATTGCTGGCCCGGAAAGTACACAGATCACGGGCAACCGCAGCATGCTGATTGCGGGAAAAGGCAGCTCACAAACGGCGGGTTATCGCAGCACATTAATCTCCGGGGCAGACAGTGTGCAAATGGCTGGAGAGCGCGGCAAGCTGATCGCGGGTGCAGACAGCACCCAAACCGCCGGGGATCGCAGCAAGCTTCTGGCAGGCAACAACAGTTATCTCACCGCAGGCGATCGCAGCAAACTGACCGCAGGCAATGAATGCATACTCATGGCGGGAGATCGAAGCAAGTTGACGGCGGGCATCAACAGCATTCTTACTGCGGGATGCCGCAGCAAACTGATAGGGAGCAATGGCTCAACGCTGACGGCCGGGGAAAATTCAACCCTGATTTTTCGCTGCTGGGATGGAAAGCGTTACACCAGTGTGGTTGCCAAAACCGGAAAGGGGGGAATAGAAGCGGATATGCCTTACCAGATGGATGAAGACAATAATATCGTGAATAAACCCGAAGAATAATCGTCTTAGCCTGGAGGGATTATTGTGTTGCCTGGGGGAAAAGCATGTCAGCGTATTTTACCCAGCGCGCAGAATAACCTGAAAAAACAGAGCATCGTTATCCGGCCTGTTATTTATCTTTTTCTGAACACGATAAACCTTCATTGGCCGGCCTGTTTCGGTGGTGCCTGACCCGGCCATTAACAGGAGTGATAAGCAAAAGGCTCAATGCTGAGCCTCTGCAAAAACACATGATTATTCAGGGACGCCAGACGGTGCCGTCCGGGGTGCGGGCCATCGTCCAGCCAGGATTGCCGCCCTCACAGGGGAATTTCGCCGCCAGCGCCTCATTAATATCTATACCCAAACCTGGCTTATCATTAACGTAAGCATAGCCCTGCTCAACCTCAGGGCAGCCCGGAAATACCTCACGCAGCGCATCATTCATTGGCGTGTATTCCTGAATGCCGAAGTTGGGTGAGCTCAGATCCAGATGCATATTGGCGCAAACCCCAACCGGTGAAATATCGCCGGGGCTGTGCCAGGCGGTGCGAACCCCATTTAATTCACTGTAAATGGCGATTTTTTTCGCCGGTGTGATACCGCCAATCGAGCTAATGTGGCAGCGGATGTAATCAATCAGTTTATTGTCGATCAACGGCTTCCACTCATTCACATTGACGAACAGCTCGCCCATTGAAATCGGCGTGGAAGATTGCTGGCGCAACATTTTCAGCCACTCGGTATTCTCGGGTGCCACCGGATCTTCAAGGAAGAAAAGCTGATAAGGCTCCAGCGCTTTGGCCATATGAATCGCGTTAATTGGGGTAATACGTTCATGAGCATCATGGAGTAGCTCCACGCTGAAACCCAGCTTATTGCGCAGATGATCAAACAGGCGCGGAATGCTTTTCGCGTAGGCTTCTGGATCAAAATAGATCCCCGGCGCTTTGTTACGTGGCGAGCGCTTGGGTTGAATATTTTTCGCTTTCACCATGCGGGTGGCAATCAGCCTCAGGTCGTCGGTACCTGCACCGCCATACATGCCCATCTGGCAGCGAATATACTGATAACCTTCCTCCATTTTGGCGCGTGCGCTGTCCTCCACTTCGGCTTCATCTGCGCCATCAGTGTGCACATAGAGCGCGATACCGTCGCGACATTTCCCGCCCAGCAGCTCATAAACCGGCAGGCCGGCCTGCTTACCTTTGATATCCCATAGCGCCATATCAATGCCGGAAAGGGCGTTATTCATTACCGGGCCGTTACGCCAGTAGCCACTCACGGCGGCGGACTGCCAGATATCTTCGATCCTGGCAGGATCTTTGCCAATCAGAAACGGGGCAAGGTACTCGTCAATGGCACTTTGCACGGCATAGATGCGTTGCGTGAAGGTGGCGCAGCCCAAACCATATAACCCTGGCTCATTGGTTTCGATTTTAACCACCACCAGATCGATTCCGCCCGGCGCAGTCAAAATTGTTTTCACGTTGGTGATAAACAGATTACTCACAATAGCTCCTTAATTTTCAGAACATTAGCCGCCACCGTACTCATCGCTGCTGCTCACGGCTCAAAGGTATGTTGTCATACAACATGTTCTTTTTATCACAAAGCTTGCCGATTTCATTTTTGTCCTGACGTTTTTGTGACAGCGATCGACTGAATCACCTTTCTGTAAATAATTTATGTTTATATTAATATTATACAATCAGTTAGCTGAGTTTTTTGTTAATGCTTTGTGATGCGCGCCTCATAAACACGCATTGTGTATTGATTTAATCTGCTCGTAAATTCACCTTAATAAGATAGTTGTCATACATATTTAAAGGTGAAACATGACTGCAATGTTCGACCTGACCGGTAAAACGGCCTTAATAACCGGTTCCTCCCGGGGGCTGGGTTTTGCCTACGCGGAAGCGCTGGCCGCTGCCGGCGCGCAGGTTATTTTGAACGGTACGCGTGAAGCCGTTCTGACTGACGCCGTGGCACAGCTCGCCAATAAAGGCTTTGGCGTAACCGGAATGGTATTCGATGTCACGAGTGAAAGTGCCATAGAAGAGGCGTTCTCCAGTCTGGACGAGCAGGGGATCGCGGTCGATATCTTAATTAATAACGCCGGGATTCAGTACCGCAAACCCATGCTGGAGCTGGAACTAGAAAACTGGCAAAAGGTGATTGATACCAATCTGACCAGCGCCTTTCTGGTGTCTCGCGCGGCGGCAAAACGCATGATCGCCCGTAACCGTGGCGGAAAAATCATTAATGTCGGCTCGCTGACCAGCCAAGCGGCTCGACCAACCGTCGCACCTTATACCGCCGCCAAGGGCGGCATTAAGATGCTTACCTGCTCAATGGCAGCCGAATGGGCGCAGTTTAATATCCAGACCAATGCGATTGGGCCGGGCTACATCTTGACGGATATGAACAGTGCGCTGGTCAATGATGCCCAGTTCGACAGTTGGGTGAAAAGTAGCAACCCTTCGCAGCGTTGGGGACGACCCGAAGAAGTGGCCGGTACGGCCGTTTTTCTTTCATCGCCTGCCTCAGATTATATCAATGGTCAGATTATTTACGTGGATGGCGGCTGGCTGGCTGTGCTGTAAGCCTCATTGACCCGAGAAGAGGAAAAAGATGTGCATAGCGTAATAACTCATGCCTGTGTGGCAAAGGGCAAAAAAGAGATAGTGGTTGAACAGCGCGAGCTGAAATATTCGGATGATGATGTCGTTGTGAAAGTGGAATGCGGCGGTATCTGCGGCTCTGATATTCACTATTACCACGAAGGGCGCGCTGGATTATCGGTGATCACACAACCGCTGGTGATTGGTCATGAATTTGTGGGGCGCATTTTTCATGCCCCGGCCGCTTCGTCGCTACAGCCGGGGCAAAAAGTCGCGATTAATCCCTCTCAGCCTTGTGGGCGGTGTGAGTATTGTCGGGCAGGTAAGCAGAATGCCTGTGCCACCATGCGGTTTATGGGGAGCGCCCAGTTTACCCCGCACGTGAACGGTGGATTTGCACAGTATGTCGTGGTGCCTGCGCAACAGTGCGTGGCTTACGATGAGCAGGTTCCGTCCAGCGTCATGGCCGTTGCCGAGCCTACGGCGGTAGTGATCCATGCGCTCAATGTGGCAGGCAGCATCGTGGGTAAAAAGGTGCTGGTGATGGGCGCGGGCCCCATAGGCGCATTAGCGATTGCGGCGGCAAGAGCATCCGGCGCGGCAGAGATTGTGGCGTTTGATCTGAGCGAGCGTTGCCGCCGTATTGCGGTGGAAATGGGGGCGGACGCGGCGGTGGATGCAAGCGATCAGGCCGCCGTTGCCCGCTACGGTGAAAACCGGGGATATTTTGACGTCACGCTGGAAGCCAGCGGAGCAGAAGCGGCGATTGAATCCAGTATTCTGGTAACGCGACCAGGCGGCGTTGTGGTTCAAATAGGCATGGGAAAAAGTCCGCTTAATTTTCCTGTGGCACAGATGCTGGTAAAAGAAATAAGTTGGAAAGGCTCCTTCCGCTTTATTGATGAATTTGACGTTGCGGTTAAATGGCTAGAAAAAGGCATTATCGATCCGCGTCCAATTCTCTCCGGTCATTATGACTATCACGATATTGAGGCGGCATTAAATGCGGCCAGTGATAAAACGCAGCATTCAAAAGTATTAGTTCAGTTTTCATAAAAGACACTAAAACAAGTCGTCATGACTGTGGCTAAAAAACAGCAGTAATTATCGCGGGTGAAAATAAGCTCACGCTCGCGTGAGCGGCGCTCGCCTGTCATTTAATGGTCTGTTAACGCATCGTCGACCTCAGGGTGAAAGCATGAGTCATTCAAATACCAACACCACCAAACGTAATACGTCTGATCTTGTCAGGGCATCCGTGTCAGGATGGCTGGGTACAACGTTAGAGTTTATGGATTTCCAGCTCTATTCTCTTGGTGCGGCATTAGTTTTTCATGAAGTGTTTTTTCCCGAACAATCCGGTGCAATGGCGCTGATTCTGGCAATGGGAACCTACGGTGCCGGTTATATTGCACGAATCGTCGGGGCCGTTTTTTTTGGTAAAATGGGCGACCGCGTTGGCCGTAAAAAAGTCCTGTTTATTACTATCGCCTTAATGGGCGTGAGTACCACCTTAATTGGCGTATTACCGACCTATCAGCAGGTGGGCATTTTAGCGCCCTTACTGCTGGTCGCACTGCGTATTATTCAGGGTTTAGGCGCCGGTGCAGAAATATCAGGTGCCAGCACGATGCTGGCTGAATATGCACCTAAAGGTAAAAAGGGCATTATCGCCTCGCTGGTTGCGATGGGAACCAACTGCGGTACCTTGAGTGCAACGGCAATCTGGGCGGCCATGTTTTTCTTCTTCACCAATGACGACGTGATTGCCTGGGCATGGCGCATTCCTTTCCTGGCCAGTTTCGTGGTGATGGGCTTTGCTATCTGGCTGCGCTTTAACCTGAAAGAAAGCCCGGTGTTTGAAAATGTCGCCCAATCCGCCACCGTTAAGCCCCACGAACAGCCAAGCCAGTCCGTTTTCCCGTTAATGAAGGGCAAAGCCTTCTGGATTGCTACCGGGTTGCGATTTGGTCAGGCGGGTAACTCAGGCATCATTCAGACCTTTCTGGCGGGTTATATGGTCCAGACGCTGTTGTTCAACAAGGCGGTTCCCACTGATGCCATCATGGTGAGTTCGGTCATTGGTTTTCTGTCCATTCCCCTTATCGGCTGGCTGTCAGACCGGATAGGGCGTCGAATTCCCTACCGCATACTGACGCTGGGCTCGATTATTCTGGCTTACCCGATGATTTCGCTGATCGTCGATAAAGCGCAGTCCGTCAGTACCATCATGGTTTGCCTGATCGTGATCCACAACATTGCCGTATTAGGCCAGGCAGCGATTGAAGGGATCACCATGGCGGAGATGTTTGGTTCCAGAAACCGTTTTGCTCAGATGGCTGTCTCGAAGGAAATCGGAGGGCTGTTTGCCACCGGATTAGGGCCGCTGCTGGCTGGCATTTTCTGCCAGCTCACGGGCTCATGGTATCCGATTGCGGTCATGTTGATCTGCTATTCCTGTATTGGTCTGTTGGCATCACTGGTTATGCCTGAGGTGGCCGATCGGGATCTTACCGCGGAGGCTGATGCGTCAGGCGGCGTACCTGCGGGTCGTCAGCACATTGCCCCCACGCTCCGGGCACGAAGCGGCGAGTGATGTCTGGGGCTGGGTGTTAGCGCAGGACTTTGTTGTAACGCATGAGATAGAATGGCGTCATGTAGGACATCATATGAGACAGTGCTGTGAGCATAAAATCCATTCAGAAACAGAACGTCGTTAACGAAGTGTTCGAGCAAATTAAGGCCAGGCTACTGGACGGTAGCTGGTCTGCAGGCACGCGTTTGCCTTCTGAAGCGGAGCTGACGCACTCTTTTAATGTAAGCCGCGTCAGTATCAGGAGTGCGGTCCAACGCCTGCGCGATCTCGGCATTGTGATTACGCGTCAGGGCAGCGGCAGCTATGTGTGTGAAGACTTTTCGCCGCACATGCTCAACAATAACGCCAGACCGTTAATGCATCTGAGCCGGGAAGCGTTTAACGACATGATGGTCTTTCGCCAGACCGTTGAGTTTAAATGTGTTGAGCTGGCCGTGGAACACGCGACGGAAGAGGATATCGGCCTGTTGGAGCACGCGCTCAATAATATGCTCATCAACAAAGGCGATTATAAGAAGTACTCGGAAGCGGATTACGACTTTCATCTGGCGATTATCCGCGCCTCTCATAACAGTGTGTTTTACAACGTGATGAAGTCCATTAAAGATATTTATTACTATTATCTTGAGGAGCTAAATCGCTCACTGGGCATCACGCTTGAAAGCGTTGAGGCACATATCAAAGTGTTTATGGCGATTAAAAACCGTGACGCCTCCTCGGCGGTGCAGGTGCTTAACGAGGCGATGAAACATAACGTGGTCGCGATAGAGATGATTAAAAAAGAGGAAGGTCATTAGGACGCACGTTTCTGTGCGGCTAAGGCTATCTCGCTGTCCGTCGGGTGAGGACAGGAAAACAAGATTCACCGGCTGCTTTGTGCTTTTATCTTGCTCTGCTTGTCCGTTTATCGCCTGCCACGCCACGGTCATTCCGTGACGCGTTCAGGGATGAAGGCGTGCCGATCAGGATGGCAAGGTGTTATTCAGCACGGATCAGCAGAATAAAAAAGGGAGCCAACAGGGCTCCCTCGTCGATCAATGCAGACAGCATTGCTTGTATTTTTTACCGCTGCCACAGGGGCAGGGATCGTTCCTGCCCGGCTGTTTTTCCGCCGTTATCGGCTGCTGTATCTGTGGAATGGCTTCTGGCTGTGAGATCCAGTAATCATGAAGCGCCAGCGCGGCAGGGCAAATCGCATCAATGCTGCTTTCCATTTCTTCTGGCGTGAGTGCATCCACCTTTTCCAGGTTCTCTTCGAGACCATGTAAGGCGATAGCGTCCAGTGACGTCTGAAGCGCCGCGGGAAGCGCAGACCAGTCCGTTAATGCCACGCCACGCATGTAGCCGTAGCACCACTCTTCAACCACGGTAAATTCCAGCCCTTCCATTTCGCGTACGCCAAACAGCGGTTCAAACTGTTCCGGAAACTCAGATAAGCGGTCAGCAATGTCATTCATATGCTGAAAGCTGAGTTCCATAAAGCGCGTCATTTCACGCTCATTACTCCATTTAGGAATATGTTTTTCGCCGCCCCAGAGCGCAATTAACCACCGGCTGGGTTCTACCATTGTTGGGCCTGAAAGCACGGCGGTAAGCAGGCCGTCCAGTTCGGAGACGTCAAGAATCGACGCTTCACTGCCGTATTTTTCCAGCATATCTTCGAGCCATTGCAGCTCTTTTTCGCTTAACGGGCCTTCTTTCATGGGTATCTCCGGGCGTATCTGGTGCAGCAGAAAATTTACTGCGTGTAAAAACGCGCAGTGTACACGCTTATTGCGCTAATGGCAGCGTCGTCAGATTGCCCTGAGCGGCAACAGACTTGGCAGAGGCATTACTTCACCCGCTATGTTACTCTCCGCGACCTGCAACGCGCTTTGCTGCACGATCGGGGTTATCTGGCGCTAGCCTGCTTCGTTTCTCTGACGGAGGTTTGTATCAGGCGACAACCTGTTGTCTGAAAAGCATCATCAGAGGCATAAAGATTCGGCTACGTCGTGCCGATATAAGCACCGCGGTATACGCCGGCATGATGCTGATATGAACGTTCGTCAGTGCCTGATAACAACAATAAGATGGGCGCGAGTGGAGTGACCAGAAAAGAGTATAAAACCCGGAGGTTATCCGGCCTGTTGAGCGGATGCAGCCGTCTGTTTAAGCGCAGCGCTATGCTGATAATCTGTACGCTGTTGTTAGCCGCCTGCGGAACGCTGTCGCAAACCTCTGCGCCGACAGGCGACAGGCTTTATCTGACGCACAGCGACTTCCATGACAACCTGGACGATCTGGTGCGCCATTATATGCAGCGCAAACAGGTGTCCGGCATCAGCATCGCCATTATCCACCATCACAATCCCACCCTGTTTTACAGCGCTGGCGTCACCGATGACGTACATCGCTATCCGATTACGCCTGATACCTTATTTGCGCTCGGCTCACTAAGTAAAGGCGTGACCGCAGAAGTCATTATCGAACAGGTTAACGAAGGCCAACTGCACTGGAATGACACACTGGCCGATTTACTGCCCTCTGACGTCAGGTTAAGTCAGGATGCACGCCATATCACGTTGTTACAGTTGGTGACCCATACGTCCGGTCTGCCGCGTCAGGATATGGATTTGCCGATGTTTATGCAGTTTATTGGCTATCTGCGTAGCGGTCAGAATTTTTATGGCAACCTGGATAGTGATGCGGTGCTGGAATACCTGGCCGATTTTTCTGCCCCGCGTCAGCGGGTGCCGCAATACTCTAACCTTGGCTATGCGCTGCTGGGCTATATTTTGCGAGAACGGTGCCACAATGATATTGAAACGCTGGCCCGCCAACGAATTTTCCGACCATTGGGAATGAATAACACCGGCTTTGTGCCTGAACGGTTAAGCGGTTTTGCCACGCGCGCGTTAGGTCATGCTGGCGATCAGCCAAAGTTTATCCCGCGCGGTGACCTTACCCCGGACTGGCGTTTCCATCGTAATATGGTCGCGGCTGGCAGCCTTTACAGTAACGCACGGGATCTGAGCGTCTATCTGCGCGCACATCTCAACGCCGTCGCCGATCCTGCGCTCAACCGGGCTTTTGCAGAGGTCAATAAAGGCGTGTATCAGCAGGGCTCGCAAACGCAGAACATCGCCTGGGTAACAGACAGCCTGGCAGGAAGAAATGTGACTTATCAGGTCGGTTATATTGGTGGTTATTCTGCCTTTATTGGCTTTGACAGGCAGGCTGGCAATGCCATCGTGGTCCTGCAAAACGCGTTTAACTGGAGTAACTATCTTGGTATCACATTGCTGCTTAACCTGGCAGAGAAAGACAGGTAAGGTATAGGTTGGGTCCGGAATGAGTCGTGATTCCTTACACTTACCTTTATGAGTGACGGAACCGCAACCCTGTTTAGATTGTCTTCAGAGTAGTCTACTGTTATTAAAATCAATTCAATGTGGAAATTATTATGCGCAGGACTCAAATTGCTTTTATTTCAGCTGGTTTACTGTTCGGCTCGCTGAGCCTGATTCCCGCGGCCCAGGCTGCGGGTGAAACCACCGATAACGTGCCACCGCCACCGCAGGTTCAGCCAGCCGATCCCGCTGCTCAGCCTGGCGATAACAACGCGCAACCTGGTGCGGGCACCGCCCAGCCTGGCACCGCACCTGCCCAGCCGCAGGCACCGATGAGTTCTGACTCCAATGACGGTATTACCCCAACAACGCCTTCGCAGTCAGCTGGCAATCCGGGTAAGCCGAATTACGATCTCAGCACCATTATCATCGATTATAAAGAGCACAAAATCGGTGATACCGTGCCAGACAAGTATCGGAGCAAGACTTACACCATCACTGAGTGGCAGAAACGCAACTTGCCTGCGCCTCAGCCAGATACGCACTGGGCTTATATCAATGCCAATTACATTCTGATCACCAACGACACCGGTAAGATCGTTATGGGTAAATCTGGCGATATCTTCTTCCGCGGATAATCCTGCGGCGTTATGTCAGCAGGAATCGCTTCAACGGCCTCATTAAGAGGCCGTTTTCTTTTTTCTGTCTGTTTTTTATCTGTGGTGACTTCTCAACTTCTTTGCAACATGGCAACGTATTTTTACTAACCGCACAGAAGGAGGCCAAATGTCGCAGCACGTCAATCAGTATGGTCAACCGGTAGGGCAATCGCTGCCTGACTGGCAGCCACGTCCTTTACCTCAGCATGAGGTGTTTCAGGGGCAGGTTTGCCGTCTGGAACCTTTTAGTGTCGCTGCGCATGCGAATGCGCTCTGGCAGGCCTGGTCGTTAGCCGAAGATGGCCGTGACTGGACCTACCTTTCTGAGGGACCGTTTAATGATGAAGCCGCCTGGTTAGCCCATGCCAGTACAATGGAGGAGAGCCGGGACCCGTTGCATTTCAGCGTCATTGATGTTGAAACCGGTCAGGCCGTCGGTACGTTGTCGCTGATGCGTATCGATGCGGCAAATGGGGCGATGGAAGTGGGATATGTCACCTTTTCCCGCTTGCTAAAGCAGACAAGAATGGCGACCGAAGCGCATTTTCTGTTGATGCGTTACGCCTTTGAGCAACTTGGCTACCGGCGCTATGAGTGGAAATGTGACAGTTGCAATCTGCCCTCACGCCGGGCCGCGCTTCGTTTAGGGTTTTGCTATGAAGGTGAATTTCGTCAGGCGCGGGTTTATAAAGGTCGCACGCGCAATACCTGTTGGTTTTCTGTCATCGACAGTGAATGGCCACACGTCAAAAACGGCCTGACGCGCTGGCTGGCAGAAGCTAACTTTACTCCCGATGGACAGCAGCGTGAAAAGCTGGAAACCTTACGCGGCTAAGGCCTGAGTCGCCGGAAACGTTCAGACAAGCATATATTTCATGGTCGCCATGAGCAGCGTGGTGGTCATGACCATCATCAGGCGCTTGACCCAGCACATATCGTTTTTTAGATTGCCTACGTCCGTTTTGAGTTCAGCGACGTCCGTCTTAAGTTCAGCCACGTCTGTCTTAAGTTCAGCGACGTCCGTCTTGAGCTCAGCGACGTCCGTCTTGAGCTCAGCGACGTCTGTCTTAAGTTCAGCCACGTCTGTCTTAAGTTCAGCCACGTCTGTCTTAAGTTCAGCGACGTCTGTCTTGAGTTCAGCCACGTCCTTCTTGAGCTCAGCCACGTCTGTCTTGAGTATAGCAACGTCTGTCTTGAGCTCAGCAACATCCGTCTTGAGTTCAGCCACGTCCTTCTTAAGTTCAGCGACGTCTGTCTTTAGCTCAGCAACGTCTGTCTTGAGTTCATCCACATCTGTCTTGAGTTTAGCAACGTCTGTCTTGAGCTCAGCCACGTCCGTCTTAAGTTCAGCCACGTCTGTCTTAAGTTCAGCCACGTCTGTCTTAAGTTCAGCAACATCCGTCTTGAGTTCAGCGACGTCGGTTTTGAGCTCAACAATATCCGTCCTGAATACATCGTTATCCGTCTGAAGGACTTCTACACCTTTCGCAACATCGCCTGTTTCGGTTCTGAGGTCGGACTCCGCTTTCTTCAACTGCGTGCTTAACATCATAATATGCTGATTTTGAAACTGAAAAGCCCGCATGACATCGGCTCGCGACAGGGCATTGTCCTGCTGTAGTTCAGAAAAAATAGCCACCATCGCTTCTGCCTGGCGATCGTTGATGCCTGCTCGTTGTAAACGTTTAAATGCTTTGTGTGTATTCATCATTGCGAGTGTCATTCATGCGTTTTCCCGTTTCATCACACCATGAGCACATCATGTCAGGAGAAGCGGTGTAGTCACAGAAGGGAAAGACTATATTGCGTATTAAATCTTAATATATCAATTAGTTAAACGAGTAGTTTGCATCATTTTGCGGGGCGGTACGCAAAAAATGCGTCATCAGTCTGCCTCTCTTACACAGCCTGTTTAATTGGCTGTGTAAGAGGCTGGCGCTCACTGCTGTGGTTAACGGCTGTGGTGGAGAAGCATCAGGGAACGGGCACAACCTTTAACTCGACCAGACCGATGCCAAGTTTACGCGGGTCCTGACCGGGGATATTGTTAAGATTGCTGAGCTGCGGTTCCGGCGGAACAAGGGTTAACCGAGAGCTGCCGTGGGCATTATCAAAACGCAGCGTCTGGGTTGACGTCTGCTCACCCAGCGTTAACCGTTGCTGCGTATCACCCACGCGAACGGTTGTTGGCCTGTGCGCATTCGGACCATAGGCGCGAGCGGTTATCACCAGATCGAATTTAGCGGGCAAGGGGTTAACGAACTCAATCGTCACCGCCGGGGCGAGGTTGGCATTTGACCAGCGTCCCCAGGACTCTGGACGGGAAATGCCGCTGAACTGCTTCACGCTTTCCGGTGCGCCGGGAAGCGCGAACAGAAAGCTGTCGGCGTGATAACGAATCGCATTGTCTTCGAGGCGAAGCTGCGCCACAGCATGCTGATAACTGGCATCGTTCAGGCTATCTGCCGGGAACTGCACCTTGCCTTTCCACTGGGGTTTATCGATGCGCGTGACGGAAGGATGCCCCGCGAGCTGGCCCATCGCCAGGCACCAGTCGTCGGACAGGGCAAGCGCCGGTTGCCAGATACGCGCAATTTTAAAACAGCGATCGACCCAGACAAACTTTTCTGCCGCCGCAAAGTCGGCCAACTGGTAGCGTAAAGGCGCTGAATATTCGCCTTCCGGCAGTGGCTCCACATGCTTATCCGTGACGCGCAACAGGATGGGTAACGTAAAGCTGGTGCCGGAAAAGCTGAACATATTGTTGGTCTGGTCAAGGGTAACGCTGTCGATCTTTTTGGGGAAATTCCACAGCTGAATGATATTGGCTTTCCAGCTCAGCACTTTGGTTTTCATATCCTCAAACTGGCTTGATAGCGACACCGCTGACAGGCTGCTGCGTCCCAAACCTATCGCATTATCGCCGCCCAGGATATCCAGCAGCGTCGCGCCGTTATCCAGCGTACTGCGCTTCATATCAATCACCTCTGCCTGTGGCTGGTCACCGCGAATCACCATGAACAGATCGTGACGGGGATGCGTGATCAGGAACGGATGCGCCGTGTTATTCATGGCCAGATGATCCGACGCCACCACAATCACGGTGTTTTTAAACCAAGGCGACGCTTTAATGCGGGCGATTAATCGGGCGATATGTTCCTGCGAGCAGGACACCGCACTGAACGACTGGTTTGGCTTGCCCGCATAGCTGTAACTTTTGCGCTGGCAACTCCGGGAAATAAATCCATCGGGATGATGGGTATCCACCGTGAGCGTAAACAGGGCAAAACGTGTCTGCTGACGTGAAAGTGCCTCATAAGTTTCAAACACCTCATCCAGCACGGTATCGTCGTAATAACCCCAGTTATTTCGATAAGCCGGATCGCTGACCTTGTCTTTGAGCTCCTGCGATCCATACATATGTGCGGGGTCAAAACCGTGAGAGCGCAAAAAGACATCTTTACCCGCAAAGCGCAGGTCCGCGCCCTGGATAAACCAGTTTTCATAACCGGAGTTTTTTAAAATATCCCCCAGGCAAACGTTTTGTGGATAAAAGCTGGAAAGGGAGGCGGAAGCGTTGCCGTCGAAAGGGGCAAAAAGAGGAATACCGCACATTGATGCCACCATGCCCGCAATCGTGTAATCGGTTCCGGGAAGTTGCTCAGTCTGGCTGAAATCGATGCTTTGCTCTTTCTCCCGGCTCAGCTCGGGGGCCAGCCCGGGAAAGGCAATCTGGTCGAAGTAGGTCCGCTCCAGGCTTTCAGCGTAAATATAAACGACGTTCAGCGCAGGCTGTTCAATGCGTTTTTTGGGCACCTTATAAAGGGTGCCAAAGTCAGAGTTTTCGCGCAGTGAGTGCGAGGTAATGAGTGAGCTGACCTGCTGAAAAGCCGGGGTTGTTTGTATCGCGCCGGCGGCACAGGCGAAAGCCAGTAGGCTCCAGCCAAAATGAAAGGGCCGCTCGCGGCGGCGCAGCAGCCATGATAAGGCGCAAAACAGCAAAAACAGGACGGTGATAAGACTAATAGCAGGCACGACGTATTTACTCAGGCCGGCACCGGTCAGGCTGTTAGTTAAGGTATAAACCACCGCGTCGGTAATGCCATCGCCGGTAAAATAATTGCTGGCAAACAGCGTGGCATTGAGCACCACAAACAGCATCAGTAAGAATAATGTGAGGTAAAACCAGATTCTGTTTCGGCCTGCTTTACAGGAATAAACAGCAATCGCGGTCAGAAAAAGTATAACTGACACGAATTCGGACAACGTCAAATCCTCTTATGAAATGAACATGTCTCTTCTCAAAGGGGACATTTTCATGGATTTTTGGCTCAATCTATAGTGGCTGTCATCTGGCTGCAACCTCTCTGCGCGGATTTGGTAGCGGATTCACATTGCAGGCAAGCAGGCTGTGCCGAAGAGCTGGCGAGCCTGGCGATTTCGGATGAAACTGGCCAGGCTCTGGACGGATCAGGCGCGTTGTTCCAGTGGGGCAGAGAGCCTGGCCGGTGAGGACAGGCTGCTGTGCAGGGCTTCCCCGACCAGGCTGGCCCGATTGTAAAACCGAAGCCGCAGGTTGAAATCGAGGTGCGCGCGATCGCTGTCGCTCAGCCTGATGACCGGTGGCGGCGTAAGCGGGCGCTGCTGGAATAAGACGCAACGCACACATGCCGTGCTGTTGCCGGCGTGCACGCTTTGGTAATACCCGGCGCTGGCTTCCGCTTTACGTAGCAGCGTATTCACACGGCGATGCTCATCCATTGCTAACTGATGGGCCAGCGCCAGCAGTTCTTCACCCGGCTGACGTAAATTTTGTCGTAAAGCAGGGAAGTCACTGCGCTTCATCAGCTCCAGCAGGTAGTTTTGTCTTCCGACATATTTTACCGGCGCCAGCTGTTTCAACCATTCCCGGATAAAAGGATTTTGGGCGGGAGCCGCAATAAAACCGGTTTCAATCACCGGCCTGAGCGGATTATCGGTGCACTGCTGGCGATAATAACCGACCACATCCATCGGGCGGTCACTTTGCGCCTGATGGACCCAGGTGAGATCGTCAAACAGCAGAGTATTACAATCGATGCTGATGCCGCCATAGCGTAACAACAGCTCCAGCCGGATGATGTCGCTTTTCAGGTCCTGCGTAAGATCGGAAGAAACGAACTGCAGATCCGGCAGCCATTGTCCCAGACTCTGAGGCGTGAGCAGATGGATTTCATGATCCGGATTATCGCGGCGAATGTTACTGACGTTAAGCGCCACGGAGGCAGGCACGCGGTCGCCGGGCCAGTACATCCACACTTGTTTGGCAATGGCAGGCAGCGCCTTTGGCACGGACATCAGCACCACGTCCTGTTCCAGTGCCGGATCGTATTCGGGCGCACTCACGGCCCGATGTTGTCTCATCGTCCATAGCATGCGGCTGGTGAAAGCAAGTTTTTCCCATTGACGCCAGAGGTGATGCAAGGAACGGCGGTGTGAATTCATGTTTCACCTGTTATTTTGATTATTGTGTTTTCGCCAGTCGGCAAATAAAGGGTTAGCTGCTAACCCGTATATAAACTGAGATCAACACAGACATCACACTGTGCTGCACCGTTTTTATTGTCTTTTCCTGGTGGTACTACGGTGGCGGGCCGCGAGGGGTGACACGCACGGACGTGAGCGGCCGCGACCTCTTTATTTAATAGAACATAATTCAACAATCCGCTATTCCTGATAAGAACTTTAGGATAAAACGGAAATAAGCGTCAGCCTGACATAAAAATAAATATTTATTCACGCTAATGTTTTATTCCGCTATGGCAAAATCGACGGAGAACATCGTCCTTAATTTTTTTGTCATAAAACGGATAAACAGTGGACGGATAAGAAACAGAATGCTGAATCGAGATGAAAACAACCATTCAGCACAGTTAACCAATTTGCCGATGCGCGCAGCCTGACAGTCATTGTCTACGCTTTAGCTATACAGATAAAAAGGAGATGACATGCCGTTTGAATCTCGAGGATTACTGGCGATTGACAGACAAACCAGACGTGCGCTGTTTCTTGATCCCGATACCTTTGCGGTGAGTCAGGCCGTGGAGGTTATTCCCACGCGCCTGCACGAGCTGCTGATGCTGGCTCCCTGGGAGAAAGCTTTTCTTCCCCTGTACGGCGACGATATGGGCGGAGAATTGCCGCATCCGGGCCATAAAGTGGCGGTGATTGATTTACGGCAGCGGGCGATCAACGCGTATATCGACCTGTCGCCGTCAAAAGCGCCGCACAGTGGTCAGTTGGGGCGCGACGGCAAAGTGTACCTTTGCTGTGAAAATCCTACGGCGGTGGTGGTCATCGATCCGCAAACGCATCGTGTTGAAAAGACCATTCCTGTTCCGCTTGATAATACTCACCGCCTGACGCTTTCTCCCAGCGGGCGCAAACTGTTTACCGACAATGAGCAGGACGCCACCATAACCGTGGTGGACTTATGTGAGGCGGAAGGGCGGGTAATTGATACCATCCTGATGCCCGGCCCGGTTTCGGGTCTTACTGCATCCCCCAAACATCCTTATCTCATCGCCAGCGCAGCCGATGTGCCGCTGCTTTACGTGGTCGATCGTCAAAGCCATCGCATCCGCCAACGGCTGGCGCTTCCCGGCCATCAGCAGCCCTGCCAGAAGGTTCGCTTTAGCCCGGATGGTGACTATTTGATGGCAATCGGGCATCAGGAGCCGATCGTGACGCTTTTTGATGAGTTGCTGAATCCTGTGGGGCAGGTAGCCCTGACTCGTCAGCCGCTGGATGGCTGTTTCAGCCCGGATAAGAAACGGTTACTGATTACCCATGCTGATAACCAGACACTGAGTGTCATTGACCTGGCGCAGAAGACGGTCATAGCGACCACTGATGTGGGCGCGGGCTATGAAACGCTGAGTTACTTTCAAATCGGCTAGATAAAAGGGCGATGGTAAATGGCCGAGCTCCAGTGTCGGCTGCTGGCGTGTTTCTCTGCCTGCCAGCCGCGTTTGCGCAGTTCGCGGGCAATCATTTTATTCATAATGCCGTGGCCCAGCAGCAGAACGGTGCCCTGCTGCGACAGGACGATCAACCTGTCTGCGGCACGTGAGGCGCGGGCGCGCGCATGCTGTAGCGACTCGGTTTCACCCGCATAGCCACAAAACCACATGGCGCGCAGGATGGCCTGCCAGACAAAGGTCGGCAACTGGAGGCGGTCCGCCCGCAGTAAAGGAATGCCGACTTCACTGAACAGCGCATCAACGTGATGAGGGCGCAGCCCCAGGCGCTCCAGCGAAGAGTGGGCGCGAGGTAAAGGACTGCAGACGACAACCGCCGCTTTGCTGGCGATGTTGATGCTGCGATCCGGCGGCCCGTCGCTAACCAGCGAAAGATCATAGGCTTCGCACCAGTCCGCCAGCCCCTGTGCGCTTAAGCGTCGGGCAAAAGGGTGGTCAGGTTTACCGTGCCGCATCAGGATAATGGTCATAATGGTTTAACGGCTTTCTCCAGTTTACGCGCCAGTCAGGTATAGCTGAGGTTGGATTCTGTGGCAATCGTTGTGTCTGTTGTCATCTGCCAGTCATACCGATGTGCGACAACAGCAGGCGATGAAAGATTCTGACAGCCAGTTTGGCTTAATGTTAAAAGAAAAGTGAACCTGGTACCTTTTTATGCTGTTTTTCTGTGCGTCAGGTCGTGATTAACCACCTGATTTTGCGTTGAAAACGGTATATTAGCGAAACTTGATACTAAAGAAAATCTAACAAATTTTCCGAATGGCTATTGATTTATCTACGCGCGTAGATACACTAGCTTCCAGTGATTGCTCTCGGTGCTCGATGCACGGTAGGCCGATCGAGGAACAAGTTACATTCGCCAGATTTATACGACCGCTGAAATATACAGCGGCGAAGCTCGCGATACTGCGGATTCCAACACCAGGGAATCTTTAACTTTCCTTTCATCATGGTTAGCCAACTGAATGTCGCCACCGGGGCGTTCTGCTTGTAGTCAGGGAACCGTCTCTCGGAATGGCATTTATCGAACTGCATATTTTCAAGGGACAGCGTTTATGACGGCACAGCATTCCGTTACGCAGCAGGCATCACAGCCTTCTACCTCCGCCGCAGATGAGCGGTTTAACACCTCAGCCGGCCGCAAAGACTTCTGGCGCGCGACGGTTTCTTGCTGGTTAGGAACGGCAATGGAGTATGCGGATTTCGCACTCTATGGCCTGGCCGCTGGCATTATCTTTGGTGACGTTTTCTTTCCTGAACAAACGCCGACTATGGCGCTGCTGGCCAGTTTTGCGACCTGGTCAGTTGGCTTTATTGCCCGCCCCATTGGTGCCTTATTTTTTGGCTGGCTCGGCGATCGTAAAGGCCGCAAAGTCGTCATGGTGACCACCATTATTCTGATGGGGGCGTCCACAACCTTAATCGGCTTGATTCCCAGCTATGCTTCCATTGGTATCTGGGCGCCTGCCTGTCTGGTTTTGCTACGCTTCAGTCAGGGGTTTGGCGCAGGCGCAGAACTCTCCGGCGGTACTGTTATGCTGGGGGAATATGCCCCGGTTAAGCGTCGTGGTCTGGTGTCTTCGGTGATTGCACTCGGCTCTAACAGCGGTACGCTGCTGGCTTCGCTGGTGTGGTTGCTGGTGGTGCAGATGGACAAACAAAGCCTGCTGGAATGGGGATGGCGTATTCCGTTCCTGAGCAGCGCCGTGATCGCCCTGGTGGCGCTGTGGATTCGCCGTAACCTGCGTGAAACTCCCGTGTTCGAGCGCAAGAAAGCGGAATGGGCTGTTGAGCGCGCTGAGGTTATCGCCGCACAGCAGCCTGGCGTGGATACACGGCCCTTCTTTCAGCGAACCCGCGCGTTCTGGACTATGGTCGGCTTGCGTATTGGCGAAAACGGCCCCTCTTATCTGGCGCAGGGTTTTATCGTCGGGTATGTCGCTAAGGTCTTGATGGTCGATAAATCCGTGCCCACGACGGCGGTGTTTATTGCCTCACTGCTCGGCTTCCTGATTATTCCGCTGGCCGGCTGGCTGTCAGATCGCTTTGGCCGCCGGATCGTTTATCGGGTATTTTGCCTGCTACTGATGATCTATGCCTGGCCTGCCTTTACGCTGCTGGACACCCGAGAGCCGGCGATTGTCATCCCGGTTATCGTGGTGGGCATGGCGCTGGCTTCACTGGGCATCTTTGGCGTACAGGCGGCATGGGGCGTAGAGCTGTTCGGGGTGAATCACCGTTATACCAAGATGGCGGTCGCGAAAGAGCTGGGCTCAATTATTTCTGGCGGCACCGCACCCTTAGTGGCGGCAGCGATGCTTTCGTACACCGGGCACTGGTGGTCCATCGCGATCTATTTCTCGGTGATGGCTTCCATTGGTTTCCTGACCACCTTTGTGGCACCGGAAACGCGCGGGCGCGATCTGAATCTGCCAGAGGACGCCATCTGAAAAAAATGATGTTACACAGCAGGCGGCAATAGATGAGGAGGGCGAAGTGGCGAAACAGATAAAAACCACTGTGACGCGCAGCGACGTTGCAAAAGCCGCCGGGACATCGGTCGCGGTAGTGAGCTACGTCATTAATAACGGGCCGCGCCCTGTGGCGGACGCAACCCGACAGCGCGTGCTGGCCGCGATTGAACAGACCGGCTATCGCCCCAATGCCGCCGCCCGTGCCCTGGCGTCAGGCAACACCAAAACCTTTGGTCTGGTGGTGCCGAACATCAGTAACCCCTTTGTCGCGTCCATGGCGCATATGTTGCTGCAGGAGTCGCTGAATCACGGTCACGTGATGTTGCTTGGCGATGCAGGCGACGATCGCAAGCGGGAACTGGAGCTGATTCAGGGGCTGCTGAACCGCCAGGTTGACGGCCTGTTTTATAACAGCGTCGATCGCCATCCTTTCATCGATATCATCAAAGCCAGCGGGACACCGCTGGTAATGCTCGATCGGGTTGAAGCCCAGCCGGGCGTCAGCATGCTGCGGGTTGATGAGCGACAAGCGGCTTTTCAGGTGTGCTCACATTTACTGAGCCATGGTTATCAGCAGGTCGGCATGATTAGCGGACCGCTGGATATGCTTAATGCTCAGGATCGTATTCAGGGCTGGCGTGACGCGATGCAGGCACACGATCTGCCGGTTGATGAGTCACGGATTTTCCCTGCGACTTATACCCGTGAGGGCGGTTATCAGGCCGCGCTACGCATGATCCATCACCAACAGGTTCCCCGCGCGCTGTTTGCCAGCAATGAAGGCCAGGCTATTGGCTGTATCCGTGCTTTTAGTCAGCATGGCATTCGCGTGCCGGAGGACGTGGCGCTGGTCTGTTTTAACGGCACAGGACAGTCTGCCTACCATGTCCCGGCCTTAACGACGGTGCGCCAGCCGGTAAAAGATATGGCCCGCTGCGCTATCCATATGTTGAAAGAGTGGAATGGCGAGGCGCGCATCGAAGCGTTTCCGCACCATCTTGAAATTGGTGAATCTTGTGGCTGTCGGCCATCAGGCCAGAGTTTATAAACCAAATAATGAAAAGACTGATTATTGATTGTGATCCGGGGAATGGGATTGCCGGGGCGAATACGGATGACGGCCTGGCACTTTCTCTGGCATTAGCCTCACCAGGGCTGTCGTTAGAGTTAATCACCACCGTTGCAGGGAATACACCGAGCGAAGTGGGTGCTCGCGTCGCCAAAGATTTGGTCGCGCGGTTGGGATCGGCGATTCCTGTGGTGCAGGGTGCCCGTCAGGCATTGCATGAAGATCCTGCTCCCTGGCGTGAGGTGCTGGACAAACGGGTTGAACAGCTTGGCCTGATGTCATTATGGCAGGACGTACCTCAGCCTGCGGCGCTACAGGCGGATGCAATGGATGCCGCGCAGGCGATGGGGCAACTCATCTGTGATAACCCCGGCGAGTTTACCCTGATTGCGATTGGTCCCCTGACCAATGTGGCGTTGGCGATGCAGCGTTTTCCCGCCATGGCGGAATCCGTGGCAGAGATCGTGATTATGGGCGGTGTTTTTGCCCTGGAAGATTACATTAAAGACACTAATTTTGGCATCGATCCCGACGCTGCACATCAGGTATTGCACAGTGGTGCAGCCATTACCCTGGTGCCGATGGATGTCACCACGCAAACCCTGCTGACGCAGGACGATCTGACACGCATCACCCGTCGGGATCATCCGCTGCCGCGCTTTGTGCATGACACGTTGCAGCCCTGGATCGCGTATTCGATGCAGACTCGCCACCTGGCCGGATGCTGGATTCATGATGCGCTGGTTGTTGCCTGGCTGCTTAACCAGCGCGTGGCATGGGGAACGGATTACCGCGTCGATATTGAGCTTCGTCCGGGCGCCACGCGCGGTAAAACCTGGCGCTACCGTCAGCCCCTGCGGCTGGACGTCGGGATTCCACCTGACAGCGGCGCGCGGGTGCACGTTCTGCACAGCGTTGACAATGCGCTCCTGCTGTCAATCATTGAGCACGCCTTTAACCAACTCCCCGGCTAACCCACAGGCGATACGTCGCCTGTCCTCTTTCTGTTCCTGTTCCTGTTCCTGTTCTCTCCCTCGTCAGACATGCTTTCTTACAGCCTGATCCACTGCCTGACAATTGCGCGGTACGCTCTCCCCATAAACATGATGTATACATTTGATTAACAATTACATCACTCTCCGACAGCGACCAGGAACGTTATGGACGATGCGCCAGAGTGTCTCAGAGAGGAGACTTCTATGCTTGACTGGACATCGACCCAGCGCAATGTGGCTTTCGCCTGTTTTGCCAGTTGGACGCTGGACGCTTTCGATTTTTTTATTCTGGTGTTTGTACTGAGTAATCTGGCTCAGTACTTCCATAATTCCGTCACCGATGTGTCTGTCGCCATTATGCTGACGCTGGCGGTACGCCCGATTGGCGCGCTGCTGTTTGGGCGGATGGCGGAGAAATATGGTCGCAAGCCCATTTTGATGCTGAATATTGTCTTTTTCTCCCTGTTCGAACTGCTGTCCGCCTGGTCACCCACCTTCGGCGCGTTTCTGGCGTTTCGCATTTTCTATGGTATTGCCATGGGGGGGATTTGGGGCGTGGCGTCATCGCTGGCGATGGAAACCATTCCCGACCGTTCTCGCGGCCTGATGTCGGGCCTTTTCCAGGCGGGTTATCCCTGTGGTTATCTGCTGGCGTCTGTCGTCTTTGGCTTATTCTTTAATGCGGTGGGCTGGCGCGGCATGTTTCTCATCGGTGCCATTCCCATTCTGCTGTTACCTTTTATCTATTTCAAAGTGCCTGAATCGCCCGTCTGGCTGGCGGCGCGTGAGCGCAAAGAGAGCAGTGCGTTGATGCCGATACTGCGTCAGCACTGGAAAATATGCATCTACATGGTGCTGTTGATGGCCTGTTTTAACTTCTTCAGCCACGGCACGCAGGACCTTTATCCGACCTTCCTGAAAGTACAGCACCAGTTTGATGCCCACACCGTGAGTATCATCGCGATCAGCTATAACATCGCAGCCATGCTGGGCGGCATCTTCTTTGGCACGCTGTCAGAACGCATTGGTCGCAAAAAAGCCATTATTATTGCGGCGTTGCTGACGCTGCCGGTGCTGCCGCTATGGGCGTTTTCCACTGGCTCCTGGACCATCGGGCTTGGCGCGTTTTTGATGCAGTTTATGGTACAGGGCGCATGGGGCGTGATACCGACTTACCTGAACGAACTGGTGCCGGGGAATGCAAGAGCGGTATTGCCCGGCTTTGTATATCAGTTGGGCAATCTTATTGCATCAGTCAACGCCACGCTGCAGTCGCGTATTGCTGAAGCCCACGGCGGCAATTATGGGCTTGGCATGGCGATTGTGGCGGGAACCGTGGCGGTGCTGATTTGCGTGTTTGTCGCCTTTGGTCGCGAAACGCGCGGAATAAAAATTTCCGGCGTTACGGCAAAGCAGCCGCATTAATGCGTTTCACAGACGTCCACCCATTTTGCCGCAGTGAGTTCAGCCATCAGCTGCGGCGAAATGCGTACGGCACTGTGAACCGCACCGGCTGCGGGCAAGACTTCATCAAAGCTTTTTAACGAGATATCACAATAAACGGTCACCGGGTTTTCCAGGCCAAAGGGACAAACCCCGCCGACGGGATGCCCGGTCCAGTTAATCACTTCGTCCACGCTTAACATCCGCGCTTTGGCACCCAGAACCGCTTTTAGTTTGCGGTTATCTAACCGCGCATCGCCACGGGTTACCACCAGGATCACCTCATTCTTCACCTTAAGTGACAGGGTTTTGGCAATTTGTCCCGGTGTCACACCGTGAACGCGAGCCGCCATTTCTACCGTTGCCGTACTGTAGGGCATCTCAATGATGTCGATTTCCGGCGCACGCTCGGCAAAAAACTGGCGTACAGACTCCAGGCTCATTTTTATCTCCATGCTAATTGAAGGCGTAAAAATTGCCACAAGCCTGCAAGGGTGTAAACGAGATAGCGAAATAATAGGTAACAGAATGCATAGCGGCGATGAAAGTCAGGAGACCGCGGGGGAAAAACAGGGTGAGGGGAAAAGGCGGGTGCGTTTTTTTTCAGCGTATTATCGGGAGTGGACGCCGGATAACATCGCTATCCGGCGCGCCTTTTATATGACTTCAGTTGCCGTGGTGCTGGCGATGCCGGGAAGATCTTCCCAGGCCAGAATGGTATTTCGTCCCTGATTTTTCGCCACGTATAATGCACGGTCCGCATTCGCTACCGCCTGGTCAAATTCATTATCGTAAATGGGCGCAATACCGGCACTAATGGTGACGTGGGTAGAAACACGTTCATTAAACAAATGCGGTATTTCCAGGTTCACCACATATTGGCGGATGCGTTCAGCCAGCTTCATGGCGATGGAGGCGTTAACATTGGTCATTAATACTAAAAACTCCTCACCGCCGTAGCGTGTTACCACATCGCGTGAGCGTACGGCATCACGAATGGCAACGGAAACCCGAGCCAGCGCCTGGTCACCCATGGCATGACCATAATTATCGTTGTAAGCCTTAAAATGGTCGATATCCAGCAGCAAGACATAATGACTGCCGGCATGATTATCCAGAATGTTATCAAGGCGATTCTTTAGCCCACGCCGGTTATATAAGCCAGTTAAAGGATCGAGCATACTGAGATCGCTAAACGACTCTTTTTCTTCATACAGTTGATACATTAAGCGCAGCGTAAAATCTTCAGAGCGGCGGCGCATCAGATGCTGCAGTGAAAAGCCAATCAACGGCAGGGCAATAGTCAATAAAATCAATGGCAAATGCTGTCCGTGGTCCAGCAACAGCACGGTTAGCATTGACGGCGTAATGTGCAGGCAGAACGCCACCAAATAATCACTGAGTGCAATGGCGCTGATAAAGAAAACGCACAGCAAACTGACAATCAAAAAAAATCCATCATTAAATAAAACAGAATGATAGCGATCCTGAATATGCCATGCCCACAACCCCCCTAAGATGAGCGCAACGGGATTTAGCAGGGGTAATTTTAGTTTAGTTTTTATTAAACAGGTGCTCAGCATCGTTATGCTAAAGAACGCCACTATCATCACCGGTAACGTGGCCTGTGATTCACTGTTTTCCGCCAAAGGGAGCAGACAAAATAGCGAAACGGATGCGTTTAAAAACAAAAAGAGCATCAGCGACAGGCGGTATTTGCTGTGTTTCAATTCATCATAAGATTCTATTTTCATTATTCATACTCGTGACAGCCCTGAAATAACAAAGCAAAAACCGGCGCATGATTTCGGCCGGTCGACAGACGTTATATTGATGTTATAAAGAATGTAGTCGGTCGCAATTTAGCATTTTCTTGTTTAACTGTCATCTTCCTGCCTGCCTGTAAAAAAACAAGCTGAAAGTTGAGAATGATTATCATATGCTAATGGGAATGGTTATCATATCAACCACTGGCAGAGACGGTTCACTGACGGGCAAGGGGGAAGGCGATGGGCGGTTTAAAACTGGATAGTGCATGGGGAAGCATGCTGGCATGTGCAGCAATACCGGCAATAACATTCTGGCAGCCCAGCTTTGAGCAGTGGCGGGGCGTGATGCTGCTCGCATTGCTGCTGACATTGTTCATGCTGTTTAATCAGCGCATGCGGCACTATGTCTTGCTGCCTTCCTGTCTGGCGCTGGCAGGTGGACTCGCGGCGATAGGTGTAAAATTTACTGGTCTGTAGTTGGGATTTTAAAACGATGATGCAGGGGGGAGAAACAAGGTGGAAACAGCGGTGGAGAGGACAACGTTGGTGCGAAGAGAGGGACTTGAACCCTCACGTCCGTTAAGACACTAACACCTGAAGCTAGCGCGTCTACCAATTCCGCCACCTTCGCATCGCGTTGTCTTTTCATATCACCGCAATGGTGCGAAGAGAGGGACTTGAACCCTCACGTCCGTTAAGACACTAACACCTGAAGCTAGCGCGTCTACCAATTCCGCCACCTTCGCGCAGTGCTCGCGATATGAAATTTGTGATTTTGGTGCGAAGAGAGGGACTTGAACCCTCACGTCCGTTAGGACACTAACACCTGAAGCTAGCGCGTCTACCAATTCCGCCACCTTCGCATACCCGCAACACGTTACCGTATTACAACCACGGAGGCGCATTTTAGAGATTTTACTCAATGCGTCAACACATATTTCGCCAGACGGAAACGATCGCTGCAAAAAGCAACGTTTTCAGCCTGGCGAGAGGCAAAAAGGGCGAAAAAGGCAGAAAAAAGGGATTAACGGGTTTTGGCACCGCGTCCGTAAACCGCACGATAAACTTTGAAGCGGCCGGTTTGCGCCAGCACTTCATGATTGCCAAAGGCTTCATCCAGCACCTGGGGATAAGGCAGGAAGGCGTTAGCGACAATGCGCAATTCACCTCCGCTGTTCAGGTGCTTAACGGCGCCACGGATCAGGGTTTGTGCGGCATCCAGGCTGGTCTGTGTGCCTTCATGGAACGGCGGGTTGGAGATAATCATGTCAAAACGCCCGGTGACGTCGGAAAAAACGTTACTGGCAAACACGTCACCTTCCAGACCATTGGTAGCCAGCGTGGCTTTACTCGCTTCGATGGCGGCGGCATGAACATCACACAACCACAAGCGCACTTTGGGTGAGCGGGCCGGTAATGAGGCGGCCAGCACGCCAGCACCGCAGCCGATATCCAACACTTTGCCTTTGGTATGCGGCGTGAATGTTGAAAGCAGTAAGGCGCTGCCGGCATCCAGGCCATCGCGGCTGAAAACGCCGGGTAAGGTATGCACCGTCAGGCCATCCAACTGATAGCTGTTACCAAAGGCCGTGGCATCAAAGGTAGGTTGCTTATCCATACGGCCATGGTAAAGACCACAGCGGCGTGCGCTGTCGATTTTCTCCAGGGTAGCCCACGTCTCCAGCATGCCTTCCGCACTGCGTACGCCGCTGCGGTTTTCACCGACAATAAAGATATCGCAGCCAACCGGCAGCAACGACAACAGGTTTTGTAACTGAAACTGCACTTCCGGTTTATTCTTGGTCCAGAAGTACACCAGCGTATCGCAGCCCTGAACATCTTCTGCCTGAGCGACCAGTCCATAACGCGCCTGTTCCCCCATGCGGCGGCTCAGGTTTTGCCAGTGATGATATTGCTGAGTGTGCACGCGTGAAGAGGCGGTCTCCAGCTGTGCGGGCAGGTCATCCTGCAGATCGCCAGCAAATAAAACGTGGCGGGCGGTAAATTCATCACTGTGGCGCAGAATGACTTCGCTGGCCGGGGTAAAAGCAGACATGTAGGGCTCCTGTAAGATCTGAGCGGAGATTATAGTGGTTTGTTGGCGCATGTTCGATGGGTTTGCTAGCATAGCGTCGCATTCAGCGAGCAGAGCAGGTATATCATGACGTCCAGGCGCGACTGGCTTTTACAGCAAATGGGGATTACGCAGTATCAACTGCGCCGCCCGCGCGTGCTCCAGGGCGAGATCGCCGTAAGGCTTTTACCCGATACGCAGCTGATTATTGTGGCGGAGAACCCACCAGGTTTGCAGGAACCTTTCCTGCGCGATGTCCTGCACACGCTCAGTCTGAAACCGACTCAGGTGATGACCGTCACGCCCGACCAGCTGCAAATGCTACCAGAAACCCTGGGCTGTGCGGGCTGGTTACTGGGCGTGGAAAGCGAACAACCCTTTAATGGCGTGGCGTTATCCAGCGCTTCTTTTAATGAACTTCTCAGCAGCGGTGCCGCCCGGCGCGCGCTCTGGCAACAAATGTGTGATCATGACAGCCATTTCTTTCCTCACGCCTGACGCTATTCCCGACGCTTTTGCTATCGAATGCCGTAGCCACGCCTTTCCCTGGCGCGAAGAGACCTTTGCCAGTAACCAGGGCGAACGTTTCCTGAACCTACGGTTAGATGTCGATAACCAGATGGCCGCCTTCGCCATCACCCAGGTGGTGCTGGACGAAGCCTCGCTGTTTAATATCGCTGTCGACCCGGCGTATCAACGGCGTGGCTTTGGGCGGGCGCTGCTGGAGCATGTAATCGAGCAACTGATTGCACGCGATGTGATGACGCTGTGGCTGGAGGTGCGTGCGTCCAATGCTCCGGCCATCGCGCTGTACGAACAGCTGGATTTCAATCAGGTCAGCCGCCGTCCCAACTATTATCCCACCGCCGGTGGCCGTGAAGATGCACTGATCATGGCGCTGACGCTGTAGTCGTTTCTGAGGAGTTTTGATGTTAGATCACTGGGATTGCATTCTGTTTGATGCGGATGACACACTGTTCCACTTTGACGCTTATGCTGGCTTACAACGGCTGTTTGCCGGGTACGATGTGCCGTTTACCGACCAGGATTACCTCGATTACCAGGCAGTAAACAAGCCGTTATGGGTTGATTATCAGAATGGTCAGTTATCGGCGCAGGAGCTGCAAACCCGCCGCTTTGTGAGCTGGGGACAAAAGCTCAGCGTGGCGCCTGACATCCTGAATAACGGTTTTCTGTCGGCGATGGCTGAAATCTGTATGCCGCTGGAAGGCGCAGTCAGCCTGATGAAGCTGCTACACGGCCGCGTCAAAATGGGCATCATCACCAATGGCTTTACCGCCCTGCAGCAGCGTCGCCTGGAACGCACCGGTTTTCTCGACTACTTTTCCGCTTTGGTGGTTTCAGAAGAGGTGGGCGTGCCTAAGCCCGATGCCAGAATCTTTGATTATGCGCTCACGCAGATGGGAAATCCCCAGCGCAATAGGGTATTGATGGTCGGCGATACGCCAGAATCCGATATCCTGGGCGGTATGAATGCGGGACTGAAAACCTGTTGGATCGATCACGGTACGCGCCCACTGCCGGAACCGATTAAACCTGACTGGCGGGTAACCTCATTAACAGAGCTGGAAGCCCTGTTAAAAGCCTGAATGTCACCTGTCACACCCAGCGAATGTCGTCTGCGAAAGGCCCGTGATACGGGCCTTTCGTTCATATTCACGCGCTATCAGGCAGATGGCTTCGCCGCGTCGTCCTTTTTCTCGTCCTCTTCATCATCCTCTTTCACGGGCGTACTGGCCGTGAGCAGGAACGGGGACTGCTGCCAGCGCGTGCGGCGATCGCGCAGCAAGGTACGGCTCAGGATAATGCCAATCGCCAGCGCCAGTAGCATCATCAGGCGCAGAATATTGGTGGTGTTATCCACCTGACGCGATTCAGTGACCAACACGTGGGTATCCAGGGTGATACGCAGAAAACCCGTCGGGCCGCTGCTGCCGCTCAGGGGTTGAACGATTTGATGATTGAAGTAGCTTCCCGCCCGTTTGCCATCCAGCGCCAGCCGATCGCGCACATTGATGTTTTCACCGCTGTGCGCCACCAGGCTGCCGTCACCGGCATAGACTGAGGCATCAAGAATGCGGCTATTCGCGGTCATCTGATTAAGAATGGCCTCGATCTGACCACGATTATCTTCGCTGTTATCCATGAGGGGTTTCAGGCTGAATGCCACCTGGCGGGTAAGGGTTTGTGCCAGCTCCTCGGCCTGTTCAGAACGGGCCATTTGATGCCCAAGGCTAAACCAGGATGCGCCTTGCATAAGCACCACCAACAGCGCCAGCGAAATCAAAACGATCACCGTGCGATGTAGGCGAAATTTCAGTGCGGTTTTAGCCATTAATTATCCGAGTCACGTCACAACAGAAAGCCTGGATATTATGTTGCCAGAAGCAGCGCAGACAAGGTAGCCTCTTGCGTGGTTTTGTTGTTCCTACAGGAGCCCTGATGTCAAATCATCTTACCTGGTGCGATCTGCCTGCTGATGTCTCTCTCTGGCCGGGGTTGCCCCTTTCATTAAGCGGTGACGAAGTCATGCCGCTGGACTACCGCGCGGGTCGTACCGGCTGGTTACTCTATGGTCGTGGTCTGGATAAACAGCGCCTGACCGACTACCAGCACCGGCTGGGAGCGGCGATGGTTATCGTCAGCGCCTGGAACGTGGACGACTACCAGGTGATTCGCCTGGCGGGTTCCCTGACGCCGTTTGCCAGCAAACTGGCACACGAACTGACGCTGGATGTCGCCCCGCTGGGGAAAATCCCGCATCTGAAAACGCCTGGCCTGCTGGTCATGGACATGGATTCCACCGCGATTCAAATCGAATGTATCGACGAGATTGCCAGGCTGGCCGGCTGCGGCGAGCAAGTGGCTGAAGTCACCGAACGGGCGATGCGCGGCGAGCTGGATTTTACCGCCAGCCTGCGTCAGCGCGTGGCGGCGCTTAAAGATGCCGATGCCAATATTCTGAAGCAGGTGCGCGATGCACTGCCGTTAATGCCAGGCTTAACCACGCTGACTAAAAAATTGCAGGCGCTGGGCTGGCAGGTGGCGATTGCCTCCGGCGGGTTTACCTATTTTGCGGAGTTCCTGCGCGATAAGCTGCACCTGTCGGCTGTTGCGGCTAACGAACTGGAAATCCGTGACGGCAAACTCACCGGTGAAGTGCTGGGCCAGATCGTGGACGCGCAGTACAAAGCCGAGACGTTAAAAAAGCTGGCAAAGCGGTTCGACATTGCGCCAGAACAAACCGTCGCCGTGGGTGACGGGGCGAATGATTTGCCGATGATTAAAGCCTCTGCGCTGGGCATTGCTTACCATGCCAAACCAAAGGTCAATGAGCAAACGGCCGTCACGATTCGCCATGCCGATTTGATGGGGGTGTTTTGCATCCTGACCGGCAGCCTGATTCACGAAGAGCGTTAACTGAGGAGTTGATTTGGCCAAAGCGGCAAAACGCGCATTTGTTTGTAACGAGTGCGGCGCAGATTATCCGCGTTGGCAGGGGCAATGTAGCGCCTGTCACGCCTGGAACACCATCACCGAGGTGCGCATTGCCGCCTCGCCAGCGGCTGCGCGTAATGAGCGGCTCAGCGGCTATGCGGGCCATGCCGGAACCAGCCGGGTGCAAAAGCTGTCGGAAATCAGTCTGGAAGCCTTGCCCCGTTTCTCAACCAGCTTCAAAGAATTTGACCGCGTACTGGGCGGCGGCTTGGTGCCGGGCAGCGCTATTCTGATTGGCGGTAACCCCGGCGCCGGTAAATCCACCCTGTTGCTGCAGGTCATGTGCCGCTTAGCGCAGAGTATGAAAACCCTGTACGTCACCGGTGAAGAGTCATTACAGCAGGTGGCGATGCGCGCCCATCGTCTGGGGTTGCCCACTGACAATCTGAATATGCTGTCGGAAACCAGCATTGAGCAGATCTGCCTGATCGCTGAGCAGGAAGAGCCGCAAATCATGGTCATCGACTCCATCCAGGTGATGCACATGGCGGATATCCAGTCTTCACCCGGCAGTGTGGCACAGGTACGCGAAACCGCTGCTTATCTGACGCGTTTTGCGAAAACCCGCGGCGTGGCAATTATCATGGTGGGCCATGTGACCAAAGATGGTTCGCTGGCCGGGCCGAAGGTGCTTGAGCACTGTATCGACTGTTCGGTACTGCTGGATGGCGATGCCGATTCCCGTTTTCGTACGCTGCGCAGCCACAAGAACCGCTTTGGCGCGGTGAATGAACTGGGTGTTTTTGCCATGACAGAGCAGGGCATGCGTGAGGTGAGTAATCCCTCCGCTATTTTCCTGTCGCGCGGCGAAGAAGTCACCTCTGGCAGTTCGGTCATGGTGTTGTGGGAAGGCACGCGTCCTTTGCTGGTCGAGATTCAGGCGCTGGTGGATCATTCGATGATGGGCAATCCACGCCGGGTTGCCGTCGGGCTTGAGCAGAACCGCCTGGCGATTCTGCTGGCGGTATTGCACCGCCATGGTGGATTGCAAATGGCGGATCAGGATGTGTTCGTTAACGTGGTCGGCGGCGTGAAAGTCACGGAAACCAGTGCCGACCTGGCGCTGATGCTGTCGATGGTCTCCAGCCTGCGCGATCGACCATTGCCCCAGGATTTGGTCATCTTTGGCGAAGTCGGACTGGCGGGGGAGATTCGCCCGGTGCCCAGCGGTCAGGAACGTATTTCAGAAGCGGCCAAACATGGCTTCAAGCGGGCAATTGTCCCTGCGGGTAACGCACCGAAAAAGCCGATTGAGGGAATGCGCGTCTATAGCGCGAAAAAGCTGGCGGATGCCTTGGCTATTCTTGATGATCTCTAAGCTTTTCCGTATGCCCTTTTGTCGTTATACAAAAGGGCAGGTGAGGGACAAACGTCCTCACGTCTTTGATCATTTCTTGCAGGAGGCACCACATGTCGGCGTTTGATTATTTAAAAACGGCCATTCGCCAGCAGGGCCACACGCTCCAACAGGTGGCCGATGCCAGTGGCATGACCAAAGGGTATTTAAGCCAACTGCTTAACGCGAAAATTAAAAGCCCCAGCGCCCAAAAGCTGGAAGCCTTGCACCGCTTTCTCGGCCTGGAATTTCCCCGCCGGGATAAAAAAATCGGCGTGATATTTGGTAAGTTTTATCCGCTGCACACTGGCCATATTTATCTGATTCAGCGCGCCTGTAGCCAGGTGGATGAGCTGCATATCATCATGGGCTATGACGAACCGCGCGATCGTGACCTGTTTGAAAACAGCGCCATGTCGCAACAGCCCACGGTCAGCGATCGCCTGCGTTGGTTACTGCAAACCTTCAAATATCAGAAAAACATTCGTATCCATGCTTTCGATGAAGAGGGGATTGAACCCTATCCGCATGGCTGGGATGTGTGGAGCGCAGGGGTGAAAACCTTCCTGGATGAGCAGGGGATTGCGGCTGACTGTATCTATACCAGTGAAGCGCCGGACGCCGAGATGTATCAGCAACATCTGGGCATTCAGACGGTGCTGATCGATCCGAACCGATCCTTTATGAATATCAGCGGCACGCAGATTCGTCAGGACCCCTTCCGTTTTTGGGATTACATCCCCACTGAAGTGAAACCGTTTTTTGTGCGTACCGTGGCCATTCTGGGCGGCGAGTCGAGCGGCAAATCCATGCTGGTGAACAAGCTCGCAAACATCTTCAACACCTCCAGCGCATGGGAATATGGGCGGGATTACGTCTTTTCTCACCTGGGCGGCGATGAGATGGCGCTGCAATATTCTGACTACGATAAAATCGCGCTCGGTCATGCGCAGTACATTGATTTTGCGGTGAAATATGCCAATAAAGTGGCGTTTATCGATACCGATTTCGTCACCACGCAGGCCTTTTGTAAAAAGTATGAAGGGCGCGAGCATCCGTTTGTTCAGGCGATGATTGATGAATACCGTTTCGACCTGGTGATTCTGCTGGAGAATAACGTGCCCTGGGTGGCCGATGGCTTGCGCAGCCTGGGCAGCTCTGTGGATCGCCGTGAGTTCCAGACCATGTTGATATCCATGCTGCGTGAAAACAACATCGACTTCGTCCATGTGCAGGAAGAAGATTATGACACGCGCTTCCTGCGTTGTATTGAGCTGGTGAAAGGTATGCTGGGCGAGCAAAGCGCGCTCTGAGACAATCTGTTTACCGACATAAAGGGCCGGAGGATAGCCGTATCTCTGACCCTTTCTCCTTGTGTTATCTTTATAATAATGGCGATTTTTCCGGCCTGTTGCTGGGAAATAAGGCCTTTCACATCGTCGTGCGCAACCGAATATCGTCCGTAACAAAGTCAAACAAAAAAAATTTTTTTGAATTCTGCGGCAACATTATTACGTATTTAAATACTGATGTTATTTCATTTCTTCTGTGTGTTTATGTTAAATGTAAGTTCAATATTTTTAACTGGTTTATATTAAGGGAATATTCATAAGATATAAATAATGATATACCCGGATGTAACGACATGAAAAAGATCAGTATTGGTAGTGATGCGGTATTTTATCCTGGGAAAAGGGAAATAATCAGTCATAATCAGACGTTGAAGTTGCATTCTTCTGCCTCTTATTGTTTTGAATTACTGATCGCACGTCAGGGTGAAATTGTCGATCATGAGTCTTTTTACCAGTATGCCTGGCGTAGATTTGGGATGGAGGTCAGTGCGAATGCCTTATATCAAAGTATTTCTTTGGTCAGAAAAGCGCTACTGGCATCTGGTATTCGGCAGGATGTGATCAGAACCATTCCGCGCCGCGGCTTTATGCTGTCAAATGCCATTCTGATTGAAGAATCGACAAGCGTGCCTGTAGCGGCTATTCCGGATAATACGCCATTATCAGCAGAGGGACTGGAAACCGTATCTACAGAAGACGCTGGCACGCCAGATTTAAGCCAGGCCAGTGGGCAGGACGTTCCCCAACATATTCCTGAGCCTGCTCTTCAGGTCGATGAGAATATGTCAGAAAAGCCGGTTACCGATGCGCTGCATAATGCATCCGGGGCAGCTTATAATACCGGCTATCCAGAGTCTGCCGCGTTAGCCGTCGGAGAGTTGCCTGCTCAACAGGCCATCTACACACGCAACCTGCTTATGGTTGTGCTGACGGTTATGACGATTGTGATGTGTGGTATGGCCATTGTGACCTTTTCCCTTTACCGGAAGGAGATGGATTTCGTAAAGCGGTTTGATATGAATGGATGCGAAATATACGGTAATGAAAAAGCAGATAACAGTTTAGTGGCCCGCATCGCTATTGATATTCATTCGGGATGCACGGAAAGAAGGAAGATTTATATCACCGCCTTTACCAACGGTGAACGAATCTCCGTATTGCAATGTAAAAACGCAATTTCACTATTCGGTTCGCCTGACTGTGTGTCGTATTATTATATAAGGAGAAAGTGGTGAAGTTGACGTTTTGGATGGCTGTGCTGACGATGGCCGTAGCCGGTGTTGTGATGCTTTTTTTTCGCCAGGATTATATTCATTGCATTGCAAACATCAATTACATAAGAAGCGGTGAAAGATTTTCACTGATCGTTTCTCACGATATGCGCAACGGGCACGGCGTTTTATCCTTAGCGGGGCGATTGACCGGCGATAATCAAAAAGCCATCAGCCTGAGTAAAATTATCCGGTTTAATTATCATCGTGATGGCGATCTTTATCTCGCGCAGTCGACATTGATTGAGCCATCCCCGGATAATCAAATGAGTATTGAGCAACAAGAAAAATGGCTTCCGGCGTTTTTTATCACCGTGGGGGCGACATTCCCTTTCGTCATTAAACGGACGGGCATCGATACATGGGTATTTTATTCTGGTCCTGTTCCGCTCTTCATTTGTGAAAAATAAAACGACCAAAAAATAGCCGATAAGCCGTGCAGAGCATAAACGTTGGACCTGTAGTTATCTTATGAAATTTATCTTTTCTGCAACACAGGGATAACTTTATGCCTTTGATTTTAATAAAATTAAATCTTCTTAAGGTCTTGTTCACATAAGGTCAGAACACTTCACATACAGCTTCGCAATTTCGCCCCTTATGATTCCCCTGCCAATGAGCATGTTATCAACCTAAATAATAAGAGGGAATCAATGAAAGCCTGGTCTTTATCACGCTGTATGCATTTTGCTTTGTGCGGTGTAAGTTTACTTTCTTATAACACCTTTGCCGCATCGCAAAATACGATTCGCTTTCAGGGTGAAGTCAACGCGCAAACCTGTAACGTTAATATAAACGATGCAACCGGTAGTCCGATTATTCTGCTGCCCACGGTATCGACAGCCTCGTTGAACGCGGCGAAATCCACCGCCGGTAAAACACCCTTTACGATCAATTTAACGGGCTGTGTTGCGCCGGCGGCGGGTACAACCCAGGCAATTAATATCAATCTGGCGGGAAATAATATTTCCTCCACGGGGGATTTATTAAATACCGGCACAGCGACGAACGTCGCACTGCGTTTGCTGGATAGTAGTGACAAAACAATCAATCTGTCAGGTGGCACGGCGACCGTAAACGGCATGTCGCTGGCCAGTGGTAGCACCAGTGCATCACAAAATTTTTCAGTCGAATATTACAGCGACTCTGGAAGCGCTGGAGCGGGTACGGTTTTGAGTAGCGTTCAATATTCTGTTAGCTATCCATAACTATCAGGCCCCCTTTAGCCGAGGGGGCAGGAGAAACCTGTGTTCAAGTCTCTTGTTATTCTGTTTCTGGCTTTATCCGCTCCCCTTTGTCAGGCAAGCGTCGTGCTGAATGGCACCCGGATAATTATTGATGGTGCGAAAAATGAAAAAACCATTCAGTTTACCAATGCGGGCGATCAGCCTGCGCTTATTCAAATTCAGGCGATTAATCCTGACGCGGCGTCCACACTGCCCTTTGTGGCGCTGCCGCAAATTTTTCGCATAGCGCCAGCCGCCGGTCAAACGGTGAAAGTCAAAGTCACCGAGAATAATTTACCGCAGGACAGAGAGTCGCTGTTCTACATGGACTATACAGAAATCCCCTCTGTGAAAAAGGGCGATGAAGATAAAAATAAACTCTATCTGATTATTAAGAACAGGGTAAAAGTCATCGTTCGTCCCAGGCAACTCGATTTCTCTGTGGATAACGTCAGGCAGGCGCTTTCTTATCGTATTCAGGGGCGAGATATTCTCTTCAAAAATGCCTCTCCTTTTTACGCCAATATTCGCGCGTTTTCACTGATTAAGGGAAATAAGACGATTGCCTGGGACGATGCCGTAACGCTCGCGCCGTTTAGTGAAAGCAAGGTCACGCTGCACAGTTCGTCATCCCTGGTGGGATACGCCCTTACCGCCCTCCTGATCAACGATTTTGGTGCTGACGAAAAAATAAACCTGAACGAAAAATAGCCGAAATGAATAAAGCTTCCTTATTCTTATTGTTCGCGTTCAGTCTGATCCCTGCCAGGGAAAGTCAGGCGGCTGATGCGCAGGATGACTATACGTTTGATCCTTCATTAGTGCGCGAAATGATGCCGGGACAGGTTGCGATGCCGGATGATGCGCAGGATGCCTGGTTTCAGCCGGGTCGTTATGATGTGGAACTTTACCTCAATGGTAAGTTTCAACAATCCACAACCTTACAGATCGTGCGGGCAGGCGGACCGCTCTCCGTGTGTCTTCCGTCGCCGTTTTATCACGCGTTTGGTGTCAAAGCGCATTATTTGTCTGCCCTGAAGGCGACAGGCTGCGTCCGGCCAGACGCGCTTTTACCCGGCGCCGCCGTTAACGTCAATACCGCCAGCTTACGCGTCGACGTATCCATCCCCCAGGCGATGCTGGTTCAGCGGCCTGTGGGCTATATCGCGCCGGAAAACCTGACGGCTGGCTCGACCATGGCGTTCGTGAATTACAACCTTAACCAGTTCTATTCAGATTACAAAAATGCGCAGCGTTTTGAATCCACCTATCTGGGCATCAACAGTGGTATGAACGTGGGAATGTGGCGTTTTCGTCAGCAGGGAAACCTGACCCATGACGAATGGGGTAATCGCTGGCAAAGTGCCAGAGCCTGGGTGCAGCGGGCATTGCCCTCGTTGCAAAGTGAGGTCGGGCTGGGGGAGCTTTTTAGTCAGGGCGACTTGTTTAATGCCGTCAGTTTCAACGGCGTGAGTCTGGACTCGGACGACCGTATGCTGCCCGATTCTGTTCGGGGCTACGCCCCGGTCGTGCGTGGCGTAGCAAACAGCAACGCACGCGTGACCGTCTGGCAGGGCAAACAGCGGATCTACCAAACCACCGTGCCGCCGGGGCCGTTTGTCATCAACGATCTCAGCCCGGTCAGCTATGGCGGCGATCTCAAGGTTGAGGTTCAGGAGTCTGACGGCAGCCTCCATCAGTTTAGCGTGCCCTATGCGGTGTTACCGCAGTCGCTGCGTCCAGGCCGAACCGACTACAACTTTGCGGCCGGTAAAGTCAGGGATTACAGTCAATACAATACGTTTACAGAGTTAACCGTTAAGCATGGCCTGACAAACGCCATTACTCTTAACGGTGGCGCGCGTCTAGGTGAGCACTATCATGCGGTGCTGGCCGGTGGCGTTTGGGCGTCCGATTTCGGTGCCGTTGGCTTCAACAGCGCCTACTCTGAAGCCGACCTGAACGGCGGCGAGACGACCGAGGGATGGCGCTACGAACTCAGCTACAGTCGTACCTTCCAGCCTACCCAGACCACGCTGACGTTTGCCGGCTATCAGTATTCCACCCAGGGCTATCGGGATCTCAATGATGTTATTGCATTAAATAATGCAGAAACGCCGGGCCGTAACAATATCAGTAGCGAATATATGCAGCGTAATCGCCTGCAGATGACGGTTAACCAGACGCTGGGTGAGTTGGGAAATATCTATATTTCCGGCTCGAAGCAAAATTACTACGACGGCCGTTCACGCAATACGCAGTTTCAGATTGGCTATGGCACCGTGCTGCCAAAAAATATCGCGCTGAATATTTCCCTGTCCCGCCAGTATTCGCGCAGAGCTTACTCAAGCGATCCGCGTATGGCCGTGATGTCGCAACATTCAGACGACACCTTTTATAAAGATACCCAGTTTCAGGTCAGCATCTCGGTTCCGTTAGGCTCAGAAGCCACGTCGCCTTATTTAGCGCTGGGGGGAACCCGTGGAAGCCAAAATGGCAGTAACTATAACGCCTCACTCAGCGGAATAAGCGGCGAGAGCGGCACCAGCTACAGCCTGAATATCAATCGTGATCAGCAACAGCGCGACACAACGTTAAGTGGCAGCCTGGGCAAAAAACTCTCAGAAGCCAGTCTGACCGGTACGGCATCCACATCCTCACGGTTTAAACAGATGTCCGTCAATGCGATGGGCGCGGCGGTGATCCACAGCGGTGGTGTAACGCTGGGCAATTATCTGGGTGACACCTTTGCCCTTGTCGAAGCGAAAGGGGCCAGGAATGCTCGCATTTTGAATAGCCAGGGCACCGAAATCGATCGCTTTGGTTATGCCCTGGTGCCGTCGCTCAACCCTTATCACTACAACAGTATTTCGTTGGGGGCCAGCGGCAGCGATAGCCATGTCGAGATTCAGGACAGTGAAAAAATCGTCGCGCCTTATGCCGGTGCGATGGTGAAGGTGACGTTCAGGACCTTACGCGGTTATCCGGTCATGTTAAAGACCCGCACCAATCGCGAGACGACGGTGCCGGTGGGGGCGGATCTGCTCGACGATGCAGGCAACCGGGTGGGGACGTTTGGTCAGGGCGGCAATGCCTGGTTACGCGTCGCGAAAACCCAGGGACAGTTGAAAGCCGTATGGGGAGAGGACGCGAAAGCATCCTGTTTGATTGACTACCACATCCCAAAACCTAAACCCGATGCGGTGATTACCTACGCGGATGCTGTATGTCGTTTTTAAAATGTAAGGTGTTAACGATGAAGTACGTTTTAGCTGTGATGGCATGCTTTCTTTTGGCGGCATGGCTACCCGCTCATGCCACCTGCACGCGGGTGAATCCGGTCGATCAGGGATGTGATGCCTGCGGAGCGTCCCTGAATTTCGGCAATATCGGCTTGATGAATCTACGTTATCAGCCCGCAGGCACCGTGCTGGCCCGCTCGGTATTTCGTGTGGTACCGGCCATCAACAATGCCAATCCGGATCGCGTGTTATATCAATGCGATCTGGCAGATAAAGACCAGCTGTTTGAAGTCTTCGCCACCAATGGCGACAGTAACGTTGGCGGAGCCTGGGACATGGGCGGCGGTTATTTTCAGACTTATTTTCCCTTCACCGCGTTAAAGCTGATTCATGTGCGAAGCGGTAAGGCTTTTACCCGTATCTGGCAAAAAGTGCCGCTGACGCAGTATGACATTCAGGGGAATAAAATCCTGATCCGCGGGCGGGATTTCAGCCCCATCAGCGCCGAATTGATCCGTACCTCTGAAAACAATCGCACGCCGGGTTATTCGTCGTGGGGATGCCCGGCGGCGGCGGCGGACAATTATACCGGCTCGTATAACTGCAATCAGCCGAACGGCTATGTGGTGTTTATGGGGCCGGGGATGGATGTGCCCGAAGCGGGCCAGGACAGCTGGAATCATTTTGAAACCTGGGGGTCCGGACGCTATATGGCTTTCGGTATGAATACCGCGCCGGTGGCCACCCTGACGCAAAACCTCACCCAGGGCTGCCGGGTTGAAAATTACACCGCGAACGTGATTTTCCCCAGTATCAGTATTAATGCCCTCAATGAAGGGCAAACCGCGACGGCTCCGCTCAGCATTACGCTGGCCTGCGCGGCGGGGACAGATAAGATTTCCGGGATAAATTCAGGCCAACTGTCACTGGGATTTCAACCCAGCTACGCCGCGTGGTTGCAGGTACAGCAGTTAGGTCTGACGTCTGGAAGTGGGATTTCCAGCTACCTGGTGTCCGATCACTATGACAGTTTGCCTTCACTGGCGAAAGGCGTGGGGATTCAGCTGAAAACCTCCGGGGGAAGTGCGGTATCGTTTCTGAGCTGGAGCAGTTTTAGCAGCAATGCAGGATGGCGGCCGGTGCTGGAGGACGCGCAGGTTATTAGCAGCGGTCAGCCGAGTGACGAAACGCTGTATCAGCGTAATTTCACTGCCAGTCTTGCAAAGCTTCCTGGACAAACGGTCACGGCGGGCAATGTTGATGCGACGGCCTCGATCCTCATTCGGCTGCAATAATATGAAAAAGATCCTGCTGCTCGTCATGTGCATCATTACTCACTCCCAGGCCGCGGTTATTCCGCAGCAAAGCCGAATCATCTTTCATCCCGGCGAGGTGCAAGTCCCGCTGTTGTTGGTCAACAGCGGTGAATCTCCTGTCCTGATCCAGACCTGGGTCGACGGCGGCTCACCGGAAACATCGCCCGGCAGTAAAGCCTTTCCTTTTGTCGCGCTCCCCGGGGTTTTTACGCTGAACAAGGATGAAAAAAAACAGATCGCGGTTTTGCGCACCGAGCTGGCCGCACAGCTTCCCACCGATCGGGAATCCCTTTACTGGCTCAATCTTTACGAAATCAGTTCAGTGAAAAAAAGCAGTCTGCGGGCGGGCAACGATAAGATCAGTGTGGCGCTGAACACCCAGCTTAAAGTGATTAATCGCCCGTTTACGGATTCGGTGCCTTTTGCGGCACGCGTTAAGGCGGTTACGTTTCAGATCAGGAAAACACAAGGGCAGTTTTTTATTCAGGCCAGCAATCAGAGCCGTTACTTTTTTACCCCAGGGAAGATGACGGCGACGGCGGGCGGAAAACATTATCCTGTTTACCTGGACGGGGATAAAACGCTGGCACCTTTCGCCAGTAAACGTTATCCCCTACTTGGTGACTCGCCGCTTTTAGCGACAGGCAACGCTGTGCTTAACTTCACCGCGCTGGACGACCAAGGGAATCCCCAGGCGTTCACGGCCAACCTGAACCTGGCTTCTGGCTCACCGTGAACCCGCCGCGCGCGGGTGGTCGCATTGGCTGCCACCCGTCTGCGTCATCAGTAAACCATGACGACCTTGCCGCGCATATGGCCTTCCAGCACGCGCTGGTGGGCAGCCTCAAGCGTTTCCACACTCAGGCCGTGAAGCGTTTCGTTCAGCGTGCTTTGCAGCTTGCCGTCGTCCAGCAGGTCGGCGACGGCATTCAGGATTTCCCCCTGCTGCGCCATGTCCGGCGTGTTGTACATGCTGCGTGTGTACATAAACTCAAAGTGCAGCGCGGCGCTTTTTAGCTTCAGTTGATCCATCGACAGTGGATGTTCGTTCTCAACAATGGTGCAGATGTGGCCCTGAGGAGCAATAAGCTGGCTCATGGTGTCCCAGTGGCCATCGGTGTCGTTGAGACAAAAAATATAATCAACCTGCTTAATGCCGTGCTTTTCCAGCTCAGCAGCCATGTCTTTGTAGTTGATCACCAGATCGGCTCCGCGATCGCGGCACCACTGGACGGAATCGTCCCGTGACGCGGTGGCGATCACTTTGGCTTTACTGCGCATTTTCGCCAGAGGAATTGCCAGTGAACCTACGCCGCCTGCACCGCCCACGATCAACAGCGTTTGATCCTCACGCGCCGCAGCCATATCCAGCCGTTCAAACAGGCCTTCCCATGCGGTCAGCGCCGTCAACGGGATAGCCGCAGAAGCAGCCCAGTCGAGTTTTTTCGGTTTGTGACCGGTGATACGTGAATCGACCAACTGCTCCGTGCTGTTACTGCCCGGACGAGTAATATCGCCCGCATAGTACACTTCATCGCCCGGCTTAAAGCCGCTGACTTTACTGCCGGTTTCCAGCACGACGCCGCTGGCATCCCAGCCGAGAATACGTGGTACCTGCAAACCATTTTTGATCGCCCCTTTGTGAACTTTGGTATCGACCGGATTGACCGAGGCGGCTTTCACCTGAACGCGCAGGTCATACTCGCCTGGCGTGAGGGTTTCCGGGAAAATTTCAACGAAGTTTTTTGGGTTTTCTGGATCAACAGCAATTGCGCGAACAGACATAATTTCTCTCCTGTAGTGTTCTCTAAAGTGTAGAACCCCGAGGCGATGCTGATAAGATGGACAATAGTTATTACAGTGTTCGTCTGAGGTGAACAATGGCGTTTCGTCAGTGGCAGGATATGGCGCTGTTTGCGTTAGTAGCGGAGTGCGGCAGTTTTACCGCCGCGGCAGAACGGGCAGGCTTACCGAAATCCAGCGTCAGCCAGCGGATTAGCCAGCTTGAACAGCGGCTGGGCATCCGGTTGTTAAACCGCACCACGCGCCAGCTCAACCTGACCTTTGCAGGGGAACGCTATCTGCTGCACTGCCAGGAGATGATGCAGGCCAGCGAGCGCGCCGAACAGGCCATTGCCAGTCTACGGGAAAATCCCAGCGGTCGCCTGCGCATCACCAGCCCGGCGGGCATTGGCGCAACCTTGCTGGCCCGCTGCAACGCTGCGTTTTTACGCCATTATCCTGACGTCACGCTGGATATCTCTGTCTCGGATGATATTCGCGATCTGGTGCAGGACGGCTTTGATCTGGCCTTGCGCACCGGTCAGCCGCAGGAGTCGTCCCTGATTGGTCGCCGCGTCGGCTACTGCCAGCGCTCGCTGGTGGCCGCGCAAGCTTATCTGGACCAGCATCCGCCGATTACCCATCCCCAACAGTTGGCCGCGCATCGCTGTATTGCGCACCGGGCCTGGAACGAGTGGGTGCTGAAACGCGACGATCAATATCATCGTTGGCTGCTTCCGCCTGCGCACCTTACCGATAATTTACTCTATGCCCGCGAGTCGGCGTTGGGATGTGCCGGCATCACACTGCTACCCCGCTTTTTAACGGACGGCGACAGGGGCGATGCGCGTCTGGTAACGGTGCTGCCGGAATGGGAAATGGAGGGGAATGAACTGTGGCTGGTGTATCCCAGTCGTAAACTGAACTCGCCTGCGCTGATGAAATATATTGAATTTGCTTTGCAGTCGCCTGTGTTCCGCGAATTTTACCGCTGAAGAAAAGAGAAGGGCGGCATCGCTGCCGCCCCGCAATTACTTAGTAATACGCTTGTACTTGATACGTTTCGGCTCCAGCGCATCTGCGCCCAGCGTGCGTTTCTTGTACTCTTCGTATTCGGTAAAGTTACCTTCAAAGAATTCGATCTTGCCCTCATCCTGATAATCCAGAATGTGGGTCGCGATACGGTCAAGGAACCAACGGTCATGCGAGATCACCATGGCGCAGCCAGGGAACTCAAGCAGGGCGTTTTCCAGCGCGCGCAGGGTTTCAATGTCCAGGTCGTTGGTTGGCTCATCGAGCAGCAGCATGTTGCCGCCCACCTGCAGCAGTTTTGCCAGATGCAGACGACCACGCTCACCACCGGACAACTCGCCCACGCGTTTGCCCTGATCCACGCCTTTAAAGTTAAAGCGTCCTACATAGGCGCGGCTTGGCATTTCGGTGTTGCCGATACGCATAATGTCCTGACCGCCAGAGACTTCTTCCCATACGGTTTTGGCATTATCCATGCTGTCGCGGAACTGATCGACAGAGGCCAGCTTCACGGTTTCACCCAGCACAATCTCGCCGGAATCCGGTTGTTCCTGACCGGACATCATGCGGAACAGAGTCGACTTACCGGCGCCGTTCGGGCCGATGATGCCGACGATGGCCCCTTTCGGTACAGAGAACGACAGGCCGTCGATCAGTACGCGGTCGCCGTAAGATTTACGCAGGTTGCTGACTTCCAGCACCTTGTCACCCAGACGGGCACCCGGCGGAATAAACAGTTCGTTGGTTTCGTTACGTTTCTGGTAGTCGGTGTTGTTCAGTTCTTCAAAGCGAGCCAGACGGGCTTTACCTTTGGACTGCTGGCCTTTTGGCCCTTTGCGCACCCACTCCAGCTCTTTCTCGATAGATTTGCGACGTGCGGCTTCGGAAGAGGCTTCCTGTGCCAGACGGGCATCTTTCTGCTCCAGCCATGAGGAGTAGTTCCCTTCCCACGGAATGCCTTCGCCGCGGTCCAGCTCCAGAATCCAGCCTGCAACGTTATCAAGGAAGTAACGGTCGTGGGTAATCGCCACCACGGTGCCTTCGAAGTCGTGCAGGAAACGCTCCAGCCAGGCGACAGATTCTGCATCCAGGTGGTTCGTCGGTTCGTCCAGCAGCAGCATGTCGGGTTTTTCCAGCAGCAGGCGGCACAGGGCGACACGGCGGCGTTCACCTCCGGACAGGTTCGCAATTTTTGCGTCCCAGTCGGGCAGGCGCAGGGCGTCGGCGGCGCGTTCCAACTGGGTGTTCAGATTATGGCCGTCATGCGCCTGAATGATCTCTTCCAGCCGTCCCTGCTCGGCAGCCAGCTTATCGAAATCTGCATCTTCTTCGGCGTATAAAGCATACACCTCGTCAAGACGTTTCAGCGCCCCGACTACTTCGGCCAGCGCTTCTTCCACGGACTCGCGCACGGTGTGCTCAAGGTTAAGCTGCGGTTCCTGCGGCAGATAGCCGATTTTAAGGCCGGGCTGCGGGCGGGCTTCCCCTTCGATATCTTTATCGATACCGGCCATGATGCGCAGCAGCGTAGATTTACCCGCACCGTTCAGGCCGAGCACGCCAATTTTTGCGCCAGGGAAAAAGCTAAGGGAGATGTTCTTCAGAATATGTCGCTTTGGCGGAACTACTTTGCCGACGCGATGCATGCTATAGACGAATTGAGCCACGTTGTATTGAGCCTCTGGGTCTGTTTGTCGTGTGGATGATGTCGAAGTTTAGCCTTTTTCGCTGCCTATTCACAGCCGATGCGCCGGGATAATTCCGTGCCGGGGCGCAGTTTGGCATAACTGTTTGATTTGTGTCCGCTGTCCGACCGGGCGGCAAAAGGCCGCTTCCGGTGACGTGCGTATATAGCGCAGGTGACATGAATCCACCTGAGCGTAGCAGCAGGTCATTGCCAGTGCGTGACAAAACGACGTCAGGGAAGGCGGACGGGAATATGCTGTTGCGTTAACCACTGACCCAGTGCCGGTTCAGGCGCGCTGTCGCTGACCAGTAAATCAAAGCGGGACAGCTCGGCAATGCGCGCAGGCAGGACTTTGCCATATTTGCTGCTGTCGGCGACCAGAATACGCTGGCGGGCGCGCAGCATGGCATGGTGCTTCATCGGCAGTTCGTTGAGGTTATAGCAGGTCGCCCCCTGATCTTTATCCACGCCCGCCGCAGAGATAAACGCCAGGGTGGGACAGAGGTCATCCAGAATGGAATGCCCGCCCACGGGCGTGAACAGGGCATTGTCGGCATGAAATTCACCGCCGCTCAGGATCACATTGCAGGCCGGTTTCTCTTTCAGCGCCAGAAAGGTATTCATGGCACAGCAGATGGCGGTAAAGGGCAGGGCATCCGGAATTGCATCCACGACATAGGGCAGGGTGGTACCGCAGTCAAAAAACACCGTGTCGTTTTCACTAATCAGGCTGGCGGCAGCCTGAGCGAGTCGCTGCTTTCTGGCTGCATTTTGTCCGTGTTGATCGGAGATGAAATAGTGCCCGGGATGGTTGCGCGGATCGCTGACGATATAACCGCCCAGCAATACCACGCTTGAGGTCGGTTCACTTAAGTCCCGACGTACGGTCATTTCCGATACGTCCAGCAGCTGTGCCGCATCTTTCAGATGTAATTTATCGGTGCGCTTAAGTGCCAGAGCCAGTTTACGAATGCGTTCGTCGCGGCGGGTTTCCATTGTCATCTCTAAACCTGTATTCCTTGAAGAAGACGTCATGCGTCCTGGCTGTCACATCGCTGGCGCGCCGTTAACCTTACCTAAAACCGCCGCGTTTTTACTCAGCCCATAACAAATTTCAAAAAATTTAAGGCGTTGCAGGCTTTTCAGGCAAGATTTTTATCTTACCCGCAATGCCTTCACCCCGCAAACCCGGGCTGTGGCCACTGAATGCCCGCCTTCGCGTCACGGGTTTTTGTTATAATATTAACATTAAACCCAGGCGCATTCCGGCTTTATCGATCAATTATGTCACAATATATGTGAAATTTATCACATAATTAACCTCTATGAATTGTTAGTGTTATTTTTATAACATTTTAGCAGTCTTTTACCGGGGGAAGAATGGACATTGCGGTTATCGGTTCAAACATGGTGGATTTAATCACCTATACCAACAGTTTTCCCAAGGCGGGGGAAACGCTGGAAGCGCCCGATTTTGCAATGGGTTGTGGCGGTAAAGGGGCCAATCAGGCCGTGGCGGCAGCAAAGCTGGGTGGCAAGGTAATGATGGTCAGCAAAGTGGGCGACGACCTGTTTGCGCCCACTACGTTAGCCAATCTGCAACAGCAGGGCGTGGATACGCGTTTCGTCACCACCGAGGCCGGTGTCTCCAGCGGTGTGGCCCCCATCTTTGTTGATGACCAATCGCAAAACCGCATCTTGATTATTAAAGGCGCGAATCAACATCTCAAGCCCGCGGACATCGATGCTGCGGCTGAGGCGCTGAAGGGCTGCCGGTTAATCATTCTGCAGCTGGAAATTCCGCTGGAAACCGTTTACTACGCGATCGATTTTGCCCGCCAAAATGCTATCCGCGTCATCCTCAATCCTGCCCCCGCCCTGGCTGAACTGGATATCGCGTATGCCTGCCAGTGTGACTTTTTTATGCCCAATGAAACGGAGCTGGAAATCCTGACTGGAATGCCGGTGGGGACGGCGGATGAAGTGAGGCGGGCAGGCGCGTCCTTACTAAAACGTGGCCTAAAGAATCTGATCGTGACCCTGGGCAGCCGCGGATCGCTGTGGATGACCGGCGATGACTGTCATCAGGTTGACCCTGTGCCGGTTAAAGCGCTGGATACCAGCGGTGCCGGTGATGCGTTTATTGGCTGTTTTGCCTACGAACTGGTGAAAACCGGTGATATTCCTGCCGCCATGGCGAAAGCCTCTGCCTACGCGGCCTGTAGCGTCACGGCACGCGGTACGCAGCGTTCTTATCCTGACTCAACCGCTTTTGAGCGCTTTCTCGACCTTCAATGAGGTACGGCCATGCACCAGAACATTGTTCAGCAAGATGACGGTTATCTAAATAAGACCCCGCTGTTCCAGTTTATTCTGCTTTCCTGTCTGTTCCCGTTGTGGGGCTGTGCGGCAAGCCTGAATGACATTCTGATTACGCAATTTAAAAGTGTGTTCGCCCTGAGCGATTTTGCCAGTGCCCTGGTGCAGAGCGCCTTCTACGGCGGCTATTTTTTGATTGCGATTCCGGCCTCGCTGGTGATCCGCAAAACCAGTTACAAGCTGGCGATTTTAACCGGACTGGCGCTGTATATCGTCGGCTGTATGCTGTTTTACCCCGCCTCGCACATGGCAACCTATACCATGTTTCTGGCAGCGATTTTTGCTATTGCCATTGGGTTAAGCTTCCTGGAAACGGCGGCGAATACCTACAGCTCAATGATTGGTCATCGCCAACATGCCACGCTGCGTCTTAATATCAGCCAGACCTTCTATCCGCTAGGTGCCCTGATGGGCATTGTGTTGGGAAAATATCTGGTATTTCAGGATGGGGAAAGCCTGCAAACACAGATGGCAAACATGACGGCGGAGCAGGCCCACGCGTTCCGCTTATCGATGCTGGAACACACTCTGGAACCGTATAAATATCTGGTGATGGTGCTGGTGGTCGTCATGCTGCTGTTTATGTTCACCCGTTATCCGCGCTGCAAGCCGCAAAGCAACGAAAAAACGTTGCCGACGCTGGGCGAAACCTTCCGCTATCTGGCAAAAAATCGCCATTTTAAACGCGGTATTCTGGCGCAGTTTCTGTACGTCGGCATGCAGGTTGCAGTGTGGTCCTTTACCATTCGTCTGGCCCTGACGCTGGGGGCGACCAATGAGCGTGAAGCGTCCAGCTTTATGATTTACAGCTTTATGTGTTTCTTTATTGGCAAGTTTGTCGCCAACATTTTGATGACACGTTTCCGGCCAGAGAAAGTCCTTATCGTCTTTTCTGTTTTAGGCATGATAACGCTGGCCTACGTCATGCTGGTGCCCAATTTTACCGCTGTTTATGCCGCCGTGTTTGTTAGCGTGCTGTTTGGTCCCTGCTGGGCCACGATCTATGCCGGTACGCTCGCAACGGTAGACAGTAAATACACTGAAGTCGCCGGCGCGTTTATTGTGATGTCGATCGTCGGGGCGGCATTTGTGCCCGCCTTGCAGGGCTTTGTTTCCGACCATCTGGGATCGATGCAGCTGGCATTTGGCGTGTCGCTGCTGTGTTTTGCCTGGGTTGGCTTCTATTTTTGGGGCGAACTGCGCCATAAAAAGCAGCCGCGTCATCGCGCAAACCTGGCGGAGGAGGGGCTATGAAAACCCGTTTACCGCTGCGCCGTGAACAGTTTTCCGCCACGCCCACGCTGCTGCTGGAGAGCGAGGATTTCAGGATCGAGCTGTTTCGCTATCCTGCGGGCATTGAGGCCATTCGCATTCACAACCGGCGGGGCACGGTGATTGTGTTGCCCTTTCTGGGCCAGATGGTATGGGATGTGAATTTTGACGGCCGTTCGCTGACCATGGGGCACCGGTTTAAACAGCCGCTGCCGGGCGACTCCATCATCGACACGTACGGCTGTTTTGCCTTTCATTCTGGTCTGCTGGCGAATGGCTGCCCTGGCGCGGAAGACTCGCATCCGCTTCACGGCGAAATGGCCTGCGCCCGCATGGATTCCGCATGGATAGTGCTGGAGGATGAGCGTCTTTCTGTCGAAGGCGAAACCGAATACATCAAGGGGTTTGGTCACCATTATCTGGCGGCACCGGCGGTACGGCTAAGGGCCGATCAGGCGCGGCTGATGCTGGAGATGACCGTGACAAATCTGGCTGGCGCACCGATGCCGTTGCAATACATGTGTCACATCAACAGCGCGTGGGTTGAGCAAGGGCAGTTTAAACAGACGATTCCTGACGAGGCGTTTCAGTTGCGCCGTTCTGTTCCGGCACATGTGCGGCCCACTCCTCAGTGGACCGCATTTACCGACTCCCTGGCCCGCGATCCCACCGCGTTCAGGCAGTTGGATCAACCTGCAATGTACGATCCGGAGATTGTCTTCTTCGCCGATCATCTGGCGCAATACGGTGAGAACGTTCAGTTTGAACTCCATTCCCCGGCCGGTTATGCCCTGATGACCCGCTTTTCCACCGCGCAGTTTCCGCATGCGACGCGCTGGATACTGCATAATGCGGATCAGCAGGTTGCTGCCTACGTACTGCCCGCCACCTGCCGTCCAGAAGGCTTTGCAGCGGCACAACGCGCCGGTACGTTGATGGCGTTGATGCCCGGTGAGCACCGTCATTTCCAGGTTGAAACCGGCGTGCTGTAAATCGCCCAGGCCGACGCGTTATGTGACGAAACGTCAGGTGCTTTTGACGCTTCTGCTGCCACGACAGCGTCGCCGTGAGTCTCTTCTGCATCAGAACGCGTGGGGCAGGCAGGATGATCATCCATGTGGCGAAAGCCCGTGGATAGCGCGTCTTATACCCATCTGCCTGTTCACGTCTTCTACCTGCTCGCCTGTAAGCCATTTAAGCCACCGCAGCCTGTTCTGGCTGGACACACAGCAGATCGCTATCGCCGTTTTATCGTTGAGCATCCCGCTGTTAACCCTGCGTCGGCCTGGTGGAAAACGCGATCCACCTGGCGTTCTAAGGCGGCAGGAAAGTGCGATTCTGCCTAATGCAACCAACATCCCTTATCTTCCTCAGGTCAATTTATGTGACAAAGATCACATAAATTGACATTAGTCATCCTTATGAGAAAACTCGCCCTTCCAAATATTGAATGATAATGATTATTATTTATATTGTTATTGTCATTAACAACTGCTTATTTAATACAAATAAACCACATAAAATGTAGTTTTTTAGCTTTTTTGTGAACATAAATTCTCAAAAATTTTGACCTCATGGGTGAGCCGTCTCGGCTAAAGGTTACTGAATCTGAATTGACTCGCGTGGTCTGGCGCAGGCTGCTGCCCTTTTTAAACGGTGGCTGGGCGGCTTACGCCTTTAATAAAGGAACGGGATATGGTGGTACGTAAGCAAAACCCGTCGGTGCCTCACCGACAGCTGTCTGATGCGGTCCTTACTGCTCAGGACTTTATTTTCAATGATGCGCAAATTTCGGCCTGGCATCAGCAAACGCAGGAGGCGCTGACGCTGATCACCCACACCGTTCAGCGCGTTGAGAAACCCTTCAGCGGTATCCTGCCTCACGAGCTGGCCCCGGCTTTTAGCGCCGTCGATCTTGACCAGCCGCTGGGAAATAATGAGGCTGCGCTGGAAGAGTTAGGGTCACTGTATCTGCGTGATGCCGTCTGGTTCCATCACCCCAAATACGTGGCGCACCTTAACTGCCCGGTGGTACTGCCATCGCTGCTGGCGGAGCAAATCATGGCCGCGGTCAACAGCTCCGTGGACACCTGGGATCAGAGCGCGGGCGGAACGCTGATTGAACAGAAGGTTATTGACTGGACGCTGAGCCGCATCGGTCTGCCGGCGAGCGCCGACGGCATCTTTACCAGCGGTGGGACGCAGTCAAACCTGATGGCGATGCTGCTGGCACGCGACAGCTGGTGCGCCGCACATCATCCGGGCCATCTGATCAAACATCAGGGCCTGCCGGCCGATGCCGCCAAATGGCGCGTCCTGACCTCCAGACTGAGCCACTTCAGCATTCAGAAATCGATGGCCATTCTCGGGCTGGGCTACGATGCGGTCATTCCGGTGGATTACGACGACGATTACCGCATGGACAGCGTGCAGCTTGCGCACGAGATTGCGCGTTGCCACGAGCAGGGCCTGATCCCGATTGCCGTCGTTGCCACCAGCGGCACCACCGATTTCGGCAGCATCGATCCGCTGGAAACCATCGCGACACTGTGTCAGCAGCACGGCATCTGGATGCACGTCGACGCGGCGTACGGTTGCGGTCTGTTGGTTTCGGAAGCGCATCGCCAGCGCCTCAACGGTATTGAAAAAGCCGACTCGGTGACGGTGGATTATCACAAGTCGTTCTTCCAGACCGTGAGTTGCGGCGCGTTCTTCGTGCGCGACAAACAGCACCTCAGCCACGTGACGCACCATGCTGATTACCTTAATCCGCTCAGCGCTCAGCAGGAAGGGACGCCAAACCTGGTGAATAAAAGTATTCAGACCACGCGCCGGTTTGACGCGCTGAAAATGTGGCTGACCTTGCGCATCATGGGGCCGACGAAGCTGGGGGAGGCGTTTGACAGCCTTATTACGCTAACCCAGGCAACCCATCAGTTGCTGAAAGCCCATCCGGTGATTGAGGTCCTGCACGCGCCTGAACTGACCACCCAAATCTTCCGCTTCGTGCCGCGCCCCGGCATGAATCCGGTACAGCTGGACGCCATCAATGCCGGTATCCGCAAGGCCCTGTTCCGTTCCGGTAATGCGGTGATTGCCGGTACCAAAGTGGATGGCCGCCAGTACCTGAAATTTACGCTGCTTAATCCCACCACCTCGCTAGCTGACATGGAAGATGTGATTGCCTTGATCGCCCATTACGGTCGCGAACAGGCACGTGACATGACATTACAGGTGGCTAACCAGTGAGAACGGCGCGATGAACAACAGAATTTATGACTTTATCGGTATTGGTATTGGGCCTTTTAATCTCAGCCTGGCCTGTCTGAGCGAGCCGGTTGAGGGGCTGAACGGCCTCTTTCTGGATCAAAACCCGGGGTTCGACTGGCATACCGGCATGATGCTGGAAAGTGCGCATCTGCAAACGCCGTTTATGGCCGATCTGGTGACGCTGGCCGATCCCACCAATCCTTACAGCCTGCTGAATTACATGAAACAGAAGGGGAAAATTTATTCGTTCTATATCCGCGAAGACTTTTTCCTGATGCGTAAAGAGTACAACCAGTACTGTCAGTGGGCGTGCTCACAGCTGAGTAATTTGCGCTGGAATACGCGGGTAGATTACGTGAGCTACGACGATGCCCAGCAGTGCTACCGTATTCGTGCGGTGGATACGGTCAGCGGGCAACAGCAGGAATGGCTGACGCGTAAACTGGTGCTGGGCACCGGGCCTGCCGCGTGGCTGCCGGAATGCAGCCGATCGCATCAGTCGCGCTTTACCCATTCCAGTCAGTATCTGGCGGACAAGGCGGAGCTGCAGAAAAAGAGCACCATCACCGTGCTGGGAAGCGGTCAGAGTGCCGCAGAGATCTATTACGACCTGCTGACGGACATCGATCGGTTTGGCTACCAGCTTAACTGGATAACCCGCGCACCGCGCTTCTATCCCCTGGAATACACCAAGCTGACGCTGGAGATGACCTCGCCAGAATGGGTCGACTACTTCCACGCGCTGCCGGGGGAAAAACGTGATGCGCTGAACGCGCGCCACAAAAACCTCTACAAAGGCATCAACAGCACCTTAATCAATGACATCTACGACCTGATGTACGTCAAGCAACTGGATGGCGCGCTGAACGTTAACCTGTTCACCCATTCGGAACTCACCGGCATGCGCTGGTTGCCGAGCGGGGAGTTTGAACTCGCGCTGCATCAGCAGGAGCAGGATTGTGCGTATACGCGCCGCACCCAGGGCCTGGTGATGGCTACGGGTTATCAGTATCGCCCGCCGATGTTTATCGAAGGCATCAGCCAGCGTCTGCGCTGGGACGAGAAGGGCCGTTACGACGTCCAGCGCAATTACAGTATTGACCAGCATAACCAGATCTTCGTGCAGAACGCAGAGCTGCATACGCACGGCTTTGTCACGCCGGATCTCGGCATGGCCTGCTATCGCAACTCGGTGCTCCTGCGTGAACTCACCGGGCGGGAAATTTATCCCGTCGAGCGGCAGATCGCCTTCCAGACCTTCCCGGCCCAATCGGAACATTGATATGTCACAGTCAACGCTTTTCACTGCGGCCCGACCTGCGGGCCAGTTTACCCTCCGTGCCATGCAGCCCGACGACGTGATGCTTATTCACCGCTGGGTCACGCGCGACTACGCCCGTTTCTGGGGCATGCAGGATCACTCGCCTGAACAGGTCGCCGAATTCTATCAACAGCTGACGGCAAAAGATCCCCATGCGGCCTTAATCGGCTGTTGCGATGGCGAACCGGCGTTTCTGATCGAATGCTATCGCGCCAGCGAGGATGAGGTCGGCAGGCATTATCCCGCACAGCCAGACGACTACGGCATGCATATTCTGATCGCGCCCGCGGTGAACCCGGTCAGCCAGTTTAGCTGGCAGGTGTTCAGTACGGTCATGGACTACCTGTTCAGCCGCCCCGAGGTCAACCGCGTGGTGGTCGAGCCGGACGTGCGCAATGACAAAATCCATCGCCTGAATAAACGTGCCGGTTTTCGCTATCAGCACCAGATTGATATGGAACATAAAACCGCCTGGCTGGCCTTCTGCCAGCGCGAAGATTATCAACAGGCTCTACTGCAGGATTCACTGATGAATAACACCACACCGCTGTTGAACGGTTCACACCTTACCGGCAATGACTGGCTGCAAGCCAACCGTTTACTGATTCGCAAAGCGATTGCCGAATTCGCGCACGAAAAATTGATCACGCCTGTCGACATGGGCGCTGGCCGTTATCAACTGGCCGTACCGGGGGGCGAATCGGCATACGTTTTTTCTGCACAACGCCGGGCGCTTGACCACTGGGAAATCGATCTGGCGTCGCTGGAAAAACAGGAAAACGGCCGCCGTTTACCCTTGGATGCGCTGCAGTTTATTGAGGAGTTTAATGCGCAAATCGGCATTTCTCAGGCGCTGCTGGCGACCTACATGGAGGAGATCAGCAGCACCTTGTGCAGCAGCGTGTTTAAACTGCAGAAGAATAATCCAGACAGCCAGGCGCTGGTAAAGGCGGACTTTCAGACCGTCGAATCCGCGATGACGGAAGGCCATCCCTGCTTTGTCGCCAATAACGGCCGTATCGGTTTTGATGCGCGCGATTATCTGGCTTATGCCCCCGAAGCCGCCACGCCGGTAAATCTGATCTGGGTGGCCGTGCATCGCCGTAATGCCCACTTCTCCAGCATCAGCGAGCTGAGCTATGAGCGCCTGCTGCAGGAAGAGTTAGGACAGCCTGTGCTTGACCAGTTCGCCGCTCAGCTGGCGAGCCAGGGTGTCGTCACCGACGACTATATCCTGATGCCGGTCCATCCCTGGCAGTGGCAGAATAAACTGTTGACGGTGTTTGCCGCGGATATTGCCAGCCAGGACATTATTTATCTGGGGATCGGGGACGATGGCTATCAGGCGCAGCAGTCGATTCGCACCTTTTTCAACCGCAGTCAGCCGGGTAAACGCTATGTGAAAACGGCGCTGTCGGTGCTGAACATGGGCTTTATGCGCGGCCTTTCTCCTTACTATATGGCGACCACGCCCGCGATTAATGAATGGCTGGAAAGGCTGGTGGCAAAGGATGACTGGCTCCAGCGCTGTGATTTCCGCATCCTGCGCGAAGTGGCCGCTGTGGGCTATCACAACCGACACTATGAACGCGCCATTCAAGGCGACTCCGCTTACAAGAAAATGTTTGCGGCCCTGTGGCGCGATAATCCGGTCACTGATCTGCAGCCCAACCAGCGTTTAATGACCATGGCCGCGTTGCTGCATGTCGATCACCATCAGCAGCCGTTACTGCCCGCGCTGATCGCTGATTCCGGCCTGCCTGCGGAACAGTGGATTGGTCGTTACCTGAACTGTTACCTCAGCCCGCTGCTGCACTGCTTCTATCAACACGATCTAGTGTTTATGCCTCATGGCGAAAACCTGATCCTGCTGCTGGAAAACAATGTGCCGGTCAGCGCCTATATGAAGGACATTGGGGAGGAGATCGCGGTGATGAATCCGGATGCCGTTCTGCCTGAAAAGGTGCAGCGACTGGCGGTGGACGTGCCTGAGCACCTTAAACTGCTGTCGATCTTTACCGACGTCTTCGACTGCATCTTCCGCTTTATCAGCGCGATTTTGCACCAGTCGAATACGCTGTCGGAAAGCCAGTTCTGGCAGTTAGTGGCGCAGTGCGTGAAGGACTATCAGCAGGCGCACCCGCAGCTTGCCAGCAAGTTCGCCCGCTACGACATGTTTGCGCCCGAATTTACCCGCTCCTGCCTGAACCGCCTGCAGCTGGCGAATAACCAGCAGATGATTAACCTGTCCGATCCCGCAGAAAACCTCAAGTTTGCCGGCACGCTGGTTAACCCTATTGCCACATGGCGCTGACCCCTTAGCGGTGTCAGCACGTCGGACAGTATCAGCGCGGTCGCTCAGGCGGCCGCGTTTTTTTATCTTGTTTTGGAAAGTATTCACGATGGCTCTTTTTCAACCTGTCTCGCGCCTCACGCGCCGACATTTACTGTTCCCCTTATCGCTGGTGTTATTTGAATTTGCCACCTATCTGGCGCACGACATGATTCAGCCGGGCATGTTGCGGGTGACGCAGGCGTTTCATGTCGGCCCGGAGTGGGTGTCCACGTCACTGACCGCTTACCTGATGGGCGGCATGGTGTTGCAGTGGCTGTTGGGGCCGCTGTCGGACAAGCTGGGACGCCGCCCGGTCTTGCTGGCGGGCGTCGCGTTTTTCATGCTGACCTGTCTGGCAACCCACTGGGTACAGAGCATGGGGCAGTTTATCTTGCTGCGCTTTCTTCAGGGCATCAGCCTGTGTTTCATCGGCGCGGTCGGTTATGCCGCTATTCAGGAAGCGTTTGACGACGCACTCAGCGTAAAGATGATGGCGCTGATGGCTAACGTGGCCCTGCTGGCACCGCTGGCCGGGCCGCTGGCGGGCACAGCGTTTCTAGCCGTCGCAGACTGGCGCACGCTGTTTCTGTTTTTTGCTGCGCTGTCTGCCCTGGCGCTGACGGGGTTGTGGTTTTCGATGCCGGAAACGGCGGGCGACAGACACACCTCTGTGTCGCTGACGTCGCTGGCAGCGGGCTATTACGCGTTGTTAAAAGAGCGGCAGGTGATAAGCGGTTCGCTGGCCATTGGCCTGGTCACCATTCCCTGTCTGGGCTGGGTCGCCCTTTCTCCGGTGATCCTGATTCACGATCTGGGGCTGAGCCGAATGGAATATGCGCTGCTCCAGTTGCCGGTCTTTGTGGCGATGATCGCCGGAAATCTGACGCTGGGTCGGCTTGCCAGCCGTCTGCCGGTTGAGCAGCCGCTGCGGCTGGGTGCCTGGCCGATTATTACCGGTCTGGCGATAGCCGCTGTCGGCACGCTTATTGATGCAGGCAGCTATGTATGGCTGACGGCGGGCCTGAGCCTTTACGGCTTCGGCACCGGAATGGTGAATGCCGGGCTGTACCGACTGACGCTCTTTTCCAGCCGGGCAGGGAAGGGCAGCGTGGCGGCGATGCTGGGCATGATCAGTATGGTGGTGTTTGCGCTGGGCATTGAGGCGGTCAAAGTGGCGTATTTCAGTGGCGGGATGGCCTGGTTCAGCCTGCTGAATCTGTTGTGCGGCTTGCTGTGGTTGGGACTGGTGCGGTCGTTCCTGCGCGAAAATCAGCGACGACATCGCGTCGTCGCAGTATAGGGTGAGACAGGCGGCAGGGTTTGCCGCCGGTTCGGTAGCGATCAGAAATCGTAGCCGACAGTGGCAACGACGGTCCGTTCGGCGCCCCAGTAGCAGAAACCGGTGCCATAGCAGGCGGACACATAGTCACGGTCGGTCAGGTTATTGGCGTTAACCTGCACAAAAGCCCCTTTCAGGCTGCTGTTCCAGGCGCCTAAATCGGCACGTACCGAGGCATCAAACAGCGTGGCAGACGGCAGACGGGTGGTATTTTCATTGTCTGCCCACTGCCGACCAATGTAACGCACGCCTGCACCGATGCTGATCCCGGCGTCAAACTGGTATTTCGCCCACGCAGAAGCCATCGAATCAGGCGTGACGTAAGGCGTATGACCGTTATTACCGTCGATGGAATCTTTAAAGCGCACGTGGTTGAGCGTAAAGCTCGCCAGCGTGCTCAGTCGCGGGGTTAACTGATTATGTGCTTCCAGCTCAAGCCCCTGCGAGTGCACTTTCCCGGCCGGTTCATAATAGGACCCCACCACCACACGATTGCCGACGTCATTTTGGGTCAGATCGTAGATCGCCGCCGAGTAGAGATCGGACGTGCCCACCGGCTGGTATTTAATGCCGGTTTCGTACTGTTCCGAGGTCGTGGGTTTCAGCAGATTGCCATCCTGTCCGGAAAGGGACTGCGGCGTAATGGCCTGGCTGTAGCTGACGTACGGAGAGATACCGTTATCGAATGCATACAGCAGCGCCGCACGACCGCTCACGTGATCGTCCTGACGACGATACTGCGTATCGCTGCTGTACTGTCTGTTTTCAGAGACGATCCGATCGTAGCGGCCGGAAAGATCCAGATGCCACTTGTCCCATTTCATCTCATCCTGCAGGTACATACCGGTTTGATAGTAACGGCGCTGCGAGTTCTGGAACACGTAAGCCGGATTCGCTCCCACGGCCTGGCCTGTCAGCGCATTGAGCTGGCTGGCTAAACCACTGGCATCGCGCAAATCGTTGGTGTACTGATGATATTCCGCGCCCAGCACCACCTTATGATCCACCGGGCCCGTATCAAAATCGGCTTCCAGTTGATTATCGATCGCGTACGCCTGCAGTGAGGAACGTGAACCGGAGTAGTAGCGGTTGAGCAGTTCAGACTGAGGGGAATCCCAGCCAGCCTGATAAACCTGATCCAAATCCACATTGGAATGGGAGTAGCTGGCGTTGGAACGGAAGGCCCAGGTTTCGTTAAAGCGGTGAGCGAACTCCGCGCTGTAAATTTGCTCACGACGTTTGAATTGATCCAGCGTGCTGTCGCCGTCATAAAAACCGGTGCTGAGCTTACGTCCGTTATGCTCGGTGATGCTGCCGTCACCCGGCACGGCGCTGTGGTAGCCACCGGAAGGATCTTTTTGCAGATAGGCGCGTAACAGCAGTGAGGTATCCTCATCCGGCTGCCACAGCAGCGAGGGTGAAATCGCATATTTTTCTTCGCGGGTATGATCGTACTGCGTATCACTGTTGCGCGTGATGCCGGTCAGACGAAAAGCCCACTGTTCGTTAATCGCATTGGTGTAATCAAATGCGGCGCTGTTGGTGTTGTGAGTGCCGGTGGACAGGCGGAAGTGGCCGGCGGGGGCATACTGCGGACGCTTAGACGTCTCCATGACTAAGCCACCCGGAACGGTCTGCCCGTACAGGGCGGAAGAAGGCCCTTTGATCACATCAATGCGTTCGAGGAACCAGGGATCAACCTGCAGCACGTTGTAGCTGCCGGGATCGCTCATCAGGCGCAGGCCGTCGAGGAAAATATTATCCACATCGCCGCCGTGGAAACCGCGCAGCGACACCGTATCGTAGCGGGTTGCCGCGCCGGCGAAGTTCGTAAAGGCACCCGCGGTATAGTTCAGCGCCTGATTCACATCCATTGCGCCCTGATCGTCCATCTGCTGGCGCGTCACCACCGACACCGACTGACCGGTGGTGATCAGCGGGCGATCGGTCTTGGTCGCGCCTTTGCTGACGGTCGCCGTATAGCCTTCTGTTGGGGTTGTCGACGTTTCTTCAGGCTTTGCCGTCACCACCAGCGTGTTGGCGGCAAACGTGACTGCCGGTGTGGCAATGGCGATGGAACACAGCAACGCTAACCGTTTCGGGCCGAAAGGCATTCTCATTGTTTATCCCTTACAAAAGGTAAATACCCTGCTCCTGTCAGAGGAAAGGAGCGTAAATTTTGATTACGATCAGATAATGCGCATTGAATGCAAATGAGAATTATTACCTTTACTCTCAATCATTACAAGACGTGTTCACCGTTATGGCTGAAGAAATTGCAGGCAGAAGGAAAACGGCGTGAATGGCGGGTGGGCTCAGGTCGATCTCAGCGGGGGAAAAATGGCGGCCCGTGCGGCACTCCGCCAGGCAAACAAGATGGGCAGGTCAGCAAGCGTTTCTGACCTGCTACGTGGCTGTTATCTCAGATCGCGACCAGGCTCCGCACGTTATCCGTTTCCATATCGTCACCCCGACCGCGCTGAATAATTTCGCCGCGTGACATGACCAGATAGCTGTCGGCTAACTCAGCGGCAAAATCATAGAATTGTTCGACCAGCAGAATCGCCATATCGCCGCGTTGCGCCAACTGACGGATCACCATGCCAATCTCTTTGATCACCGACGGCTGAATCCCTTCGGTGGGCTCGTCAAGGATCAGCAACTGCGGACGGCTTGCCAGCGCGCGACCAATCGCCAGCTGTTGCTGTTGTCCCCCCGACAGGTCGCCGCCACGACGTGACTTCATGTCGAACAGCACGGGGAAAAGCTGATAAATCTCATCAGGAACCTGTTTCGCCCTGGCAGCGGGAAAGCGTGACAGCCCCATCAGCAGATTCTCCTCGACCGTCAGACGCGGAAAAATTTCGCGTCCCTGTGGGACGTAAGCGATGCCGGACTGCACGCGCTGATAAGGCTTTCGCGCGCCAATCGACTTGTCCTGCCAGCGTACCTCACCCGATTTGGCCGGAATCAACCCCATCAGGCATTTCAACAGGGTGGTTTTTCCCACGCCGTTGCGGCCCAGCAGGCAGGTGATCTCACCGGTCTTAACCTCAAAGGACAGGCCACGTAGAATATGGCTGCCGCCGTAATATTGATGCAGTTCCGATACCTGTAACATTTAGCGCCCCAAATAAACGTCGATGACCTGCTCATTGGCCTGAACGTCGCGCAGCGACCCTTCCGCCAGCACCTTGCCTTGATGCAAAACCGTCACGTGGTCGGCAATGGTTTCCACAAAGCCCATATCGTGCTCAACCACCATCAGTGAGTGTTTTCCTGCCAGACCGCGGAACAGCTCGGCGGTATAGTCGGTTTCCGCATCGGTCATGCCCGCGGCGGGCTCATCCAGCAGAAGCAGGTGCGGTTCCTGTACCAGCAGCATGCCGATCTCCAGAAACTGTTTTTGCCCGTGTGACAACAAGCCCGCCTGACGCTGGCGCGAACCGGTAAGCCGCAGCAGGAGCAGGACCTCGTCAATGCGATCCCGCTGCTCGCTGTTAAGCCGTGCACGCAGGCTGGCCCAGACAGTTTTGCTGGTTTTCAGGGCAAGCTCCAGATTTTCAAACACCGTCAGGGCTTCAAACACCGTGGGTTTCTGAAACTTGCGTCCGATACCACGGCGGGCAATTTCCACAGGTGACTGTGCCGTGAGATCGTGATCCTGATCGTAAATGACCCGGCCCTTATCTGGCCGTGTTTTGCCGGTAATCACGTCCATCAGCGTGGTTTTCCCTGCCCCGTTGGGACCAATCACGCAGCGCAGTTCACCAACGCCGATCGCTAAGGAAAGATCGGTCAGCGCGCGAAAGCCATCAAAGGAGACGGTGACCTGTTCCAGTTGCAACACCGGATCGCGCTGAACACGATGGCGATCCGAAGGAAACGATTGGGTAAACGGGTGCTCAGTCATGTTTTCTCCGACGCAGCAGGCCAATCACACCACGCGGCAGAAACAGCGTGACCAGGATAAACATCATTCCCAGGAAGAACAGCCAGTATTCTGGAAAGGCGACGGTGAAAACGCTTTTCGCGCCGTTAACAATCGCGGCGCCAAGCAGTGGGCCAATTAACGTGCCACGCCCGCCCAGTGCGACCCAGATGGCGGCTTCGATGGAGTTGGTCGGGGACATTTCACCGGGGTTGATAATGCCGACCTGCGGCACATAGAGCGCGCCCGCCACACCGCACAACACGGCGGACAGCGTCCAGACAAACAGCTTAAAGCCACGGGGATCGTAACCGCAGAACATCAGACGGTTTTCCGCGTCGCGAACCGCAGTCAGCACCCGACCAAATTTACTGCGAGCCAGGGCAAAACCCAGGCCCAAACTGGCTAACAGCAGCATAACGGTGGCGATAAACAGCCCGATGCGCGTGCCGGTGGCGGTGACGTTAAAGCCGAGCAGGGTGGTGAAACCGGTAAAGCCGTTGTTGCCACCAAAGCCGGTCTCGTTGCGGAAAAACAGCAGCATACCGGCATAGGTCAGCGCCTGGGTCATGATCGAGAAATAAACCCCTTTGATTTTCGAGCGGAAGGCGAAAAAACCAAACACCAGCGCCAGCAGGCCGGGCACCAGCACAATCAGGCACAGCGCCCAGGCAAAATGCTGGGTGCCCGCCCAAAACCACGGCAGGCGATCCCAGGAGAGAAAAGCCATAAAGGCCGGTACGCCGTCGCCCGCCGCCTGACGCATCAGGTACATACCCATCGCATAACCGCCCAGCGCAAAAAACAGACCGTGCCCCAGAGAGAGTAAACCGGCATAGCCCCAGACCAGATCCAGCGCCACCGCGACGACGGCATAGCACAGGATTTTCCCCACCAGCGTTAAGGTATAGGTCGATATCGCCAACGGATGGGCGGCAGGCAGCAGCGCCAGAAACGGCATCATCAGTAGCATCAGCGTAACCAGTGCGCCAATACACAGCGTCAGGCGCGGGGCCTGGCGAGTCAGACGTAAGGTGATCGGTTGCGTCATTAGTCAGTCACCCTTCCTTTCACCGCAAACAGCCCTTGCGGACGTTTTTGAATAAACAGCACGATCATGACCAGAATCAGGATCTTCCCCAGCACCGCGCCGATTTGCGGCTCCAGCACTTTATTGAGAATGCCCAGCCCCAGCGCCGCCACGACGGTTCCGGCCAGTTGACCGACCCCGCCGAGCACCACCACCAGGAAGGAGTCAATAATGTAGCCCTGGCCGAGTTCCGGGCCGACATTACCCAACTGGGACAGGGCCACGCCGCCCAGCCCGGCAATGCCGGAGCCCAGGCCAAAAGCCAGCATGTCCACGCGTCCCGTCGGTACGCCGCAGCAGTCGGCCATGGCCCGATTTTGTGTTACCGCGCGCACGTTCATTCCCAGGCGCGTGCGGTTCAGCAGCAGCCAGGTCAGCATCAGCACAAACACCACGAACAGAATGACCGCGATGCGGTTCCAGGGCAGAACCAGATTAGGCAGCACTTGCAAACCGCCAGACAGCCAGGCGGGGTTAGCGACCTCGAGGTTCTGCGCGCCAAACAGCATTCGCACCAGCTGAATCAGCATCAGGCTGATGCCCCAGGTGGCGAGCAGCGTTTCCAGCGGGCGGCCATAAAGATGACGGATAATGGTGCGTTCCAGCGCCATACCGATAGCGGCGGTCATCAAAAAAGCCACCGGCAGCGCCAGCAGCGGATACCAGTCGATGTAGTGTGGCGCGAACTGCTGAAACAGGTTTTGCACCATCCAGGTGGCGTAGGCACCCAGCATCAACATTTCCCCGTGCGCCATATTGATCACCCCCAGCAGACCGTAGGTGATTGCCAGACCCAGCGCGGCAAGCAGCAGTATCGAACCCAGCGATAAGCCGCTAAACGCCTGACCCAGCAGATCGCCCCACATCAGGCGACTTTTGATCTGTTTCAGGCTGTCTGCCGCCGCTTCCCGGACGGTTTCATCGGGTTCCGCTGTGGGCTGCGTCAGCCGTTGCAGGCTGGCCTGGGTATTGGGATCGCTGGACTCGCCCAACAGTTTTACCGCCCGCAGCCGAACCATGGGCTGAGAGCTGGTCAGTTGCAGGTTGGCTGCTGTCATTGCCAGCGCGGCGTGCACTTGCGCATCCTTTTCGACGCTCAGGCGCTGCGTAATCAGCGGAAGCAGATCGGTGGCCGCATCATTTTGTAACTGCTGAGCCGCGCTCAGGCGCACGCTGGCATCATTGCTCACCAGTTGATGTGCGGCGAGGGCACTGGCAACCAGCACGCGCAGCCGGTTGTTCATAAACAGTTTTTTCACTTCACCCGTCGGCTGCAGGGCGGCATCCAGCGGCAGCAACCTGCTATCGGTTTTACTGAAGGGATGGCGATCCTGATCCGTGACCACGGTTTCGGCTTTCAGCGCCTGAAGCAGCGGTAGGCGACTGGCATCCGGCGCAGCCGCCCACTGTTGCAGCAATGCCGCCTGCTGGGTTCGGCTGGCCGCAGCGAAGTCGGCTGCCGGTCCGGCGCTGGCAAACAGCGGCAGGAGCAGCAAAAAACTAAAGAAACACAGGCGAAGCGTCATGAGTGAGCCTCATTGAATAAGCGAGCATGGAAAGTCCTTTTTGCCGCCCTTATTCCGGGACAAGGGCGGCACCTGTTTTACTGGGATGTTTTCACAGGGTGGTCGGGTTTTTTGTCATTACCGGGGATATACGGGCTCCAGGGTTGGGCGCGTACCGGTTTGTCGGTCTGCCAGACCACGTTGAACTGACCGTTCTCTTCCACTTCGCCGATCATCACGGGTTTATGCAGATGGTGGTTGGTCTGGTCCATCGTCAGGGTAAAGCCATCCGGCGCTTTAAAGGTCTGACCGGCCATGGCGGCACGCACCTTATCCACATCGGTGGTGCCCGCTTTTTCTACCGCCTGCGCCCACATGTGAATGCCAACGTAGGTGGCTTCCATCGGATCGTTGGTGACAACGCTGCTGGCGTTGGGCAGGTTATGCGCTTTGGCATAAGCACGATAATCGGCAACGAATTTGGCGTTGGTGGGGTTATCCAGCGATTCAAAGTAGTTCCATGCGGCGAGCTGACCGACTAAAGGTTTAGTATCAATTCCCCGGAGTTCTTCTTCGCCCACAGAGAACGCCACTACCGGAATATCGGTGGCTTTGATGCCCTGATTAGCCAGCTCTTTGTAGAACGGCACGTTGGAGTCGCCATTGATGGTGGAGACCACCGCCGTTTTCCCGCCAGCGGCAAACTTTTTGATATTCGACACGATGGTCTGGTAATCGCTGTAGCCAAACGGCGTGTAGACCTCTTCGATGTCTTTATCCTGTACGCCCTTGGCATGCAGGAAGGCGCGCAAAATCTTATTGGTGGTGCGGGGATAAACATAATCTGTTCCCAGCAGGAAGAAGCGTTTGGCACTGCCGCCATCTTCGCTCATCAGGTATTCCACTGCGGGAATGGCCTGCTGGTTAGGCGCTGCCCCGGTATAGAAAACGTTGGGGGACATCTCTTCGCCTTCATATTGCACCGGGTAGAAGAGCAGGCCGTTGAGTTCTTCAAAGACGGGCAGCACGGATTTTCGCGATACCGATGTCCAGCAGCCGAAAACGACGGCCGCTTTATCCTGGGTCAGCAGCTGACGCGCTTTCTCTGCAAACAGCGGCCAGTTTGATGCCGGGTCCACCACCACCGGTTCGAGCTTTTTACCCAGCACGCCGCCTTTTGCATTGATTTCATCAATGGTCATCAGGGCGACATCTTTCAGCGGCGTTTCGGAAATCGCCATGGTGCCGGAAAGCGAGTGCATAATGCCCACTTTAATCGTGTCAGCCGCCTGAGCACTCCATGAGAATCCCATACCTGCGACGGTAGCGGAGAGCGCAAAAGCCTTAAGCAATGAACGTCTTTTCATCAATGTTAAACCCCTGGTTAGATGGATGCGTTATTCGATGGGTTGGAGCCTGGCCTGCTGTAACATATGGATTGTGATTTTTCTGACCTCTGCCTTACTGGCGGCAATGTGCCCACTCAGCATCTGCTGGGCTTCACCGGTTTGCTGCAATAAAATGGCCTGTAAAATTTGCGCGTGCTCGCGATACGTCGCCGCGATCCGGTCTTCGCGGGTAAAATCGAGACGTCGGATAATGCGGATCTTCTCGGTCAGTTCGGCGTGGATACGCGCGATTTCACTGTTGCCAGCGGCGGCAACCAGCGTCATATGAAAGGCTTCATCGTGCTGGGACACCTTCTTGCCCTCATCCAGACGGGCGGCCTCACACCAGAACTGATAAAGCTCGCGCAGCCGGGCGGCGCACTGCGCCGAGGGCAGCTCACACAGGCGCTTCACGGCTTCGCACTCCAGCACCGTTCGCAGGTCGTACAGCTCCTCGAAATAGGCGAAATCAAAGGTTTTTACCTGCCATCCGCTGCGAAACCAGACGTCGACATAGCCTTCACGCTCCAGCCAGAACAGCGCCTGGCGCACCGGCGTACGGCTGACCGCCATACGTTCAGCAATTTCACTTTCGCTGAAGCGGTCACCGGGCATCAGGCGAAATTCAAAAATGTCGTTTTTCAGTGTCTGATAAACGCGTTCCGCCAGCGCTTCCGGGCGACCTTTATGACGAGGGGATCGGGTGGTCATCGGCTCTCCTTATTCCAGCCACAGCAGCGAATCGCCGGGATTGACGGCGCGGCCTGCCTGGCAGTCGACGCGTTTCACCCGACCCGCCGTCGGGGCGACAATCGCCAGCTCCATTTTCATCGCTTCAACAATCACCAGCGTTTGACCGGCGCTGACGTCGTCACCGGGCTGTACCAGGACTTTCCAGATGTTGCCGTTCATATCCGCCTGTACGGACAGGGCACTGTCGTCCTCCACGGCGGCATCCGGTGCAGTATCAGAAGGGGACGCGACCTCCTGTTCCTCCTGCGACCACAGCGTGACCTCCTGGTCGAAAGCCGCAGCCTGGCGTTGGCGGAAATCCGCGATATCTTCAGCGTTATCTGTCAGAAACTGCTGGTGGGCGGCAAAATCAAATTCGGTTTCTTCGATACGAAGCGTGGCGCGACCTTCGCGGAAATCGTCACGCATCTGCGTTAACGCCTCTTCCGTCACCGGATAGAAGCGCACCTGATCGAAGAAGCGCAGCAGCCACGGCTCACCGGCGCTGAACTGCGGGCTTTTCAGGAAGGTGTTCCAGATGGGTAAGGTGCGACCGACCAGTTGGTAGCCGCCGGGCGAGTCCATGCCATAAATGCACATATACATACCGCCGATGCCGACGGTGCCTTCTGCCGTAAACGTTCGGGCTGGGCTGTATTTGGAACTCAGCAGACGATGGCGCGGATCGACAGGCACGGCGCAGGGCGCGCCGAGATACACATCGCCCAGACCCAGAATCAGGTAACTGGCGTCAAAAAGCGTTTCACGCACCTGTTCGCGGTGGGGTAATCCATTGATACGTTGAATAAAGTCGACATTGTTTGGCAGCCAGGGCGCACTGGCCCGCACGGTTTCTTTATAGCGCTCAACGGCCGCGAGCGTGGCGCTGTCTTCAAATGCCATCGGCAGCCAGACGATGCGTGACGGGACTTTCAGTTGGCTCACATCCCCAAGGAGGGCTTCACGTTCCAGTAACTCGGCCATCAACTGCGACTGGCTCAAGACCAGGCTGTCATAGCGAATTTGTAGCGAGCGCACGCCGGGAGAGAGCTCTTCAATACCGGCAACGGGCCGGTCACGCAGCGCTTCCATTAACAAATGCACGCGCAGGCGCAACGCCAGATCGAGGACGTTATCGCCATATTCGATCAGGATGTACTTATCGCCAGCCTGGCGATAGACCGCCTGTGGAGAGGTCTCCGTGGCCGCAACGGCGGCAAGCAGCGTGCCGGAACCAAAGCGGTTTTCGGCCAGTGAGGGCACGGGAAAGGCTGGCGCAGGCTGGGGGCGCAGTGTGGCAATTGCCTGCCTCTGGGCGTTTTCCAGCGCGGTGGCTTCTTCAACGCTGATGGGATGAAAACGAATGCTGTCGCCGGGTTTGACCTGACCCACTTTCCACAGCTCGGCTTTCGCTATCGTCACCGGGCAGACAAAGCCGCCAAGGCTTGGGCCGTCATGGGTCAGAATCACCGGAAAGTCGCCGGTAAAGTTGATCGCGCCAATGGCGTACTCACAGTCATGCACGTTAGACGGATGCAGGCCCGCCTCACCACCGTTGGCGCGTGCCCAACTGGGTTTTGGCCCGACCAGGCGTACGCCAAGACGGTTGGAGTTGTAGTGAACCTGCCAGTCGCTGGCAAAGAAGTCATCGATGGCCGCCTGAGTAAAGAAGTCAGGTGCGCCGTGCGGTCCGTACAGCACGCCAATGCGCCATTCGTTGGTATAATCCGGTATCAGCGCCGGGCTGAGTGCCTGAGGTGCGCTGACTGGCGCTGGCGTGGTACAGGCCGCCAGCAATGGCTGGGAAACCGGTAGCATATCGGCGACCCGCAGCGTCCGCCCCGCGTGCCCGCCAAACTGCCCGAGCGAGAAGGTGGCGCGGCTGCCAAGGTATTCCGGCACATCAAAACCGTTACGAATGGCCAGATAACAGCGACAGCCGCGCTGAGCGCGTCCCAGCGTGAGCGTTTGTCCTGCCCTGACCGTAACAGGCTGCCAGTTAGCGACGGGTTCACCGTCCAGCGTGGCGGCACAGTCAGCGCCGGTCAGGGCAATCGTCGCCGCGCAATGGAAACGCAGCGTCGGGCCTTGTAAGGTAAATTCCAGCCCGGCAGCGGCCTCGTGATTGCCGACGATGCGGTTGGCCAGGCGAAAAGCATAGTCATCCATCGGGCCTGACGGCGGCACACCGATATCCCAGTAGCCAAGGCGACCTGGTACATCCTGCACGGAGCTGAAGGTGCCGGGCTGCAGGACTTCCACCACGGCTGCCGACGGCGTGAAATTATCCAGAAAACGTGTCCAGACCTTGCCAGTGCGAAACGCGTCGGTGGCGACAATCTGTCGCAGGTAGTCAAGATTGGTGGCGATGCCGTGCAACTGGGTGGCATCCAGTGCGGCTTGCAGTTTGGTCAGCGCGGCGTCACGGGTTTCGGCGTGTACGATCAGTTTGGCAATCATCGGATCGTAGTAGCTTGAAACCTCGCTACCGGTGCCGATCCCGCTATCGACGCGCACATCGTCGGGAAAGCTGACATGGGTTAACACGCCAGGGCTGGGCTGAAAGTTTTTGAGCGGATCTTCGGCGTATAACCGAACTTCAATCGAGGCACCCTGAGGTGCCTGCTGCAGGCGTGGCCAGTCGATCGCGTCATCGGCCGCGACGCGCAACATGCACTCCACCAGGTCAAGACCGGTGACGCATTCGGTGACCGGATGCTCAACCTGCAGGCGAGTGTTCACTTCCAGGAAATAGAAGGCGTCCTGTTGTGCATCGTAAATGTACTCGACGGTTCCCGCGCTGCGGTAATTGACCACCTCGCCCAGCCGCACCGCTGAGGCCAGCAGCGCATCACGGGTTGCGGCGGGTAAACAGGGCGCGGGCGTTTCTTCTACCACTTTTTGGTTGCGGCGTTGCAGTGAGCAGTCGCGCTCACCCAGGGCGACCACGGTACCCTTGCCATCGCCGAAGATCTGCACTTCAACGTGACGGGCATGATCGATGCAGCGTTCAAGAAATACGCCGGCATCGCTGAAGAACTGTTCGCCAAGCCGACGGACGCTTTCCCAGGCCTGACGCAGCGCATCGGCGTCGGCACAGCGTGTCAGCCCAATCCCACCGCCACCGGCAGTGCTTTTTAACATCACCGGATAACCGATGTTATCTGCGGCGGCAAGGGCGTCATCCAGTGAGTCGAGCAGCGCCGTACCGGGCGTCATGGGCACTCCGGCGCGCGCTGCCAGCTCACGCGCGCGATGTTTTAGCCCAAACTCACCAATTTGCTGCGCGGTCGGTCCAACAAACACGATACCGGCCTGCTCACAGGCGGCCGCAAACGGCAGACTTTCAGAGAGAAAGCCGTAACCCGGCCAGACAGCCTGCGCCCCGCTTTCCTGTGCGGCGGCCAGAATCTTATCAATGCGCAGATAGCTGTCGCTGGCTTTGTCACCGCCCAGACCGATGGCGATATCGGCATCTTTAACATGTTGCGCGTTGCGGTCGGCATCGGAAAAGACCGCGACGCTTGTGATGCCCAGACGTTTCAGGGTACGGATAGCGCGGCAGGCAATTTCGCCACGGTTGGCAATCAGGACGGTGCTGAACATAATTTATTGACTCTCCAGAGAGGCGAGCCAGTGACGCCAGCCGCCGAATTCGGTGATCTCCAGCGCGTGTGTGAGCGCGGAACCTTCACAAATAAAGCCTTTCACTACGCGACCATCGGCGAGCGTCAGGCTGCCAATGCCTAATGGCGCTGGGATCTCGGCCACGAACTCGCCAAAGCGCGCCAGTGGGATATCCCACAACTCGACGGTGATGGCTGCGCCTTGTTCCGCTCGCATCAGACCGGGTTTTTTGATGGGGCCATCCAACAGGGCAAACAGGCGATACTGCGTGGCGGTCTGCGTCTCTTCTACCCAGACGGCCTGGCGTTGCGTGAGCTGAAAGTTAAGTGGCATGCCGGTCAGGTGCGCGCCCACCACCGCAATGCGAACGTGGTCGCTGGAAAGGGGAAGTGGTGCAGGCGCAGCAGGTTGGGCTCTGCCGGTCGCCCCCAGCGGCAGGGCGATAGCCTGCTGCCAGCGCAGGCCAAACTGCGCCAGGGCGCGGTCATGCCAGGCGGGCGCAATCAGGGTAATACCTGCCGGCAGGTCATCGTTTCTGAAAGGGGCGGGCAGTGACAGCGCCGCGAGATCGGCCAGATTAGTGAAGTTGGTGTACGTCCCAAAATGCGAGTTATAAAGCACCGGCTCTTGCTGCATCTCATCCAGGGTGTAAATCGTGGGGGAGGTGGGCACAACCAGCGCATCAAACGGCGCCAGAACCTGCTGGATATGGCGGGTCAAATCGGCGCGCAGGTATTCGGCCTGATAGGCGTCGACCGCGCTGTATTTCAGGCCATTGGAGACAATGCCGTGCACCACCGGGTCCATCTTCTCGGGCCGGGCAAGCATCTCACCCACGGCGGCGGTACGCTCGGCCACCCAGGGGCCATGGTAAAGCTGTTCAGCAAGTCGGCTGAAAGGCGTGAAATCAATGGGATGCAGCGTTGCGCCGCTCTCCTGTAGTGCGGCCAGCGCCGCATCCCATGCCGCTTCGGCAGCCGCATCATCAAAAAACGGCGGTGAAGCAGGAATGGCGAAATCAGGATGGGTTTTCATGCCGGCGGGGGCCGTGCGTGGGCTAACGCGGGAGTAAGCGTCCTGCGCATCGTATCCACCTGCCAGGCTGGCCACGGTAAAGGCTTCTTCTACCCTCAGTGCAAACACCGAGATCGTGTCATTCAGGCGGCAGGCAGGGACGACGCCGCGAGCGGACAGCCAGCCTTTGGTCGGTTTCAGGCCGACAATGTTGTTGAATCCTGCCGGTACCCGGCCTGAACCTGCGGTATCGGTACCCAGTGAGAACGCCACCAGGCCCCGTGCCAGTACCGAGGCAGAGCCGGAACTCGAACCGCCACTGACAAAATCCGGGTCAAAGGTATTACATACCGCGCCGTAGGGTGAACGTGTGCCGACCAGGCCGGTAGCAAACTGGTCGAGGTTGGTTTTTCCCATCACCACCGCGCCCGCCGCTTTGAGTCGCGCCACCACAAATGCATCATCAACAGCGGTATAGCTGAAAGCAGGGCAGGCGGCGGTTGTCGGCCAGCCTGCCACGTCAATGTTGTCTTTCACTGCAAAGGGCACACCAAACAGTGGGAGCGAGTCCGGGTCCTGCTGGTAGCGCGCCAGGAGCGGCTCAGTTTGCGCCATTAACTGGGACGGCGTGGCAAGGTAGATCCAGGCATTATCTTCCGGGTCCAGCTCAGAAAGGTGGGCCGCCAGCAGCGTGTGGATCTGCTCAGGGTGCTGCTGAGCGCGTTGCTGCCACTCTTTTAGGGTTAAGCCAAATGTCGAAGCCATGCAGTGAATTCCAACAGGTATACAAGATGGGATTCAACAAAGCAAAGCCTGTGCCAGAATTTTAATTATATGAATCAATAAGATAATTCAGCCATCCATAAGTATATGTGATGATAAAATGCACAGTTGTCGCGCAGGCATTGTGACATCGCGGTGCGTTGAACGTCTGCTAAGGTAAATTTTGTGAAGAACATGGCAAGAGTGGCTTCCCCTGGTTAGCATGAATAACGTCTGGCACGTAGCCAGCGCCCAGCAACAGAGGAGATTTACGTGGAGAAGTGGCGTAACTGGATGATAGGGATCTGCCTGGTCAGCACGGCAGGCAGCGCATGGGCTGATTCGCTTGATCAACAACGGCAACGATATCAACAGATTAAGCAGGCGTGGGACAGTAATCAAATGGCGACAGTCGAACAGCTGTTACCGACGCTGCAGGATTATCCGCTTTACCCGTATTTAGAATATCGTCTGCTGGCACAGGATCTCGATCAGGAAACCAGCCTGGCGGTACAGAATTTCATTCAAAAGTATCCCACGTTACCGCCCGCCCGCTCGCTGAAAACGCGTTTTGTTAACGTGCTGGCACATCGTCAGGACTGGCAAGGCGTGCTCAACTTCAGCCCCGATGAACCCACGCCGGTTCAGGCGCGCTGTAACTGGTACTATGCCAAATGGTCAACCGGTCAGCAGCAGGTCGCCTTTGACGGTGCAAAAGCGATTTGGCTGCGTGGTACGGCCCTGCCGAATGACTGTGACAAGTTATTTTCTGTCTGGCAGGCCAGCGGTCAGCTTTCTCCCATCACCATTCTTGAACGTATCCGTCTGGCGATGAAAGCGGGCAATGACAGCCTGGTCAGCTACCTGGCGAAAACGCTGCCCGCCGATTATAAGACGATGTCGGATGCGCTGCTGGCGCTGCAGAAAGATCCCCAATCCGTTACAACCTTTGCCAACAGCGTCGGTGCGACCGATTTCACACGGCAGGCCACGATTTTTGCGTTCACCCGCGTCGCGCGTGCCGATATGGAAAATGCCCGTAGCATGATCCCGCAACTGGTGCGGGCGCAAAAAATGGGCCCCGAAGATGAGCAGGCGCTGAAAGAAATTGTGGTCTGGCGCATGATGGGGAGCGATCTGACGTCAGAGCAGGCGCGCTGGCGCGATGCGGTGGTGATGGACAGTGAGTCTACCGCGTTAATAGAGCGGCGGGTGCGCCTGGCGCTCACTGAAAACGATCGCCGTGGTCTGAACACCTGGATTGCTCGTCTGCCGGTTGAGGCAAAAGAGAAAGATGAGTGGCAATACTGGCAGGCCGATCTGCTTTATTCAAAAGATCGAAAAGAAGAAGCGGATGAAATACTGCATAAGCTGATGAAGTCACGCGGTTTTTATCCCATGGTCGCCGCGCAACGTTTGGGCGTGGAATATCCACTCCAGGTGGATGCTGCTCCAAAACCGAACAGTGCAACAATCCAGGGGCCGGAGTTGGCACGCGTGCGTGAGCTGATGTACTGGGGGATGGACAACCTGGCACGCAGCGAATGGGCTAACCTGATTGGCAGCAAAACCCATGTGCAGCAGCAGATGCTGGCGCGTTATGCCAGCGAGCAGGACTGGTGGGATCTGAGTGTACAGGCGACGATTACCGCGAAAATGTGGGACAGCCTGAAAGAACGTTTCCCGCTGGCATGGCAGGATCTGTATAAGCAGAACACCCAGGGGAAAACCATTCCGCAAAGTTATGCGATGGCCATTTCCCGTCAGGAAAGTGCGTGGAACCCCAAAGCGCGTTCACCGGTGGGGGCCAGTGGGCTGATGCAGATTATGCCCGCGACAGCGACGCACACCGTGAAGATGTTCAACATACCCGGCTATGTCAATCCGTCTCAGCTGTTTGATCCGCAAACCAATATCCAGATCGGGACGCAGTATCTGGAGTATGTTTACCAGCAGTTTGATAAGAACCGGATTTTCTCGTCCGCGGCATACAACGCCGGGCCGGGTCGGGTACGGACGTGGCAGGGCAGTACCGCAGGGAATCTGAGCGCGGTCGCCTTTATCGAAACCATTCCGTTTTCCGAAACCCGGGGTTACGTGAAGAACGTCCTGGCTTATGATGCCTACTACCGGTATTTCATGGGCCAGCCTGACAAGATCCTGTCAGATGCTGAGTGGAATCGCCGCTACTAGCTGTGTTAAGCTTCCGTACTCTTTAGCGAGTACGGAAGCCTTTCATGAATCAACCCTCTGTGCCATCCAACACTGAACCGGCTGCGGACGCTGACTGGCTGCGTTTTGTTGACCTGATGCAACAGGCTTTTGCGGACCATCACGCGCTGCCGCTGTTGCAACTGATGATGACGCCTGATGAGCGAGAGGCTTTTGGTACACGCTTGCGTATCATTGAATCCTTGCTGAATGGCGATATCAGCCAGCGTGAGTTGAAAAATGAACTGGGCGTGGGAATTGCCACGATAACCCGTGGTTCAAACAGCCTTAAAGAAGCCCCTCCAGAGCTGAAGCGCTGGCTGGAAGCGCAACTTCATCGCCGCTGATTATTGCTGATAGAACGGATGTGTGAGCGGGCAGAGCGCCAGAATCAAGGCCTGGTGGTAGACGCTGGTGCGGCTAAGCAGGCCATTGGTCAAGGTACCGATCGCGCCACCTTTGTGTTTAATGTTTTCGACCCCGGTCAGACGTGCCATCTCTTCGCCCAGTTCGCGACCTTCACGTAATCCGGCCATCACAACCGGCGGCAGGGTAAAACTGCCCGAACGCGACTCGCCACGCTGTTTCTGGTTTTCCACTACCATCCAGGCAAAGGCAGACTCTTCTTCAATACCGGCTTCAATCGCCACCCAGAAGTCGGCTTCCGGGCGAACCTGACGGGCATTCATTACACGCTGACGTGCGCCAGTTCGCGTTTCGTGATTGGTTAATGGCTGTGCGGCAACGCCGCTCTCGACCTCGACCCCTTCAATATGGCAGGATCCCTCGCCGAAAACGTCGTTGAATGCCTGAGCAATTGCACGAATCTTTGCTGGATTAATGGTAGCTGCGACAACATGGTACATAATCAATTGAACCCTCAGGTAATAAAGGCGATTTTGGTCGCAGTATAACGGAAACTAAGCATGCTACAGGTCTATCTTGTTCGTCACGGTGAAACGGTATGGAATGCAGAGCGTCGCATTCAAGGGCATTCCGACAGTCCGCTGACGGAAAAAGGTGAGCAACAAGCCCGTCAGGTCGGTGAACGTATCAAAAACGCAGGTATCACACATATCATTTCCAGCGATTTAGGGCGCACCCGGCGCACCGCTGAAATCATTGCTGATGCCTGTGGATGTGACATTACCTTCGACCCGCGTTTGCGGGAGCTGAATATGGGCGTACTAGAAAAGCGTCTGCTTGACGAACTGAGCGCGGAAGAAGAGCGCTGGCGCGCTTCGCTGGTTAACGGAACCGAGGGTGGCCGTATTCCTCAGGGCGAGTCAATGACGGAGCTGGCGCAACGTATGCAGGCTGCTCTGGATGCCTGTCTTGCGCTGCCAGCAGGTAGCCGTCCATTACTGGTCAGCCACGGTATGGCGCTGGGTGTTCTGGTCAGCACGATTCTGGGGCTGCCGGCTTATGCCGAGCGTCGTCTTCGCCTGCGCAACTGTTCGATCTCACGCGTCGATCATCAGCAGAGCGCGTGGCTGGCGCAGGGTTGGGTCGTGGAGACTGCGGGTGATATCACCCATCTCGACGCGCCTGCGATGGACGAGCTTCAGCGTTAATCGATTATGCCGTCATGATGACGGCATAACCGCAAGCGTTTAACGGCGAATCGGAATCAGATATTCACAGTGAATCTCTGTTGGCGGCTCGCTGCGCTTTTTGCCGCCATGGGTAATAAAGCGTTCAATATCCTGCCCCATACGGCGCGTCAGGCCCAGCGTTGGCATACAGGTTCCGTACAGCAACAGAATAAATTCCTGCAGTTCCACGCGCGGGCCATTGTAGTTGAACTGAACGTAATCCCCCGCTTCAAGAATCACCTTCTGCCCTGAATACATCGTGGTTGCGCTGTCGGCAGGAACGGCCGTGGTGTACAGAATCTCCTGCTCATCATCCTTTTCATGACTGGCACGGACCTGGTGCAACCCATAAAGCACGGGCGGAACCGTATCCGTTTCCAGCAGAAACTGTTTCCAGAAATGAACACGCATCTCATCACGGTAGCTGGAGATTTGTTCCAGGGTACAGGTATAACTCTGTGTCTGTCCCACCAGCACGGTTTCCGGAAGCGTCACGAACTGCGATTCTGGCTGCTGTTCATTCCCTAACCGAATCGGCGGGCGGATACCAAAGGAGTTCCATTCTGACGAACGGCGATACCATGCAGGTGTTTGATTAAACTGTTTTTTAAAGGCTCGCGTAAAGGTCTGTTGTGAATCAAAACGATACTGCAGAGCAATATCGAGAATCGGGCGGCTGGTCAGGCGAAGTGCTACCGCTGCTTTGGAAAGACGTCGTGCCCGGATGTAAGCGCCAATGGCGTGTCCGGTAACGTCTTTAAACATCCGTTGTAGATGCCATTTAGAATAACCCGCTTTAATGGAAACATTATCCAGTGAAAGTGGTTGATCCAAATGGCTCTCCAGCCAGGCAAGCAAATCGCGAATGATACCGGCTTGGTCCATAAAACATCCTCATACTCTGGTGGCGCAGCTAAATGAAGTCGACGAATAATAGCACTTATTGCTTAAAAGACATGTTCGGTTTTGACAGGGATTGTTGTGCTATCTACGCGGGAATTTCTACCCTTTTTACGTTGGTGATTGCATCAATTAACAGTACATTACATGCTCATCTATTACATTTGCAATGGTAACTCAATGACAACACTTCGTCTTGTAATCCTCACCTTCGCAGGTTTACTGTTTTCCGGTCCGCTGCTGGCTGAAGAGATTGGCTCCGTCAACACCGTGTTTAAGATATTTGGACCTGATCATAAAATTGTGGTGGAGGCGTTTGACGATCCTGACGTAAAAAATGTCACTTGCTACATTAGCCGGGCTAAAACAGGCGGCATTAAGGGCGGGCTGGGATTAGCGGAGGATACATCTGACGCGGCCATTTCGTGCCAGCAAATTGGGCCGATTGAACTGAGTGAAAAAATTGCCAAAGGCAAAGCAGAAGGGGACGTGGTGTTCCGCCAGCGGACGTCGCTGATCTTTAAGAAACTGCAGGTTGTGCGTTTCTTTGACAGCAAGCGTAACGCATTAGTTTATCTGGCGTACTCAGACAAAGTGGTGGATGGCTCACCCAAAAATGCGTTGAGCGCCGTACCGATTATGCCGTGGCATTAAGGCCAGGACATAAAAAACGCCCGTGAGGGCGTTTAAAAAACGACAGATTAATCCTGCAGGTCGCCGCAGAAACGATAGCCTTCACCATGAATGGTGGCGATGATTTCCGGGGTATCTGGCGTGGATTCAAAATGTTTGCGGATACGACGGATCGTCACGTCAACGGTACGATCGTGTGGCTTGAGGTCGCGTCCGGTCATCTTCTTCAGCAAATCAGCACGTGTCTGAATCTTGCCCGGATTTTCGCAGAAGTGCAGCATGGCACGGAACTCACTGCGCGGCAGTTTGTACTGCTCACCGTTGGGATTGATCAGCGATCGGCTGTTGATGTCCAGCTCCCAGCCGTTGAACTTGTAGCTTTCAACCTGGCGGCGCTCTTCATTAGGCAAAGGCAAATTCATGGTGCGCAACAGCAGGTTACGGGCACGAATAGTTAATTCACGTGGGTTGAACGGTTTGGTGATGTAGTCATCTGCACCAATTTCCAGCCCAAGGATCTTATCGACTTCATTATCGCGTCCGGTCAGGAACATCAATGCCACATTAGCTTGCTCACGCAGTTCACGCGCCAGTAACAGGCCATTTTTGCCTGGCAGGTTGATGTCCATGATAACCAGATTGACATCATTGTCGGTCAACACCTGATGCATTTCTGCACCGTCGGTGGCTTCATATACGACATAACCTTCCGCCTCAAAAATACTTTTGAGGGTATTACGCGTGACCAGTTCGTCTTCAACGATGAGAATGTGCGGGGTCTGCATGTTTAGCTACCTAATTTTGCCAACTAAATTGAAAACAGGGCGTACAGCGGTTAGGTGCTCTCCAGTGCGGAGAACGGCAAGCTTTGCTGAACCGTTGTACGAAAGTAAATTTTGATAAGCTTTTATCAAGGTCAACAACAGTGTTAGCTCAGCCAGCCGGGATAAAGATTCCATGCCCTGCGGAATAAATAATTTGAAACATATACTAACTGTATTAACAGCAACCTAACAGCAATAACAACAACTGGTAAGCATAAAAACAACGCTTCGTTGACTTATATCAAATGCAATTGTAGCACGTTAACATTTCTGTGAAAAACATCTCAAAAAATAGCGTGCTGGCTGACATAAAGCATCATCTTTGTGCCGGTGAGACGGGGTTGTCACAAAATATGATGTTAGGAACTTACTATTACAGTGGACTGAAATGAAAGGCTTTTATTTGGACTATTCTGATAATGTGCACTTTATGATAAAAACACACTCTCCGGCCTTTTTTAACGTGTTTTAACATGTATTTCAGGGTTTTAACCTGACTGCCTATATCCCTTAATAATAAGGGGCCATGTTACACTACTGGCGTACACATTAACTGATGGAACAATCATGCTTTTTCCTCTTATCCTCGTTTCACCTGCCCGGGCCGAAAATATCGGTGCGGCTGCCCGCGCCATGAAAACCATGGGATTCAGCGAATTGCGGATTGTTGCCAGCGATGCATGGCAGGACCCGGCAGCACGGCGCGTGGCACATGGTGCGGGAGACATTCTGGATAGGGTAAAAACCTTTGAGACACTGACCGACGCGCTGGCGGATATCGATTTTTCCGTCGCCACCACTGCGCGAAGCCGGGCCCGGTTCCGCTATTATGCGACGCCACAACAGGTTGAGGCCCAGTTGCTTGAGAAACGGCAGTGGGTGAACAGCATGGCGTTGGTGTTTGGCCGTGAAGACAGTGGCCTGACCAACGAAGAGCTTGAGCAGGTCGACCTGCTTACCGGTATCCCGATGGCAAATGATTATCCCTCACTGAACCTGGGGCAGGCGGTCATGGTTTACTGCTACCAGTTGTCGGCGCTCAACCAGGTGGCCGCGCCGGTGGCACCGTCTGCCGATGCACAACAGCTCCATGCGCTGCGCCAGCGGTTTGAACAGCTACTGTTGCAGTTAGAGGTCAGTGACGACAGCAAAATGTCAGACTGGATTAACCAGCGCATTGGCCTGCTGGAGCAGCGCGACAGTGCCATGCTGCATCGTTTACTGCATGACGTGGAAAAAAAGCTGGCAGATAAATCCTCGGGTTAAACCTGACTATCTAGTGACAGATGTTAATGAAGCGCGGTATGCCAAACGATTCGCCAGGTTTTTTTTGTTTAACAGGATGCTAAACATTGTGGTTTATATTTGCGCAAAGGATAAAACCGTTGACTTGATGTGCGCTTTGCTTTACTTCTTGACGCAGACGGACAATCAATGACAGACAGAAAAAAATAAATCTGAATGCGTAATCACAGCCTGAACACCACAATTATTACCACCACCATTACCATTACCATCGGTAAAGGGGCGGGCTGACGCATCCAGGAAAAACAGAAAAGAAGCCCGCACCTCACGAGTGCGGGTTTTTTTTTGACTCAAAATCAGGAGAGTTGACATCATGCGAGTGCTAAAATTCGGTGGGACCTCGGTTGCGAATGCAGAACGTTTTCTGCGCGTGGCCGATATTCTGGAAAGTAATGCGCAACAAGGACAGGTTGCCACCGTGCTTTCTGCGCCTGCTAAGATCACCAACCATCTGGTCGCGATGATTGAAAAAACCATCAGCGGCCAGGATGCGCTGCCGAATATCAGTGATGCTACGCGCATCTTTGCTGAACTGTTGCAGGGCCTGGCCGAGGCCCAACCCGGTTTTGACTATGACGGCCTCAAAAGCCGCGTGGACAGCGAGTTTGCCCAACTCAAACAGGTGCTGCACGGTATCAGCCTGTTGGGACAGTGCCCGGACAGCGTCAATGCCGCCATTATTTGTCGTGGTGAGAAGCTCTCTATCGCCATTATGGAAAAGCTGCTTGAGGCGCGAGGCTATGGCGTCAGCGTTATCGATCCGGTCGAGAAACTCTTAGCCATTGGCCACTATCTTGAGTCGACTGTCGATATCGCCGAATCAACCCGCCGCATTGAAGCCAGTAAAATTCCCGCAGAAAATATGATCCTGATGGCCGGTTTTACCGCCGGTAATGAGCGGGGTGAGCTGGTCGTGCTGGGACGTAACGGTTCTGACTACTCGGCGGCGGTGCTGGCTGCCTGCCTGCGCGCCGATTGCTGTGAGATCTGGACCGATGTGGACGGGGTTTATACTTGCGATCCGCGCCAGGTGCCGGATGCTCGCCTGCTTAAATCCATGTCTTATCAGGAAGCCATGGAGCTGTCCTATTTCGGGGCTAAAGTCCTGCATCCACGCACTATCGCGCCTATTGCACAGTTTCAAATCCCTTGCCTGATCAAAAACACGGCTAACCCGCAAGCCCCCGGCACGCTGATTAGCGGTCATGGCGAACAGGACGACTTCCCGGTTAAGGGCATCACTAACCTGAATAATATGGCGATGTTTAACGTCTCCGGCCCGGGAATGAAAGGTATGGTCGGCATGGCGGCCCGCGTGTTCGCCACCATGTCGCGCACCGGCATTTCGGTGGTGTTAATCACGCAGTCGTCCTCTGAATACAGCATCAGCTTCTGTGTACCGCAGAGCGAGCAGGCGCGTGCGCGCCGCGTGCTGGAAGAGGAATTCTACCTTGAGTTGAAAGATGGCTTACTGGATGCGCTGGACGTTATCGAAAATCTGGCGGTTATCTCGGTCGTGGGTGACGGGATGCGCACCCTGCGCGGAATTTCAGCGAAGTTCTTCTCTGCGCTGGCGCGCGCCAACATTAATATTATTGCCATTGCTCAGGGCTCGTCTGAACGCTCCATTTCGGTCGTGGTCAATAATGATGACGTCACCACGGGCGTGCGCGTCGTGCACCAGATGCTGTTTGCCACCGACCAGGTGATTGAAGTCTTTGTGGTAGGCGTCGGCGGTGTCGGCGGTGCATTGCTGGATCAGTTGCATCGTCAACAGGCGTGGCTCAAGCAAAAGCATATTGATCTGCGTGTTTGCGGCATCGCCAATTCTCGTGCGCTGTTAACCAACGTCCACGGTATCGATCTCAGCAACTGGAAAGGCGAAATGGCGCAGGCCAAAGAGCCGTTTAATCTGGGACGCTTAATCCGCCTGGTCAAAGAGTACCATCTACTGAATCCGGTGATTGTGGATTGTACATCGAGTCAGGCGGTTGCCGACCAGTACGCGGACTTTCTGGCCGAAGGTTTTCACGTGGTCACGCCAAATAAAAAGGCCAATACTTCGTCGTGGGAATACTATCAGAAGATGCGTGTTGCCGCGGCCGGCTCGCGTCGTAAGTTCCTGTATGACACGAACGTCGGCGCGGGATTACCGGTGATCGAGAACCTGCAGAACCTGCTGAATGCAGGCGATGAGTTGATTAAGTTCTCCGGTATTCTGTCGGGTTCACTGTCTTATATTTTTGGTAAGCTGGACGAAGGTGTATCGTTGTCAGAAGCGACGCGTATGGCACGCGAGATGGGCTTTACTGAGCCCGATCCACGTGACGATCTTTCTGGTACGGACGTTGCGCGTAAGCTACTGATTCTGGCACGTGAAGCAGGCCATTCGCTGGAGATGAGCGATGTTGATATCGAACCGCTGCTGCCCGCGCACCTGAACGCGATTGCCGATGTTGAACAGTTTATGCAGCAGTTACCCGACGCCGATGCGGCGATTGCCGCCAGAGTGGAACAGGCGCGTGCTGAAGGGAAAGTGTTACGTCTGGTTGGCGTGATCGAAGAGGGCGGAGCCTGCAAAGTGAAGATCGATGCGGTTGACGGTAACGATCCGCTTTTCAAAGTCAAAAATGGCGAAAACGCGCTGGCTTTTTACAGCCGCTATTATCAGCCGATTCCGTTAGTATTACGCGGATACGGTGCAGGAAATGATGTGACAGCCGCAGGCGTTTTCGCCGATCTGCTGCGCACACTGTCATGGAAGTTGGGAGTGTAATGATGGTAAAAATTTATGCGCCAGCCTCAATCGGTAACGTCAGCGTGGGGTTTGACGTGTTGGGCGCGACGGTATCGCCAGCCGATGGTTCGTTGCTGGGGGATTGCGTGTCCGTTGAGGCCGCTGACAGCTTTAACCTGATCAATTCGGGCCGGTTTGTCAGTAAACTGCCCAGCGACCCCAAAGAGAATATCGTTTATCAGTGCTGGCAGCGCTTCTGTGAAGCGATTGGCAAAACGGTGCCGGTGACGATGACGCTGGAAAAAAATATGCCGATTGGCTCGGGCCTTGGCTCCAGCGCCTGCTCTGTAGTGGCAGGACTGATGGCAATGAACGAGTTTTGCGGTAAACCCCTGGATGATACCCAGCTTCTGGACCTGATGGGCGAACTGGAAGGGCGCGTCTCCGGTGGCGTCCATTACGATAATGTTGCGCCCTGTTTCCTTGGCGGCATTCAGCTGATTCTGCAAGAAAACGGTATTATCAGTCAGTCAGTACCGGGATTTGACGACTGGCTGTGGGTGATGGCCTATCCGGGCATTAAAGTCTCGACCGCTGAAGCGCGGGCGATTTTACCGGCGCAGTATGCTAAACAGGACTGCATCAAACACGGTCGTCTGCTGGCAGGCTTCGTTCACGCCTGTCATACGCGCCAACCTGCGCTGGCCGCTAAACTGATGCAGGATGTCATTGCTGAGCCTTATCGTACTCAGCTGTTACCGGGCTTTGCCCAGGCTCGTCAGGCCGCTCTGGATATTGGGGCGCTGGCCTGTGGGATTTCGGGCTCAGGCCCCACGCTATTCGCCATTTGCAACCAAATGGAAACGGCACAGCAGGTGGCCGACTGGCTGAGCCAGCACTATCTGCAGAACGATGAAGGCTTCGTCCATATCTGCCGTCTTGATACGGCTGGCGCACGTAAACTGGGATAACGCATGAAACTCTACAATCTTAAGGATCATAACGAGCAGGTCAGCTTCGCCCAGGCGGTGAAACAGGGTCTGGGTTCACAGCAAGGGCTGTTTTTTCCGCTCGAACTGCCGGAATTTGAACTGACCGACATCGATGCCATGCTGGAAATGGATTTTGTTACGCGCAGTAGTAAAATCCTGTCGGCCTATATTGGTGATGAAATCCCGGCGCAGCATCTGACCGAACGTCTTAAAACCGCCTTTACCTTCCCGGCCCCGCTGAAAGAAGTGAGCGACGATATCGCCTGTCTTGAGCTGTTTCACGGTCCGACGCTGGCGTTCAAAGACTTTGGCGGTCGTTTTATGGCGCAAATGCTGGCCTACGTCAGCGGTTCAGATGAGCAGATCACCATTCTGACAGCGACCTCCGGGGATACCGGTGCCGCCGTGGCCCACGCGTTTTACGGCATGGAAAACGTGCGTGTCGTTATTCTTTATCCGCAGGGAAAAATTAGCCCGTTACAGGAAAAATTGTTCTGTACCCTTGGCGGCAACATCGAAACCATCGCCATTGAGGGGGATTTTGATGCCTGTCAGTCGCTGGTTAAGCAGGCGTTTGACGATCAGGAACTAAAGAAGGCCATCGGCCTGAACTCCGCCAACTCAATTAATATCAGCCGCCTGCTGGCGCAGATTTGTTACTACTTCGAAGCGGTTGCCCAATTGCCGCAGGAGAAACGTAATCAACTGGTCGTGTCAGTGCCAAGCGGAAACTTTGGTGATTTAACTGCCGGTCTGCTGGCGAAGTCACTGGGCCTGCCGATTAAGCGTTTTATCGCCGCGACCAACGCCAACGACACCGTGCCACGTTTCCTTGGCAACGGCGAATGGCAGCCTAACGCTACCGTCGCGACGCTGTCGAATGCGATGGACGTCAGCCAGCCAAACAACTGGCCGCGTGTGGAAGAGTTGTTCCGCCGCAAAACCTGGCGTTTGGGCGATCTGGCTTACGGCGCGGTAACGGACGATGTGACGCGGGAAGCCATGCGCGAACTGGCTAAACTGGGTTACGTATCTGAGCCACATGCGGCAATTGCCTGGCGTTTGTTACGTGATCAACTGCAGGACGGGGAGTTTGGTTTATTCCTTGGCACGGCGCATCCGGCTAAGTTCCTGGAGAGCGTGGAAAGCATCCTGGATCAGAAACTGGCCTTGCCTGCAGAACTGGCTGAGCGTGCGGATTTGCCCTTGCTGTCGCACAAGATGAACGCGGACTTTGCTCAACTGCGGGCATTTTTGCTTAAGTAGTGTTCAGGTCATCACGCAGAGGGGCACTCACCCCCTCTGCGTCTTGAAGACCGATGCGTCGGGCAGTCTTACTGTTCGGCGCGTTTGAACACCAGTTCGTTCTCACGGCTTTCATCAGCGGCAAACGCATAGCCATCAACGTCAAACCGCGTTAACTGCTCTGGCTTCGTCAGGCGGTGCTGAATGATATAGCGACTCATCAATCCCCGGGCCTTTTTCGCGTAGAAACTGATCACTTTGAACTTACCGTTTTTCTCGTCCAGAAAGACCGGTTTAATCAGGCGCGCCTGTAGCTTCTTCGGCTTAATCGCTTTGAAGTATTCATCGGAAGCCAGATTAATCAACACGTCATCCCCCTGGCTTGCCAGCGCGTCGTTAAGTTTTTCCGTTAACAGATCGCCCCAGAAACTGTAGAGATCCTGACCTGCCGGGTTAGCCAGTTTGATGCCCATCTCCAGCCGATAAGGCTGCATTAAATCCAGCGGACGCAGCAGGCCGTACAGGCCAGACAGCATGCGCAGATGATCCTGAGCAAAGTCGAAGTCTTTTTCACTAAAGGTTTCGGCCTGCAAACCGGTATAGACGTCGCCTTTAAACGCCAGAATGGCCTGACGGGCATTCTCCAGGCTGAAATCGGGCTGCCAGCTGTTAAAACGCTCAGCATTTAAATGCGCCAGCTTGTCGCTAATACTCATCAATGACGCGACCTGCGCAGGCGACAGCTTGCGCGCAATTTTAATCAGCTGTTGTGACTTTTCTAACAGCGCAGGCTGGGTAAAGCGCTGTGTCGCCAGGGGGCTTTCATAATCCAGCGTCTTGGCGGGAGAGATCACCATCAACATCGTCGCGTCCTCAATGAGTCCCTTTTTTTAAGGGGTTAGCCTGTAATTGTCGCCCGCAGTGTAGCAAAAAAGCCGCAAGGATCGGCAAATCACTCCTATTTGTTCGCGCTATCGTAAACGGCATTCCCTGACCTTGCACCACCGTTACCGCGTGATATTATCCCAACAGCCTTTTATCACCCTGACAGTTAACTAAGAGAAAAAACATGACGGACAAACTGACCTCCCTGCGTCAACTGACCACCGTAGTGGCCGACACCGGTGATATCGCAGCGATGAAGCTGTATCAGCCCCAGGACGCGACCACCAACCCTTCTCTGATTCTCAACGCTGCTCAAATCCCTGAATACCGCAAACTGATTGATGAAGCGATCGCCTGGGCGCGCCAGCAGAGCAGCGACAGAGAACAGCAGCTGCAGCTGGTATCCGACAAGCTGGCCGTTAACATTGGTCTGGAAATCCTTAAGCTGGTGCCGGGCCGTGTTTCCACCGAAGTGGATGCTCGCCTTTCTTATGACACCGACGCCAGCATCGCGAAAGCACGCAGCCTGATCAAATTGTATAACGACGCCGGTATCAGCAACGATCGTATCCTGATCAAGCTGGCGTCAACCTGGCAGGGCATTCGCGCGGCAGAACAGCTGGAAAAAGAAGGCATCAACTGTAACCTGACTCTGCTGTTCTCTTTCGCTCAGGCGCGTGCCTGTGCTGAAGCGGGCGTGTATCTGATTTCACCCTTTGTGGGCCGTATCCTCGACTGGTACAAAGCGAACACGGACAAGAAAGAGTACGCGCCACACGAAGATCCAGGCGTGGTTTCCGTGTCTGAAATCTATGACTACTACAAGCAGCATGGTTATGAAACCGTGGTGATGGGCGCAAGCTTCCGTAACGTCGGCGAAATCATTGAACTGGCTGGCTGTGACCGTTTGACCATTTCACCTGCGCTGCTGAAAGAGCTGGCGGAAAGTGAAGGGACCCTGGAGCGTAAGCTGAGCTATAGCGGCGAAGTCAAAGCGCGTCCGGCCCGGATGACCGAATCTGAGTTCCTGTGGCAGCACAACCAGGACCCAATGGCCGTCAGCAAGCTGGCCGAAGGCATTCGTAATTTTGCCATCGACCAGGGCAAACTCGAGAAGATGCTGGCAGAAATGCTGTAATCTTTTCTACCGTGGCGGCACTGTCGCCACGGTTTTCCCTTTCCGCCACCGTTTGTTATTCTTCTTAGTACGTCCTTTCTCATCCACCGCCCTGCGGTAAATCACAGCGAATATCATCATGAACACATTACGTATCGGATTGATCTCGGTTTCCGATCGCGCCGCGAACGGGATTTATCAGGATCAGGGGATTCCTGCCCTGGAAGCCTGGCTCAACAGCGCGATCGGCACCCCTTTTGAAGTGGAAACGCGCCTGGTCCCTGATGAACAGCCCATGATCGAACAGGCGATTTGTGAACTGGTCGATGAACGCTTTTGCCATCTGGTCTTGACCACCGGCGGGACCGGCCCGGCGCGACGAGATGTCACGCCCGATGCCACGCTCGCCGTGGCCGATCGTGAGATGCCGGGTTTTGGTGAGCAGATGCGGCAAATCAGCCTGCAGTTTGTGCCTACCGCCATTCTGTCGCGTCAGGTGGGGGTGATCCGTAAGCAGTCACTTATTCTTAATCTGCCAGGCCAGCCGAAATCGATCAAGGAAACCCTGGAAGGGCTTAAAGACGCGCAGGGCAAGGTGAAGGTGCCGGGTATCTTTGCCGCCGTACCTTATTGTTTACAGTTGCTCGAAGGTCCCTATGTTGAAACGAACGCCGATGTGGTAGCAGCTTTTCGCCCCAAAAGCGCGATACGTGAGATAAATAACTAAATATTCTGCTTTTCAGGAATAAGCTACAGGCTCGCTGGTGTGGTGATCAATTGACGGTATAGTAAGCGCAGCTTTACAACTGCTTTCACTTTCTCTGGACGCTTATGACCACACTTGAGACACCGCGCCTGAAACCCCAGGATTATAAAACGCTGGCCCTCGCGGCGCTGGGTGGCGCGCTGGAATTTTACGACTTCATCATCTTCGTTTTTTTTGCCGCCGTGATTGGCGAGATCTTCTTCCCCAGCGACATTCCTGAATGGCTCCGCCAGCTACAGACGTTTGCCATTTTCGCTGCGGGTTATCTGGCACGTCCGCTGGGCGGGATTATCATGGCCCACTTTGGCGACAAAGTCGGGCGCAAAAAAATGTTTAGCCTGAGCATTTTGTTAATGGCGCTGCCAACGCTTGCCATGGGCGCGCTGCCGGGTTGGGACACGATTGGCCTGGCTGCACCTTTGTTGATGTTGCTGATGCGCATGTTGCAGGGTGCGGCCATTGGCGGCGAAGTCCCTGGAGCATGGGTTTTTGTGGCGGAGCATGTGCCTTACAAACGGATTGGCATCGCCTGCGGTACGCTGACCGCCGGACTCACTATCGGCATCCTGTTGGGCTCGGTGGTGGCGACCTTAATTAATACCTCTATGACCCAGCAGGCCATTCATGATGGTGGCTGGCGCATTCCGTTCTTCCTGGGCGGATTGTTTGGCCTCGGCGCAATGTATTTACGCCGCTGGCTGCATGAAACCCCGGTTTTTGTCGAAATGCAGCAGCGTAAAACCCTGGCACAGGAGCTACCGCTGAAAACCGTGGTGATGAAGCATCAAAAATCGGTGGTGATTTCGATTCTGCTGACCTGGATGCTGTCGGCCTGCATCGTGGTGGTGATTTTAATGGCGCCGGTCTGGCTGCAGAAACAGCATGGTATGGCCCCCGCGCTCACCTTAAAAGCGAACAGCATGGCGATTATCATGTTGTGTGTGGGCTGCATCGTTGCCGGGCTGCTGGTGGACCGTTTCGGGGCCAGCCGGACGCTAAGCATCGGAAGCCTGCTGCTGGCGCTGTGTAGCTGGATGTTCTATTCCCTGGCTCCCCAGTATCCCGACTATCTGTTTCCGCTGTATGGGCTGGTGGGTTTTAGCGTTGGCGTGGTCGGGATTGTGCCCTTTATCATGGTTCGCGCGTTCCCCGCTGAGGTCCGTTTCACCGGATTATCCTTCTCTTACAACCTTTCTTATGCGGTATTTGGCGGCCTGACGCCGATTTGCGTGACGCTGCTGACAACTGTCTCCCCTATGGCGCCTGGCTGGTATGTCATGGCGCTTGCGCTGGTGGGATTGCTGACCGGTCTCTGGCTCAGACAAGATATCAGTCATGAGCCGGACCTGTACGACGGGATAAAACAGGCATAAATCACACGCGGAGCCTGGCTTCGCGTGTTGCTTTAACATGGCGGCGTGCGCGCCAGTCGGCAGAAGGGCGCGCTTGCGCCCTGTGCCCTGTAGCGTGGCAAACAACAGCCCATGCCACATCCTGTTAACTCTCAGGGGCAGGGTAGCCATTGTTGTTGTCAGCGTTACTCAGCGCAATTCTCCTCGTTAATCGGGTGGTCGGCTTAACGCAGAATGAGCGCGGCGAGCCGCATAATCTTCAGCGTAATCATCACCGTCTTTGATCCTGGTCTGACAGGTACTGAAAATTTTTTTTCATTTAACCCTTGATGCGCTTCTAAGCGACCCCATTTACTTGTCATCGAGCGTTGTGAACGTTGTAAAAAAAGCATGTGAGGATGGGTTGAATGTAAGCAACCCGCCCACATAAAAGGTTCACAACCCAAACTGGCAACGAATTTAAGTGGGAGATGTTTAGATGGGTAAGATTATTGGTATTGACCTGGGTACAACCAACTCTTGTGTTGCGGTCATGGACGGCACGAAAGCGCGTGTGCTTGAAAACGCGGAAGGCGATCGCACCACGCCTTCGATCATCGCTTACACCCAGGACGGGGAAACTCTGGTCGGACAACCGGCTAAACGTCAGGCTGTCACCAACCCGCAGAATACCCTGTTTGCGATCAAGCGCCTGATTGGCCGTCGCTTCCAGGACGAAGAAGTACAGCGTGATATCAAAATCATGCCATACAAAATTGTGGGTGCCGATAACGGCGACGCATGGCTGGAAGTCAAAGGCCAGAAAATGGCACCGCCGCAGATTTCTGCGGAAGTCCTGAAAAAGATGAAGAAAACGGCTGAAGATTTTCTGGGTGAGCCCGTTACTGAAGCGGTTATCACTGTTCCAGCCTACTTTAACGATGCGCAGCGTCAGGCGACCAAAGACGCCGGCCGTATCGCAGGTCTGGAAGTAAAACGTATCATCAACGAACCTACCGCCGCGGCGCTGGCCTACGGTCTGGATAAAGGCCAGGGCAACCGCACTATCGCGGTGTATGACCTGGGTGGTGGTACGTTTGATATCTCAATCATCGAAATCGATGAAGTTGATGGCGAAAAAACCTTTGAAGTACTGGCGACCAACGGTGATACCCACCTGGGTGGTGAAGACTTCGACAGCCGTCTGATTAACTACCTGGTTGCGGAATTCAAGAAAGATCAGGGCATTGACCTGCACAACGATCCGCTGGCGATGCAGCGTCTGAAAGAAGCCGCAGAGAAGGCCAAGATCGAGCTGTCTTCTGCGCAGCAGACTGACGTTAACCTGCCGTACATCACGGCGGATGCAACCGGTCCTAAGCACCTGAACATTAAAGTAACGCGTTCGAAACTGGAATCACTGGTTGAAGATCTGGTTGCCCGCTCTATCGAGCCGCTGAAAGTCGCTCTGCAGGATGCCGGTCTGTCCGTTTCTGACATCAACGACGTCATCCTGGTGGGTGGTCAGACGCGTATGCCACTGGTTCAGGCAAAAGTAACGGAATTCTTTGGTAAAGAACCACGTAAAGACGTTAACCCGGACGAAGCGGTTGCCGTGGGTGCTGCAGTACAGGGCGGTGTGTTAGGTGGTGATGTTAAAGACGTTCTGCTGCTGGACGTAACCCCGCTGTCGCTGGGTATCGAAACCATGGGCGGCGTGATGACCTCGCTGATCAGCAAGAACACCACCATCCCGACCAAGCACAGCCAGGTGTTCTCAACGGCAGAAGACAACCAGTCTGCGGTAACGATTCACGTGCTGCAGGGTGAGCGTAAGCGTGCCAATGACAACAAGTCACTGGGCCAGTTTAACCTGGACGGCATCCAGCCTGCGCCACGCGGCATGCCGCAGGTTGAAGTGACCTTTGACATCGATGCGGACGGTATCCTGCACGTATCGGCGAAGGACAAAAACAGCGGTAAAGAGCAGAAGATCACCATTAAAGCCTCTTCAGGTCTGAATGAAGATGAAATTGCGAAAATGGTACGTGATGCGGAAGCTAACGCTGAATCTGACCGTAAGTTCGAAGAGCTGGTGCAGACCCGTAACCAGGGCGACCAGATTGCTCACAGCACACGTAAGCAACTGGACGAAGTGGGCGATAAACTGTCAGCCGACGACAAAGCGCCTATCGAAGCTGCACTGAGTGCGCTGGAAACTGCGCTGAAAGGCGAAGATAAAGCAGAAATCGACGCGAAAATGCAGGCGCTGATGGAAGTCTCCAGCAAACTGATGGAAGCAGCACAGCAGTCTCAGGCGGGTGCAGCGGAAGCCGGCGAATCGTCAGCGAAAAAAGATGACGACGTTGTCGATGCTGAATTCGAAGAAGTGAAAGACAATAAGAAATAATTGCCCCTGACCGGGCGCGACGGTTGCCCTGACAGCCGTTGAAACCAGCACGGGCGTAGGAGTTTTCTCCACGCCCGTGCGATCATGTTAAGGGCTAAATAAATGGCGAAGAGTGATTACTACGAGATTTTAGGCGTCGCCAAATCTGCAGACGAGCGTGAAATCAAAAAGGCTTACAAACGCCTGGCGATGAAACATCACCCGGACCGCAATCCCGGTGATAAAGAATCGGAAACCAAATTTAAAGAAGCGAAAGAAGCCTACGAAATTCTGACCGACCCGCAGAAGCGTGCGGCCTACGATCAGTACGGTCATGCTGCCTTTGAACAAGGTGGTATGGGCGGTGGCGGATACGGCGGTGGCGGCTTTGGCGGCGGCGGTGCAGATTTCAGCGATATCTTTGGCGACGTTTTCGGTGACATCTTTGGTGGTGGCCGCCGTCAGCGTGCATCCCGTGGTGCAGATTTGCGCTACAACATGGAGCTGACGCTGGAAGAAGCGGTTCGCGGCGTGACCAAAGAGATCCGTATTCCGACGCTGGAAGAGTGCGACGTGTGCCATGGCAGCGGCGCAAAAGCGGGCACCAAACCGCAAACCTGTTCAACCTGTCATGGTGCAGGTCAGGTACAGATGCGTCAGGGCTTCTTCACCGTCCAGCAGGCTTGTCCGACCTGTCACGGTCGCGGCTCGGTGATTAAAGATCCCTGCAATGCCTGTCACGGCCACGGTCGCGTAGAGAAATCGAAAACCCTGTCGGTGAAAATTCCTGCTGGTGTGGATACGGGTGACCGTATTCGTCTGAGCGGTGAAGGCGAAGCCGGTGAGCAGGGCGCGCCAGCGGGCGATCTCTACGTTCAGGTGTCGGTGAAAAAACACCCGATCTTTGAGCGTGAAGAGAATAACCTGTACTGCGAAGTACCGATTAACTTTGCGATGGCTGCCCTGGGCGGTGAGATTGAAGTGCCCACGCTGGATGGTCGGGTGAAGCTGAAAGTGCCAGCAGAAACCCAAACCGGCAAGCTGTTCCGCATGCGTGGACGCGGTGTGAAATCGGTGCGCGGCGGTGCGGTAGGCGATCTGCTGTGTCGTGTGGTGGTGGAAACCCCTGTCAGCCTCAACGACAAGCAAAAAGCGTTACTGCGTGAGCTGGAAGAGAGCTTTGGTGGACCCAGCGGCGAACATAACAGCCCGCGCTCCAAAAGCTTCTTCGACGGCGTGAAGAAATTCTTCGACGACTTAACCCGTTAATTCACAGCGGTCTGGCGTGATTAAAAACGGAGAGGAGACTCTCCGTTTTTTTATGCGCTCTGCAAAGCTGACACGGTTTCTCGCGCACTTTATGCTGCCACTTTCACCGATATCGTCCTCTTTTCGGCCTGCTCTGGCTCACCCTTTGATGTAACAAAACGTCGGACTTAATGTAAAAGCGGATAAATAAGCTTTTTCTCGGGTTCAGTGAATCGTTACACTGCTCGGCATTGTGTTTTCCGCTCAGGAGGAGTGTGTTTTGTCAAAACCTCGTCGTATCAAGCATTTACTGAAAAGTTTTATTGAGAGTGATGCCAGTAACGGCATGGTGCTCATTCTGGCTGCGGTCGTCGCTATGATCCTCGCCAATGGCGCTTCCACCGCTCAGGGCTACCAGGCTTTGTTGGACACACCGGTACAGATTCGCTTCGGCGAACTGGATATCAGTAAAAATCTGCTTCTGTGGATAAACGATGCGCTCATGGCGCTCTTTTTCCTGCTGATTGGTCTGGAAGTGAAGCGCGAATTGATCTCTGGTGAACTCGCCAGCCGCGATCGGGCCATCTTTCCGGTTATCGCCGCAGTCGGTGGCATGGCAGCACCTGCCATTGTGTTTTTGCTGTTTAACCATGGTGATGAGATTGCCCGAAATGGCTGGGCGATTCCTACTGCTACTGATATCGCGTTTGCGCTCGGCGTGCTTGCCCTGCTTGGCAGTCGTGTTCCCCCCGCCCTGAAGGTGTTCCTGATGGCGCTGGCGATTATCGACGACCTGGGTGCCATCGTCATCATCGCGCTGTTTTACACCAGCGACCTGTCTGTGATGTCCCTGAGCGTGGCGGCAGGCGCTATCGTGGTGCTGGCCGTGCTGAACCGCTGTAACGTACGGAACATTGCGGTATACATGCTGGTTGGGATGGTGTTGTGGACCGCAGTTCTGAAGTCTGGCGTGCATGCCACGCTGGCGGGCGTCATTGTGGGCTTCTTCGTGCCGTTGGAAGAGAAAAACGGTCATTCGCCAGCGGAACACCTTGCGCACGGTTTAATGCCGTGGGTGAACTGGTTGATTCTGCCGTTGTTTGCCTTTGCTAACGCTGGCATTTCGCTGACGGGCATCACCTTTGGCGACGTGCTGTCGCCGGAGCCGCTGGGTATCATCCTGGGCCTGTTAATCGGTAAGCCACTGGGGATTACGCTGTTTTGCTGGCTGGCGGTGAAGCTGAGGCTGGCAGCCTTGCCTGGCGGCACGACTATTCGCGATATCATGGCGATTGGCGTGCTGTGCGGCATTGGCTTTACCATGTCGATATTTATCAGTTCGCTAGCCTTTGACGCTGCCCACGAGCAGTTAGTGACGTTCTCTAAGCTGGGTATCCTTAGCGGTTCACTGCTCTCCGCCGTGCTGGGCTACACCTTATTGCGCATCAAGCTGCGATAAAAAATCCATTGCTGCAACACATTCATCCGGTGTTGCAGCAATGCTGGTTCCTGTCTCAACATCTCAACATCTCAACATCTCAACATCTCAACATCTCAACATCTCAACATCTCAACATCTCAACATCTCAACATCTCAACATCTCAGCATCTCAATATGGCCTGTGACCCACGATGACATCGCGCGTTGACTGGCTGTGATCGCGTTGCTCTGCGGCCGGTCTGAACTCGCAAGCACGCCGTGATTGACCTTCTCTGTTAACCCTGGGCCTGATAACCCGACAGAGGGCTCGTGAGAGAGGCTGTCCGGGGCGCTACGGGCCTGAACCTGGGGCAGCATGGTTCGGCAGGTTGAGAGCAGTGCAGAGGCGGTGGGTTGTCTGGCAGGGCAGGAAGATAAAGTCAGGAAGAGACAGTTGCCTGGCGGCGCTAAACAGCAGGCATAAAAAAACCGGCGTAGCGCCGGTTCTTTCAACAAAGCGATGAACAAATAGCGATTAAGCCAGTTTGTTGATCTGTGCAGTCAGGTTTGCTTTATAACGTGCAGCTTTGTTTTTGTGGATCAGACCTTTAGCAGCCTGACGGTCCACGATTGGTTGCATTTCATTAAATGCGTTCTGCGCAGCAGCTTTGTCGCCTGAAGCGATCGCCGCGTATACTTTCTTAACGAAGGTACGCATCATAGAGCGACGGCTTGCATTATGCTTGCGACGTTTCTCAGATGTTACGGCACGTTTCTTAGCTGATTTGATATTAGCCAAGGTCCAACTCCCAAATATGTTCGATAGAGACAAATCAAAGGCCGAGGACTATGCCTTTTGGACCTTCTGTTGTCAATGGATTTGTGCAAATAAGCGTCGTTACTCGTGATAACCTGTACGACACTCGGTTACGTATTTGATGGCGCAAGATTCTACCAGCTTCCGCTCCCTGAATACAGTATTTCGCAACAAAATTCTCTCAACGGCTCTGCATGTCAGTAAATACGGCCTGTTACGCATGAAAGGCGTGTTCACGGGTTAACCTTGACAGCTTTCGAGGGTATAATCCGCCGATTTCCACAGGTTTGAGTCAGCCATGAAGTTTATCCGCGGTATTCATAATCTTAATGCGCAGCATCACGGCTGCGTTTTGACCATCGGTAATTTCGATGGTGTGCACCGCGGTCATCAGGCGCTGATGGGGCGGTTGCTGGAAGAAGGACGCAAACGTAATTTGCCGGTGATGGTGATGGTGTTTGAACCGCAGCCGCTAGAACTCTTTGCGGGCGAAAGCGCGCCCGCCAGGCTCACCCGCTTGCGGGAAAAGCTAAAATACCTGGCAGAAATTGGCGTGGATTACGTGCTCTGTGTGCGTTTTGACCATCGCTTTGCCGCGTTATCGGCGCAGAGTTTTATCAGCGAACTGCTGGTGAACAAACTGGGCGTCAACTATCTGGCTGTCGGGGATGATTTCCGCTTTGGCGCTGGTCGCCAGGGGGATTTCCTGCTATTACAGAAAGCCGGTGCCCAGTATGGTTTTGATGTGGTCAGCACAGAAACGTTTTGTGATGGCGGTAAGCGCATCAGCAGCACAGCGGTGCGTCAGGCACTGGCTGAGGACAACTTAGCGCTGGCGCAGTCGCTATTGGGCCATCCTTTCAGTATCTCAGGGCGCGTCGTGCACGGTGATGCACTGGGACGGACACTGGGGTTCCCTACGGCCAATATCCCGTTACGGCGCTGCGTATCGCCGGTCAAAGGCGTTTATGCGGTTGAAGTCGAAGGCCTGGGGCCAACGCCGCTGCCCGGCGTGGCCAATATTGGTACGCGCCCAACGGTAAAAGGTTTACGCCAACAGCTTGAAGTTCACCTGTTGGACATCAATATGGATCTCTATGGTCGCCACATTGATGTGGTATTGAAGCAGAAAATACGAAACGAGCAGCGCTTTGCTTCACTGGATGCGTTGAAAGAGCAAATTGCGAAAGATACGGTAACGGCCCGACAATTTTTTGGTCTGTAACCTGAGCGAAAAACGGAATCGAGAATCTGATGAGTGACTATAAATCAACCCTGAATTTGCCGGAAACGGGGTTCCCCATGCGTGGCGATCTGGCCAAGCGCGAACCGGGAATGCTGCAACGTTGGTATGATGACAATCTGTACGGCATCATCCGCGAAGCCAAGAAAGGGAAAAAAACCTTTATCCTGCATGATGGCCCTCCTTATGCGAACGGCAGCATTCATATTGGTCACTCCGTTAACAAGATTCTGAAAGACATTATTGTAAAGTCTAAAGGCATGGCAGGTTACGACTCGCCTTATGTGCCGGGCTGGGACTGTCACGGTTTGCCTATCGAGCATAAAGTTGAGCAGATGATCGGCAAGCCGGGCGAAAAAGTCAGCGCCGCCGAATTCCGCGCCGCCTGCCGTCAGTATGCCGCCGAACAGGTTGAGGGGCAAAAAGCCGACTTTATTCGCCTGGGCGTGCTGGGTGACTGGGATCGTCCTTACCTCACCATGGACTTCACCACCGAAGCCAATATCATTCGTGCGCTGGGTAAAATTATCGGCAATGGCCATCTGCACAAAGGCGCGAAGCCGGTGCACTGGTGCATGGATTGCCGTTCTGCGCTGGCCGAAGCCGAAGTGGAATACTACGACAAAACCTCGCCGTCCATCGACGTGATGTTCAATGCCCTTGATGCCGATGCGGTGCGTGCAGCCTTTGGCGTCACCGCCTCAGAAGGCCCGGTTTCGCTGGTGATCTGGACCACAACGCCATGGACCATTCCGGCTAACCGCGGCATTTCACTGCACCCTGAGTTCGAATACCAGCTACTGCAGATTGATGGCCGCAGCCTGATCCTGGCAAAAGATCTGGTTGAGAGCGTGATGAAACGCGCAGGCATCAGCGACTGGACCGTGCTGGGTGAGTGCCAGGGCGCGGCACTGGAATTGCAGCTGTTCCAGCATCCGTTGCTTGAGCAGATTCAGTCCAAAGTCGTCTTAGGCGAACACGTCACGCTGGATGCCGGTACGGGTGCCGTTCACACTGCCCCCGGTCATGGTCCGGATGACTACGTGATTGGTCAGAAATATGGTCTGGAGACGGCGAATCCGGTCGGCCCTGATGGCGCCTACCTGCCAGGGACTTATCCCGGTCTTGACGGCATCAACGTCTTTAAAGCCAACGACATGATCGTTGAACTGCTGAAAGAAAAAGGTGCCCTGCTGCATGTTGAAAAACTGCTGCACAGCTACCCGCACTGCTGGCGTCACAAAACCCCGATTATTTTCCGTGCCACGCCGCAGTGGTTTATCAGCATGGATCAGAAAGGCCTGCGTGCTCAATCACTGCAGGAGATCAAAGGCGTTCAGTGGATTCCGGACTGGGGCCAGGCGCGTATTGAATCCATGGTTGCCAACCGCCCTGACTGGTGTATTTCCCGTCAGCGTACCTGGGGCGTGCCCATGGCGCTGTTCGTGCATAAAGAGACCGAAGCACTGCATCCTGAAACCCTGGCGCTAATGGAAAAAGTTGCCCAGCGTGTTGAGCAAGAGGGCATTCAGGCTTGGTGGGATCTCGATCCGCGCGATCTGATGGGCGACGATGCCGATCACTACGTTAAAGTGCCGGACACCCTGGACGTCTGGTTTGATTCCGGTTCAACCAGCTATTCGGTTGTCGATGCCCGTCCGGAGTTTGGCGGAAATACACCGGATATGTATCTGGAAGGTTCGGATCAGCATCGTGGCTGGTTTATGTCTTCGCTGATGATTTCCACGGCGATGAAGGGCAAAGCGCCTTATCGTCAGGTGCTGACGCACGGTTTCACCGTCGATGGTCAGGGCCGCAAGATGTCGAAATCCATTGGCAATACCGTTGCACCGCAAGATGTGATGGACAAACTGGGTGCAGACATTTTACGCCTGTGGGTCGCCTCTACCGATTACTCGGGTGAGATGGCGGTATCGGACGAAATCCTGAAACGTTCTGCGGATGCCTACCGTCGCATCCGTAACACGGCGCGCTTCCTGTTAGCCAACCTGAGCGGCTTTAATCCGCTAACCGATCTGGTTAAGCCAGAAGAGATGGTGGTGGTCGATCGCTGGGCAGTCGGACGTGCGCAGGCTGCACAGGCTGATATCGTTGCCTCCTACGAGAACTACGATTTCCACGAGGTGATTCAGCGCCTGATGCAGTTCTGCTCCGTGGAAATGGGGTCGTTCTACCTCGATATCATCAAAGATCGTCAGTACACCGCGAAAGGCGACAGCCTGGCGCGTCGCAGCTGCCAGTCGGCACTGTGGCATATTGTTGAAGCGCTGGTGCGCTGGATGGCACCGATCATGTCTTTCACGGCCGACGAAATCTGGGGCTATCTGCCAGGCGATCGGGCGAAGTACGTGTTCACAGAAGAGTGGTATACCGGCCTGTTTGGTCTGCCAGAAAACGAAGCGCTGAACGATGCGTACTGGGCAGAACTGCTTAAAGTACGTGGTGAAGTGAACAAGGTGATCGAGCAGGCGCGTAGCGACAAACGTATCGGCGGCGCGCTGGAAGCGTCCGTGACGCTGTATGCCGATGCGGACCTGGCGACGAAACTGCAGGCGTTAGGTAACGAACTGCGTTTTGTGCTGCTGACCTCTGGCGCACAGGTTGCTGATTACGCCCAGGCAGGCGGTGACGCGCAGCAGAGCGAACTGTTAAAAGGTCTGAAAATCGGCCTGAATAAAGCAGAAGGCGAGAAATGCCCTCGCTGCTGGCACTACACTACTGACGTCGGTCAGAATCCCGAGCACGCTGCGGTGTGCGGTCGCTGTTACACCAACGTAGCCGGAAACGGCGAAGAGCGTAAGTTTGCCTGATGAGTAAACCTGTTTTCTCCACCGGATTGCGCTGGCTGTGGCTGGTGCTGTTAGTTATCGTTGTTGATTTCGTCAGCAAGCAGTGGGTAATGAACAACATGATGCTGCATGAAACGCAGCCGCTAATGCCGTTCCTTAACCTGTTCTATGCGCACAACTACGGCGCAGCGTTCAGTTTCCTTGCTGATAAAGGCGGCTGGCAGCGCTGGTTCTTTGCCGGTATTGCGCTGGCAATTGTGATCTCGTTGCTGGTGATGATGTACCGCAACAGCGCCAGTCAGAAGATAGCCAATATCGCCTATGCATTAATCATTGGCGGCGCAGTGGGCAATCTGTTTGACCGTTCGTATCATGGCTTCGTGGTGGATTTTATCGATTTCTATGTCGGTAACTGGCACTTTGCTACATTTAATATCGCTGACTGCGGCATCTGTATCGGTGCCGCGTTGGTGGTGCTGGAGGGCTTTTTCAACCCTTCCAGCAAGCAGGTTAAAAAAGGGTAAAGCATGACTGAGTCTGTACAGGGCGACAGCGCGGTGTTGTTGCATTTCGTCATGAAGCTGGAAGACGGCTCTGTGGCAGAATCCACCCGCGCCAACGGTAAACCTGCGCTGTTTCGGCTCGGCGACGGTAGCCTGTCTGGCCCGCTGGAGCAGGCACTGTTGGGATTAAAAGCGGGTGAAAAACATCATTTCACGTTGGCGCCAGAAGATGCCTTTGGCAGCGTCAGTCCCGATCTTATCCAGTACTTTTCCCGTCGTGACTTTATCGATACGGGCGAGCCGGAGATCGGTGCCATCATGCTGTTTACCGGAATGGGCGGTAGTGAAATGCCAGGTGTGATTCGGGAGATTTCCGGTGATTCAATCACTGTGGATTTCAATCATCCGCTGGCAGGCCACCGCGTTCAGTTTGATATTGAGGTGCTGGATATCGATCCGGCACTGGAGGCGAACAATGCAAATTCTGCTGGCTAATCCACGTGGTTTTTGTGCGGGTGTCGATCGTGCCATCAGCATTGTTGAAAACGCACTCACCCTGTTTGGTGCGCCGGTTTATGTGCGTCATGAAGTGGTACATAACCGCTACGTGGTGGACAGCCTGCGTCAGCGCGGGGCCATTTTTATTGAGCAGATCGCGGAAGTGCCCGATGGCGCTATCCTGATCTTCTCTGCCCACGGCGTGTCTCAGGCGGTGCGCAATGAGGCGAAGGGGCGTGAGCTCACCGTCTTCGATGCCACCTGTCCCTTAGTCACTAAAGTTCATATGGAAGTCGCCCGTGCCAGCCGTCGGGGTGAAGAGTCGGTGCTGATTGGTCACGCAGGCCATCCGGAAGTGGAAGGCACCATGGGGCAGTACAATAACCCCAAGGGCGGGATGTATCTGGTGGAGTCGCCGGACGACGTCTGGAAACTGGACGTTAAAGATGACAACCGCCTGTCCTTTATGACCCAAACCACGCTGTCGGTGGATGATACGTCAGATGTGATTGATGCGCTGCGCGCCCGTTTCCCGAAAATCGTGGGGCCACGCAAAGACGATATTTGCTATGCCACCACCAACCGTCAGGAAGCCGTAAGGGCAATGTCGCAACAGGCCGATGTGGTGCTGGTGGTCGGATCGAAAAACTCGTCCAACTCCAATCGACTGGCCGAGCTGGCACAGCGCATGGGTAAAGCTGCCTATCTGATTGATGATGCGGCGGACATTCAGCCTGAGTGGGTAGTCTCTGTAGGTTGTGTTGGCGTTACGGCCGGTGCGTCAGCGCCCGATATTCTGGTTCAGAACGTGATTGCTCGCCTGCAGGAACTGGGCGGTGGCGAAGCGAGAGTGCTGGAAGGGCGGGAAGAAAACATTGTGTTTGAAGTCCCCAAAGAGTTGCGGGTTGACGTCCGCAATGTGCAGTAACCGCTTACTTGCAGTTATTAAAAGGCCGACTCTGTTCGGCCTTTTTGCTTTTCAGACCAGGCCTGCGGCAGCTGAAATTGCTTTTACTGATAATCCGCCTTGCCTGGCATAAAAATTCTTATTATCCCTGATAAAGAGTGGCGCAGTTGTTATCTCATCGTTAACCTGATTGCGCTTGCATGCATAGTTTTGTTTTAGGAATGAATAAATATGAAGAATATCCGCATTGCCATCGTGGGCGCACCGGGGCGCATGGGGCGCAATCTCATCCAGGCGGTTGCGCAGATGGAAGGCGTTGAACTGGGCGCTGCGTTAGCCCGTCCCGGATCGTCGTTGATCGGCAGCGACGCAGGCGAACTGGCCGGTACCGGCAACGCGGGCGTTATCCTGGGCGATGACTTACGCGCCGTGATCGATGATTTTGACGTCTTGATCGATTTTACCCGCCCCGAAGGAACGCTGGAGTACATGGCCATTTGTCGTGAGCACCGTAAGGCCATGATCATTGGTACCACAGGATTTGACGAAGCAGGCAAGGCAGCGATTCGTGATGCTGCGACAGAGATTGGCATTGTGTTTGCCGCCAACTTCAGTATTGGCGTTAACCTGGTACTCAAGCTGCTGGAGAAAGCCGCCAAAGTCATGGGCGATTATGCGGATATTGAGATTATCGAAGCCCACCATCGCCACAAAGTCGATGCGCCTTCAGGGACTGCCCTGGCGATGGGCGAGGCGATTGCAGAGGCAATGGACTGGAAACTGGATGAACATGCCGTTTACAGCCGAGAAGGCCATACCGGCGAGCGTCATGCGAACACGATTGGTTTTGCCACCGTGCGAGCAGGCGACATTGTCGGGGAACATACGGCAATGTTTGCCGATGACGGTGAGCGCGTTGAGATAACCCACAAGGCTTCCAGCCGCATGACCTTTGCAAAGGGCGCGATAAAAGCAGCGTTATGGGTGAGTGAGAAGAAAACAGGGCTTTATGACATGCGCGATGTGCTGGATTTATCGAGTTTGTAATGGGTTTACCTGTGTGATGTGGTGATTTCAATCGCTAATAAATTGATTGAAAAGGGCAATTTTTTAATTGCCCTTAATTTTATTTAAAACAAGGGCTTTGGCTAATTTTTTCAGTGAGTGACTCAAAAGTAGGGTTATCTCGTCCCTGTTTTTGTCATAAACCTGTTAATTTTGACCATTTGGTCAAAATTAATCATGTGCACTATCAGAATAAACGTTGATTGCGATTGGCAAACGATTATTCGGCTGTGTTTACCCCTGTTTTTGCCGCTTATCCTCTGCATTTTCGTTCTGAGCCCGAAAAGATGTTTAAAATGTTGCTTCAGGGTGGACAAGTATCAGGACGATCATTAGAATGCGCGCAATTTGCCAAAAATTGACCACTCAGGCAGTTTTTGCATTGATTCAGATCACTATTATGAATTAATATGCAGATATTGTGACTGTTTATTCCCTGGAGGATGTTTTGATTAAGTCAGCGCTCTTGGTTCTGGAAGACGGAACCCAATTCCACGGTCGGGCCATCGGGGCTACAGGGTCGGCAGTGGGGGAAGTCGTTTTCAATACGTCAATGACCGGTTATCAAGAAATCCTCACTGATCCCTCCTATTCTCGCCAAATCGTTACTCTTACTTATCCCCATATCGGCAATGTTGGTGCAAACGCCGCCGACGAAGAATCCAGTCAAATTCATGCGCAGGGCCTGGTGATTCGTGACCTGCCGCTGATTGCCAGTAACTATCGCAGCGAAGAGAGCTTATCGGCTTATCTGCAGCGCAATAACATCGTCGCGATTGCCGATATTGATACCCGCAAGCTGACGCGTCTGCTGCGGGAAAAAGGGGCGCAGAACGGCTGTATCATCGCGGGCGACAACCTGGATGCCGCACTGGCCTTACAAAAAGCGCAGGCTTTCCCCGGCCTGAAAGGTATGGATCTGGCGAAAGAAGTGACAACGGCGGAAACCTACGCCTGGCAGCAGGGGAGCTGGACACTGGAAGGGGATTTGCCGGAACAGACACCGGCGGAAGCCCTGCCTTACCATGTCGTGGCTTACGATTACGGTGCGAAGCGCAATATCCTGCGTATGCTGGTGGACCGTGGCTGCCGCCTGACGGTTGTGCCGGCCAAAACACCAGCCGAAACGGTACTGGCGATGAATCCGGATGGCATCTTCCTGTCTAACGGCCCTGGCGATCCTGAGCCCTGTGATTATGCGATTGAAGCCATTCAGGCCTTTCTGAAAACGGATATTCCGGTATTCGGTATTTGCCTTGGTCATCAGTTGCTGGCTCTGGCCAGCGGTGCGAAAACCGTCAAGATGAAGCTGGGCCACCATGGTGGTAACCACCCGGTGAAAGATCTGGATAACAACCGCGTAATGATTACCGCGCAGAACCACGGTTTTGCCGTTGATGAAACCGATCTGCCCGCGACCCTGCGTGTTACCCATATCTCCCTGTTTGATAAGACCGTGCAGGGCATTCACCGCACCGATAAGCCAGCGTTTAGCTTCCAGGGTCACCCGGAAGCCAGCCCGGGACCGGGTGATGCCGCACCGCTGTTTGACCACTTTATTGAGTTGATTGACGCATTCCGTTCGAAAGCAAAGTAATCAGGAGCTAATCATGCCAAAACGTACAGACATAAAATCCATCCTGATTCTTGGTGCCGGTCCGATTGTGATCGGTCAGGCCTGCGAATTCGACTATTCCGGTGCCCAGGCTTGTAAAGCCCTGCGTGAAGAGGGTTACCGGGTTATTCTGGTCAACTCAAACCCGGCAACCATTATGACCGACCCGGAAATGGCCGATGCGACCTACATCGAGCCGATTCACTGGGAAGTGGTGCGTAAAATCATTGAAAAAGAGCGCCCGGATGCGGTGCTGCCCACCATGGGCGGCCAGACAGCGCTGAACTGTGCGCTGGAACTCGAACGTCAGGGCGTACTGGAAGAATTCGGCGTCACCATGATAGGTGCGACCGCCGATGCCATTGATAAAGCAGAAGACCGTCGTCGCTTCGATGTGGCGATGAAAAGCATTGGCCTGGATACGGCGCGCTCCGGTATTGCGCACACCATGGATGAAGCGCTGGCGGTGGCTGCAGACGTCGGCTTTCCCTGCATTATCCGTCCGTCTTTCACCATGGGTGGCACCGGCGGCGGTATCGCCTATAACCGCGAAGAGTTTGAAGAGATCTGCGAACGCGGCCTCGACCTTTCTCCTACCAACGAGTTGTTAATTGACGAATCGCTGATTGGCTGGAAAGAGTACGAGATGGAAGTGGTTCGTGACAAAAACGACAACTGCATTATCGTCTGCTCCATCGAAAACTTTGACGCCATGGGCATTCACACCGGTGATTCCATTACGGTTGCGCCAGCACAGACGCTGACCGATAAGGAATACCAGATTATGCGTAACGCCTCGCTGGCGGTACTGCGTGAGATTGGTGTCGAAACCGGCGGTTCCAACGTACAGTTTGCGGTGAACCCAAAAAATGGTCGCCTGATCGTTATCGAGATGAATCCCCGTGTGTCGCGCTCCTCGGCACTGGCCTCTAAAGCGACCGGCTTCCCGATTGCGAAAGTGGCAGCGAAACTGGCGGTTGGCTATACGCTGGATGAACTGATGAACGACATTACCGGTGGACGCACGCCGGCCTCGTTTGAGCCTTCAATCGATTACGTCGTCACAAAGATCCCTCGCTTCAACTTTGAAAAATTTGCGGGTGCGAATGACCGCCTGACCACGCAGATGAAATCTGTGGGTGAAGTCATGGCGATCGGTCGTACCTTCCAGGAGTCGATGCAGAAAGCGCTGCGCGGCCTGGAAGTCGGGGCGAATGGCTTCGACCCGAAAGTTCACCTGGACGACGCAGAGGCGTTAACCCGTATCCGCCGTGAGCTGAAAGATGCCGGTTCGGATCGTATCTGGTACATCGCCGATGCCTTCCGCGCGGGGATGTCGGTAGACGGCGTATTTAACCTCACCAACATTGACCGCTGGTTCCTGGTGCAGATTGAAGAGCTGGTGCGCCTGGAAGAGCAGGTTGCGCGTGAAGGCATGAACGGCCTCAACGTCGATTTCCTGCGTGCGCTGAAGCGTAAAGGTTTTGCGGATGCGCGTCTGGCTTCACTGGCGGGCGTAGCGGAAGGTGAAATTCGTAAATTGCGTCAGCAACATAATCTGCACCCGGTTTATAAGCGTGTCGATACCTGTGCGGCAGAATTCTCTACCGATACGGCTTACATGTACTCCACCTATGAAGAAGAGTGCGAAGCGAATCCTAATCAGGATCGTGACAAAATCATGGTGCTGGGTGGCGGACCAAACCGTATTGGCCAGGGCATTGAGTTTGACTACTGCTGCGTTCATGCGGCGCTGGCGCTGCGTGAAGATGGTTTTGAAACCATCATGGTGAACTGTAACCCGGAAACCGTCTCGACGGATTATGACACCTCCGACCGCCTCTACTTCGAGCCGGTTACGCTTGAAGACGTGCTGGAAATCGTACGCATCGAAAAACCGAAAGGGGTGATCGTGCAGTACGGCGGTCAGACGCCGCTGAAACTGGCTCGCGCCCTGGAAGCGGCAGGCGTACCGGTGATCGGTACCAGCCCGGACGCTATCGACCGGGCAGAAGATCGCGAACGCTTCCAGCAGGCCGTTGACCGTCTGAACCTGAAGCAGCCGGCTAACGCCACCGTTGCCACGCTGGAGCAGGCCGTAGAGAAAGCCGCCGGCATTGGTTATCCGCTGGTGGTGCGTCCTTCCTACGTGCTGGGCGGACGTGCAATGGAAATCGTCTATGACGAAATCGATCTGAAACGTTACTTCCAGACGGCGGTGTCGGTTTCCAACGATGCACCCGTCTTGCTGGATCGTTTCCTTGATGACGCCGTAGAAGTTGATGTCGATGCCATTTGCGACGGCGAACGCGTACTGATTGGCGGCATCATGGAGCATATCGAGCAGGCAGGCGTCCACTCGGGTGACTCCGCGTGTTCTCTGCCGGCCTATACGCTGAGCGAAGAGATTCAAAACGTGATGCGCCAGCAGGTTGAAAAACTGGCGTTTGAGCTGAGCGTGCGCGGTTTAATGAACGTGCAGTTCGCGGTAAAAGACAACGAAGTCTACCTGATCGAAGTGAACCCACGTGCCGCGCGTACCGTGCCTTTCGTGTCAAAAGCGACAGGCGTCCCGCTGGCGAAGGTTGCCGCGCGCGTGATGGCAGGCAAAACGCTGGCAGAGCAGGGCGTAACCAAAGAGGTGATCCCACCTTATTACTCTGTTAAAGAAGTCGTGCTGCCCTTTAACAAGTTCCAGGGTGTTGACCCGATTCTCGGTCCGGAAATGCGTTCAACCGGTGAAGTCATGGGCGTGGGCCGGACCTTCGCTGAAGCCTTTGCCAAAGCGATGCTGGGCGCGCAGAGCAACATGAAGAAAACCGGACGTGCCCTGTTGTCCGTGCGTGAGGGCGATAAGAAACGTATCGTCGATTTGGCCGCGAAGCTGCAGAAGTTTGGCTTTGAGCTGGATGCCACTCACGGTACGGCTGTGGTGCTGGGCGAGGCGGGCATTAATCCTCGTCTGGTTAACAAGGTTCATGAAGGTCGCCCACATATTCAGGACCGCCTGAAGAACGGCGAATATGCCTACATCGTGAATACCACAGCAGGTCGCCAGGCGATTGAAGACTCCAAGCTGATTCGCCGCAGTGCGCTGCAATACAAAGTGCATTACGACACCACGTTGAACGGGGGTTTTGCAACGGCGATGGCGCTCAATGCGGACCCAACGGAAAAAGTGATTTCAGTCCAGGAGATGCACGCACAAATCCTTGCGCAGAAATAGCGCAGGCTGATCGCGCGTCATCGCCCCTGTGGGGGGATCGTCTGTCAGTAGGCTGACAGACCGTCCTGCCTGCAGGGGCTTTTTTGTGTTTAATCCCAGGAAGCCTGTCGGGACAACATCGGCCAGCAGGCCGTTGCATTGCGCGCAAAGAGCGGCGTCAGCTTCTGCGCGAGGCGAAACGCCCTTTATTCACGCCTGCGCCATCGGGCGTTGACCGCCAAACAGGCCTTTTTCGCATTCTTCTGCACACTTTCCCCTGCCAGCGCGGTGGCAGGGGAAACGTGCCTGCCACATCTGTCAGGGAATAATCTTCGCCGTTCTGAACTGAGTAAAGAGACGGATAAACATCTCATCGGTCGCACGAAAACCCGTAAAGCCCGCCCGCCGCAGTTTGCTGCCATCGCCAAACATGTCGTAATCCCAGCTAAACACAAAGTCTGCGAACTGACCGTTACTCAACTTCATGATATCAGGCTCGACCAACAGCATTTTTTCAGCCAGAGCCTGCCAGGTCTTGCGGTAATCGTTAAAGAGTTGCTGAAACGACAGTTGGACCGGCGGAGCCATCTCCAGTTCAAACCAGCCCGCAATGACCGGCCAGAGTTCACTCCACCGCCAGATGTCACCGTTGTTAACATTGAATGCCTGATTTCTGGCGGCAGGGGCGGTCGAGGCCCATAGCGTGGCGGCAGAAAGTAAGCCGTCATCCGTATGATCGACAATGCTATGCCAGGCTGTTTGTGACCCAGGAAAGCGCAGGGGCAGGCTCTGCGCTTTGCACAGTGAGGCATATATCGCGATACTCAGCGCAAGATTCATGGTATTGCCAGGTAATGCGCTGCCAACCACGCCGGGGCGAAGCGCATGCCAGTTCCAGGTTTTATTGCGCTGAAAGTCGCTTAGCCAGGCCTGTTGTGCCGTATTGAATTCCGCACCGGGAATGGCAGCATCATTTTCTCTGGCGGGCGTTTTAAAGGGGCCAAGGTGAGCGCCGTAAATTTTGTAGCCCTGCATCAGGCTCACCGTTTCCAGCGGGGCAACTTTCTCGACCTGGGTGACCAGATTACGCAGCAGGGTCACGTTGGGTTCAACCATCTCCTGCCAGTTGGCGGCATTAAGCCAGGCGCTATAGAAAATATGTGTCACGTTACTCAGTGGCGTAAGGGCACGCGCGCTGTCTTTCTCATCCAGCAGATCGACTTTTACAAACGGGACCGCGCCGTGCCGATCGGTGCCTGAACGTGACAGTCCGATAACCTGCCACGCATTCTGCAACAGCGTTTTGACCAACTGGCTGCCGACAATACCGCTTGCGCCAGCCACCAGTGCAACTTTAGATTGAGGCTTCTGTGACATTTTCTTTCCTCCGGTTAGGTTGCAGACAGCGTGATATAAATTTCTTTTCGCCGATATCCCCGCAAGCTGATGTCACTTATAAGAGAAATGCGTAAATGAATAACAAGCTCAATGCCATTCGCACCTTTTTACGTGTAGCCGAGGCCGGTTCCTTCTCTGCCGCCGCGCGCCAGTTGGGTATCAAGCAGTCAGCGGTCAGTCAGCAGATCGTCGCACTTGAGGCCGAGCTGGGCGTCGTCTTGCTGCACCGAACGACGCGCGTGATGGTACTGACGGCGCAAGGGGAATATTACCGTGGCCAGATGCGGCCGATACTTGAGGCGATGCTGGCAGTCGAGAGCCAGTTGTCTTCTGCCACGCAGCAATGGCAAGGCAAGGTAAACATCCAGTTGCCCGGCGGGTTAGGGCGGCTTTTTCTTCCCCACCTGCTCGCGCTGCAAAAGGCGAATCCGGGGTTGAATCTGACGCTGTCGCTCGACGATCGGATATCTGACCTGGCCAGAGAAGGCGTGGATATTGCCTTCCGACTGACCCATGACGCACCGGATGTGTTTCCGGCACGGAAGATCGCCCGAATTGAAACGCCGCTTTTCGCGTCACCGCGTTTTCCGCCAATCGCTTCGCTGGATGCGCTGGCGCTTCACCCGCATGTTCGCTTCAGCAACATCGACGAGTCTGCGCCATTACTGCTTGTCAGAGATGATGAAACCGTGGAGCTGGCGGTGAATACGGTCTTCAGGGCCAACAGCAGTGAGGGATTATTGCAGGCATTGCAGGCGGACATCGGTGTCGGTGGTATGCAGCTACCGCTTGCAATGGAGGCACTGAAATCCGGCGCGCTTGTCAGGATTTTACCCGCTTATCGCCATCCTGACCGCTTTCTGTATGCCGTTTTTCCGGATGCACGCTTTATTCCTGTCAGGGTAAGAGGCATCGCCACGTTAATCGAAAAGGTGCTGGCCGACCTGCCCGGGGTAAACTGAACGCCTCTGTACGGACGGCATGAAGCGGTGAGAGATAAGAGCGGCCTGAGGGGGTGAATCGCACAGGACAAACCCGGTATGCGTGGCGTCCTGCCAGCTTGACGTTAATATGCTTAAGTTAATTTGATTTAATTTTTAGCCAATCATGCCTAATCCGCTGATTCGCACAAATCTATAATATAAAAAACTACCAGGCTGACATTCACCGTTGTAATATCCGGCTCGCTCATTAATAGAGCCTAAACAGGATATTAATAACAATGAAAGCGCGTTTTTTTTCACTGAGTGCAGTGGCTGCACTGTTGGCCCTGGTGTCTTTTTCCAGCCAGGCTGAAATCACTCTTCTTAAACAAGACCCACAAGCAGGCGATCCCCTTAGCCGTCTCGATTTTAAATTCGGTGGCAGCATTCGTCCCCAGTTCAACCATCAAACCGGCGGGAAGGATCAGTCCTACAAGCGTAACGGCTTTGACGGTGGTTCCCGTTTCCGCTTTAGCGCGGATTACTACCTGTTCGACGATATCAGCTGGACCAGCTACTACGAGCTGGGCGTTAACATTCCGGCCGTATTCAACTGGGATAATCACTACGCTGAAGGGGCGCATGAAACCACGCGTCGCCAGCTCTATACCGGCCTGAAAAGTAAAACCTGGGGCCAGTTGACCTTCGGTCAGCAGAACAGCGTGTATTACGACGTTGTGGGTGCCAAGACGGATATCTGGGATTACGACATGCTGGCCCAGGCACCGGGTAACGGCATTAACGGTGATTACGACGGTTCATACCGTTCTCGCAAGCAGCTGAAATACAAAAACAGTTATGGTGCATTTGATGTTTATGCCTCTTACCTGTTTAGCGATAACGAATATTTGCCGGGCAACGGACTGCGCTATAAGCGTCAGGGCGGCGGCTCGCTGGGTGTGAATTACAACATCACGAACAATCTGGCCTGGGGCACCGCGTGGAACTACACCCGCGCCACCATGCGCAATCCTGTCACCGGCGACAATAAAGATTACGACCAGAACATCTTTGGTACCGCATTAAGCTGGACGCCAGGCAACTGGACCCTGTCAGCAGGGGGCGGCTGGTACCAGAATTTCCTGACGACCAGACAGCGCGATGTGAATAACTATTTTGCTGATGATGCCTGGGGCATTGAATATTATGCCGGTTATAAAATTCCGGTTGCGCAGTATGGCGTCAAAGCCGTTCAGCCTTATGTCATGGGTGACCGCTTAGAATATGTGAATGGCCGCAATTACCAGCGCATTGATAACGGTCTGGGCGTAACCCTGTTCCTGGACTACGGTTTCCGTGTTGATTACGAACATGTCTTCACGTCGAGCACGGACAATCAGGGCGATATGAATCTGGTTCGTTTCCGCTACGATTTCTGATGACCTGCCACGGCTCCCACGGGAGCCGTTTTATTCTCTCTGTTTATCGCGACATGGCACCATTATCTGGCGACTTTTGGGGCGCGTGGCCCGTCTTACGGAGTAAAACCCTGCACAAAGTCTGAAATACGGTGGCAATGCCGCTTTATGCAATAACCCCCTTTCGCCTATCGACGAAGGTTTAACCTTTACGTATCATGGCGCCTGTTTTTTTCAGCGAGCCTTTTAACATGATTAGTCTTATCGCGGCATTAGCAGCAGATCGCATTATTGGAATGGAAAACGCCATGCCGTGGGACCTGCCTGCAGATCTGGCGTGGTTTAAGCGTAACACCCTGAAAAAACCAGTGATTATGGGCCGACTGACCTTTGAATCGATTGGTCGTCCATTGCCTGGCAGGCTGAATATTGTGGTCAGCAGCAAGCCGGGTAAAGCGGAAGGCGTCACCTGGGTGACATCGCTGGATGATGCGATCAACGCGGCGGGTGACGCTGAAGAGATCATGGTAATTGGCGGTGGTCGTATCTATGCGCAAATGCTGGCGCGCGCCGACCGTCTTTATCTGACGCACATTGATGCGGAAGTCGAAGGTGATACGCAATTCCCGGATTACGAACCGGATGAGTGGCACTCGACGTTCAGTGAGTTTCATGATGCGGATGCGCAGAACTCCCACAGTTACTGCTTCGAGATTCTTGAACGCCGCCGTTAATGAATACGCAGTAAAAAAAACGCCTTGTCATAACAAGGCGTTTTTTTATGGCTGCGGATTAGCGGGCTGACTGCTGCGGAGCAAGGTCGTCCGGTAAGGATAACTGGCGGTTCGATGGCTGAACGTAATAGCGTTGCGTTTCCCAGTGCAGGAGCGTCAGGTTACCGCCCCAGCAGCAACCGGTATCCAGACCGATAATACCTGCCGGCGTGCCTTTACCCTCAAGTGACGCCCAGTGACCAAAGACAATCGTGTGATCGCGTGCGACCGGGCCTTCAATCATAAACCAGGGCTTTAAAGGCGGCGGCGCGGATTCCGGCGCATCCTTACAGATCATATCCAACTGACCATTGGGAAAGCAGAAGCGCATCCGGGTCAGGGCGTTGGTGGAGAAACGCAGGCGTGCCAGACCGGTCAGGGAGTCGTTCCAGTTGTTAGGCATGTCACCATACATCGCATCAAGAAACAGCGGATAGCTGTCGCTGGACAGCACGGCTTCCACTTCGCGTGCACAGCGTTGCGCTGTATCCAAATCCCACTGCGGGGTAATCCCGGCATGGCCCATCACCAGTTTTTTCTCTTCATCCACCTGAAGCAGCGGCTGACGGCGCAGCCAGTTGATCAGCTCATCAGCATCTTCCGCTTCCAGCAGCGGTGTCAGGCGATCTTTTGGCTTATTACGGCTGATACCGGCATAGACAGCCAGCAGATGCAGATCGTGATTACCCAGCACCAGACGAACACTGTCACCCAGTGACTTGACGTAGCGCAGAACGTCCAGCGAGCCAGGGCCCCGCGCGACCAGATCACCCGTCAGCCATAATGTATCCTGACTGGGATCATAGTTAACCTGGTTTAGCAGAGCACGTAATTCATCGTAACAACCGTGAACGTCGCCAATCAGGTAAGTATTCATAGAGGATTATCCAACTAAAACAGTCGCCCGAGACACGGGCGAGAGACATCAAAATCAATGAATATGGGTTTGAATCGCGAGGCGGAATACCGGGATTTCAACGTGGAATTCGTCGCCTTGCTCATCGACCATCACATAGTGACCTTGCATGGTGCCCATTGGGGTTTCAAGAACAGCACCACTGGTGTACTGATATTCATTTCCCGGCGCAATATGCGGCTGTTCGCCGATCACGCCTTCACCCTGAACTTCTGTTTCACGGCCGTTACCGTTCGTAATTAGCCAGTAACGCCTGAGCAGCTGCACAGAAGACCGGCCTACGTTGCGAATCGTGACGGTATAAGCAAAGACATAGCGCTCTTCGTCCGGTGAGGATTGGGAGGCGACATACAGACTTTGTACGTGTAGCGATACGCGGGCCGGTTCACTCATGGGTTACTCCTGGGTTTTATCCAGATGGTCTGCCAGCCAGTTTGCTAACTGGCAATACTGTGCAACCGAAACATTCTCGGCACGTAAGCCGGTATCGATCGCCAGCGCGTCCAGCGCGCCTGCCTCCACCATATGGCTCAGGCTGTTGCGCAGTGTTTTACGGCGTTTACCGAATGCTTCAGTGGTTATACGGCTCAGAATACGCACGTCTTTAACCGGATGAGGCGGTGCCATATAAGGCACTAACCGCACGACCGCCGAATCCACTTTCGGTGGCGGGGTAAAGGAGTGCGGCGGAACTTCCAGCACCGGAATGATCTGACAATAGTACTGAGCCATGACGCTCAGACGACCATAGGCTTTACTGCCAGGACCGGCAACCAGACGATTAACCACCTCTTTCTGCAGCATAAAGTGCATATCTTTAATCGAACCAGTATAGCTGAACAGATGGAACATCAGCGGGGTCGAGATATTGTACGGCAGGTTACCAAAGACACGCAGCGGCTGGCCTTTCTCTTTGGCCAGCGCGGCGAAATCAAACGTCATGGCATCCTGCTGAAAAATCGTCAGCTTGGGGCCCAAAAATGGGTGGGTTTGCAGGCGTGCAGCAAGATCGCGATCTAACTCCACCACCGTTAAACTGTCGAGGCGTTCGCCTACCGGTTCAGTCAGTGCCCCAAGGCCGGGGCCGATTTCCACTATCGCCTGATCGCGTTGTGGGTGAATGGCGGAGACGATACTGTCGATAATATATTGATCGTTCAGGAAGTTCTGCCCGAAACGTTTACGGGCATAGTGCCCCTGATGGACGCGATTATTCATTACTGCTCTTGATCATAGTGATGGCGAGGTTAAGCGCCGTGATAAAGCTGCCCGCGTCAGCCTGACCCAGGCCGGCTAATTCAAGCGCGGTGCCGTGGTCAACTGAGGTGCGGATAAACGGCAGGCCGAGGGTAATATTGACCGCCCGACCAAATCCCTGAAACTTGAGTACCGGTAAACCCTGATCGTGGTACATCGCCAGCACTGCATCGGCATGTTGCAGATATTTCGGCTGGAACAGGGTATCCGCAGGCAGCGGACCGGTCAGTTGTATGCCTTGCTGACGAAGTTCATTCAATGCCGGGATGATCGTATCTAGCTCTTCCCGCCCCATGTGGCCGCCTTCTCCCGCATGAGGATTCAGTCCGCAGACAAAAATATGCGGCTGGGCAATGGCAAACTTATTTCTGAGATCCTGATGCAGGATCGTGATCACTTCATGCAGACAATCACGGGTAACGGCGGCGGCAACATCTTTTAACGGCAGATGGGTGGTGGCCAGAGCCACACGGAGCTGCTCAGTCGCCAACATCATCACCACGCGCTGAGCACCTGCACGATCGGCAAAAAATTCGGTATGGCCGGTAAACGGAATGCCCGCGTCGTTAATCACGCCTTTGTGCACGGGGCCGGTAATTAAGGCCGAAAACTCCCCGGATAAGCACCCGTCACAGGCGCGGGCCAGGGTTTCCAGCACGTAGTTGCTGTTGGCGACGCATAGCGTGCCTGGCGTGACCGGCTGCGGTAGCTCAACGGGAAGGACGGTAAGCGTGCCGGCCTGTTGCGGTTCGGCTGTGCGGGCGGGATCGTAAACGCGCAACGTCAACGGCAACCCCAGCTGTGCGGCACGTTGCAGCAACAGCTGAGGGGACGCACAGACAACCAGTTCAACGGGCCAGGCCTGCTGGGCCAGTTGAACGGCAAGATCGGGACCAATCCCGGCGGGTTCGCCGGGCGTGATCACCACACGAAAATCACTGCGCATTGTTATCCAGGATTTTCACGTAAGCCCCGGCGCGCTGTTCCTGCATCCAGGTCTGCGCTTCTTCCGCAAACTTACGGTTAAACAGCATGCGATAGGCGCGCTCTTTCTGGGCCGCATCGGTTTTATCCACCTGGCGAGTATCCAGCAGTTGAATCAGGTGCCAACCAAAAGAGGAGTGAACCGGCTGGCTGGTTTCGCCTTTTTTCAGACGCAGCAACGCATCGCGGAAAGCCGGATCGTACGCTTCTGGTGAGGTCCAGCCCAGATCGCCACCCTGATTCGCGGAACCTGGATCGTCAGAGAATTGCTTGGCTGCCGCGGCAAAGGTGGTTTTACCACTGCGAATATCGGCAGCAATCTGCTCCAGCCTGGCGCGAGCCTGATCGTCGGTCATGATCGGAGAAGGCTTCAACAGAATGTGACGCGCATGTACTTCGGTCACAGAGACGTTTTTGCTCTCGCCGCGCAGGTCGTTCACTTTCAAAATATGGAAACCTACACCTGAGCGGATAGGGCCAACAATATCGCCTTTCTTCGCCGTGGTCAGCGCCTGAGCAAACAGGGTAGGCAGCTCTTCGATTTTCGCCCAGCCCATATTACCGCCTTTCAGCGCCTGAGAGTCGGCGGAGTAGGTTACGGCCAGCTTGCCAAAGTCCGCACCACCTTTCAGTTCAGTCATCAGCTGTTTTGCCAGCTTTTCCTGATCGTCAACCTGCTGCTGCGTCGGGTTTTCCGGCAGTGGCAGCAGAATGTGACTGATGTTCATTTCCGTGCCCTGGGTGTTCTGCGCGCCAACCTGCTGCGCCAGAGTATCCACTTCCTGCGGCAGGATCGTGACCCGACGGCGTACTTCATTATTGCGCACTTCCGAGATCAGCATCTCTTTACGAATCTGAGCCCGATAGGTGTTGTAGTTCATTCCATCATAAGCCAGGCGGCTACGCAGTTGATCAACGCTCATGCGGTTTTGCGCGGCAATATTCTGGATAGCCTGATCCAGTTGCTGATCGCTGATTTGCAAACCGGCTTTATCGCCCAGCTGCATAATAATCGCGTCCATGATCTCACGTTCGAGGATCTGATGGCGCAACGTTTTGTCATCGGGCAACTGCTGACCTGCTTGCTTCGCCTGAGATTTAACGGTGCTCATCATGCTGTCCACATCACTCTCCAGGACCACACCGTTATTCACTACAGCTGCAACTTTATCAACCACTTGTGGTGCTGCGAACACGGTGTTGGCACTTATCGCCACACCAAGAATCAGCATTCTCCAGTTCTTCATACTTTATCCATTATTGGTTCCGCACTGCGGGATTGCCTGTCAAACATCACAACATCAGAATGCATGCTGATAAGGGATGATTCCCTGAGCCAGCATCTGGCCGGTGCCCAGCCCATAATTTGAACTCAGGCCACGTAACTCAATGTTGAATGAGATTTGGTTGTCATACTTACTGTCGTTGTTTTGCCAACCGTTGATTTTGCGTTCATAGCCCAGACGAACCGCGTAACAACAAGAGCTGTACTGCAGGCCAACCAACTGTGATGCAGGACGATTATTACGCGTATCATAGTAATACGCGCCAACCACCGACCAGGCGTCATGGATCGGCCAGCTCGCCGTCGTACCAACTTGTGAAATCCCGTTTTTATAAATCGGGTTATTCACCAGTGAGCTGTCATTAAGCGCAGAAGCAACATACTCCGGGCTACTGTAACGGTAGCTCAACTGCACCATACGGTCAGCGTCACGACGGTATTCCAGCACGGTATTACCCTGCGCGACGTTATTCAGGCGGGTATCGTATTGCAGCCCGCCACGCACGCCCCAACGATCGCTTATCTTCCAGTAGCTGTCACCTGCCCACAGGAGACTGCCGGTATCATCTTCTTTGTTGACCTGGTTAACGCCCGTACGAGAAGGCGTAAACGAATAGATTTGACCCACAGAAACGTTAAAACGTTCAACCAGATCGGTATCATAAATTCGCGTCGTCACACCGGTTGCAACCTGGTTGGCCGATGCGATGCGATCCAGACCGCTGTATGAGCGATCGCGGAACAGGCCGGTATAGTCGGTTTGCAACAGGGTGGAGTCGTAAGGATAGATATCACTCTGGTCACGATACGGGATATAGAGGTACTGAACCCGGGGTTCCAGCGTTTGGGTATAACCCTGCGCCCAGTCCATATCACGGTCAAACACCATGCGACCGTCGACCTTAAACTGGGGCAAGGTGCGGTTGACGGAGTCTTTCAGCACACCACTCGTGGTGCTGCTCGGTGCAAAGTTAGTGTTGTAGTAATCAACATCTTTTTGCTGGTAGTGCGTCGCCAGAAACTTGGCTTCGGTATCCAGGCTGGCCCAGCCGTTTGATAACGGCAGATTGATGGTGGGCTCAACATGTAAACGTGTGGTTTCAGGGAAACTACTGTTTACGTTGGTGAACTTCACAGCCTGCGCATAAATGCGCGTGTCAAACGGGCCGACATCGTTCTGATACCAGTTCACATCCAGTTGCGGGAAGGCGCGGTAGACGTTGCTGTTGCTGGTATTACCAAAAATCTGGAAGTCTTTGGTCGACAGGGTCGCGTCCCAGTTGGTATCCGCGTAGCCCACGCTAAATTTCTGCGAGGCGTAACCGTCAGTCGAGCTGTAATAAGGTGAGGTCAGATCGTTGAAATAATACTGATCGCTGACTTTGGTGTAGTCAGCGCTAAAACGCCAGTGCTGGTCATAAACACCTGAATGGCGCCAGTAAAATAACCAGCGGTCGGAACTGTCATTTTGGGCGATGCCGCGCGCGGCTTTATCGTTGTCGTACTGCTTATCCGATGCCAGATAGTCGAACTCAACGATGCCTGCACCCGCCTGGGTCAGGTAGCGGAATTCATTCTGCAATTGCAGCCCGCGCTTACTCATGTAATGCGGCGTAATGGTGGCATCCGCCTGCGGCGCGATGTTCCAGTAATAAGGCAGAATGAATTCAAAACCGTTGCTGCTGCCGTATTTGGCGTTGGGGATCAGGAAGCCTGAACGGCGGCGGTCGCCCAGCGGCAGCTGCATATAGGGACTGTAGAATACGGGAACCGAACCGAGCTTAAAGCGCGCATTCCAGATTTCAGCAACCTCTTCCTGACGATCCTGAATAATCTCAGAACCGGCAACGCTCCAGCTGTTACTGCCAGGCAGACAGGAGGTGAAGGTTCCGTTTTCCATAATGGTGTAACGGTTTTCTCCGCGCAGCTTCATTTGATCGCCAGTGCCTCGCCCCTGGCGGTCTACCATCTGATAATCGCCGTTCCAGACGTTCGTATCTTTGGTATTAAGATTTGACCAGGCTTTCGGACCTTTCAGGATGACCTGATTGTCATCGTAGTGCACATTACCTAGCGCATCCACAGTACGGACGGGAACCGTCTGCCCTTCGGGCTGGCGTTGATGAAGCTGGACTTCGTCTGCCAGCATGCGGCTGTTGCCTTGCTTAACATCCACATCACCTGTGAATACCGCATCGTCAGGGTAGTTGCCTTTCAGTGAATCCGAGTGAATAGTAACGGGCAGCTGATTAGGATCGCCGTTAACCAGGGGACGATTGTAACTGGGTACGCCCAACATACACTGCGACATTAAATCGTCGGCGAAGGCTTGCTGGCTAATGGCTGCGCCGATCATGGTGGCCAGCAGAGTAGGTATATGTTTTTTCATACGCGGTATCGAAAATTCCATGAAAACTGGCATCATGCCGACAATCGGGTCAGAGACTAACGCACTGCCTGGCGTTGTGCCAGTGTTAATCCTTTTCTGTCCGCGCTGCCGTTAGGCGCTGAGATAAATGACAGGTATGATAATGCAATTTTCAGCCGTAAGCATGGCGAATTGAGGAGTTTATGCGCTACTGGGGAAAAGTTATAGGTTTAGTGCTTGGATTGCTGTCCGGCGCAGGCTTTTGGGGAATTGTAATTGGTCTGATCGTTGGGCATGGATTTGATAAGGTTCGCGGTGCGCAGAGCAAGGCTTACTTCTCAAATAATCAGACCCGGCAGTCACTGTTTTTCAGTACGACTTTTCAGGTCATGGGGCACTTAACCAAGTCCAAAGGGCGCGTAACCGAAGCGGATATCCAGATTGCCTCGCTGTTTATGGATCGCATGCAGTTGCACGGAGAGGCCCGAACGGCTGCTCAGCGTGCTTTTCGTGAAGGCAAACAGGGCGAGTATCCGTTACGTAATAAATTGCGTGAATTACGCAGCGCCTGCTTCGGCCGTTTTGATCTGATTAGGATGTTTCTGGAAATTCAGATTCAGGCGGCCTTTGCCGATGGCTCACTGCATCCCAATGAACGTCAGGTGCTGTATGTGATTGGTGAAGAACTGGGGATTTCACGCAGTCAGTTCGACCAGTTTCTGCGCATGATGGAAGGGGGCCAGCAGTTCGGCGGCGGCCGCAGCTACTCGCAACAGGGTGGCTTTCAGCAGGCGCAACGTGGCCCGACGCTCTCGGATGCCTGCAATGTGTTGGGCGTGAAAACGACGGATGATGCCACCACCATTAAACGCGCCTATCGCAAGCTGATGAGTGAACATCACCCGGATAAGCTGGTGGCGAAAGGCCTGCCGCCAGAAATGATGGAAATGGCCAAACAGAAAGCGCAGGACATTCAGTCAGCTTACGATCTGATTCGCAAAGAAAAAGGGTTTAAGTAAGCGGTTGATGCGCGCCCGGGCGAATGGCCAGGGCGCGCGAATACCAGGCATGGTGCGCGGGTTAAAAATCGGCAGGCTGTCTGAAGGTCATGGCATTACCAAACGCTGGGTGCGTAATGGTTAATGATTCGGCATGCAGCAGAAGGCGCTCTGCCATGGCTTTTGCTTCCGGATGGGCATAAAAACCGTCCCCCAGAATCGGATGGCCCAGCGCCAGCATATGCACGCGCAGCTGGTGCGACCGCCCGGTAATCGGCTTCAGTACAACGCGGGCGCTGTTATCTTCGCGATATTCAATCACCTGATAGTCGGTTTGTGCCGACTTGCCGGTCTCGAAACACACTTTTTGTTTCGGGCGATTTGGCCAGTCGCAAATCAGCGGTAAATCCACCACGCCTTTCTCGTGGGCCGGATGGCCCCAGATCCGGGCCACATAGGTCTTCGCGGGTTCGCGCTCGCGAAACTGGCGTTTAAGCTCGCGTTCGGCGGCTTTCGTCAGGGCAACCACTATCACGCCACTGGTCGCCATATCCAGCCGGTGCACGGACTCAGCCTCGGGATAATCGCGTTGAATCCGCGTCATCACGCTGTCTTTGTGCTCTTCAAGCCGGCCGGGTACCGAAAGCAGGCCGCTGGGCTTATTCACCACCATGATGTGGGCATCCTGATACAGGATGTGCAGCCAGGGCTCCTGCGGCGGATTATAGGGTTCCATAGGTTATTCCAAAAAAGAGGGCCTTACGGCCCTGAACTTATTGATGCGTAACCACAATCAGACGCAGTGCGTCCAGTCGCCAGTTGGCCTCATCCAGACTCTCCAGCACCTGCTGGCGATTGCTTTCTAACGCCTCGACTTCATCGTCACGGATGTTGGGGTTCACGGCTCTCAGGGCTTCAAGACGGGATAACTCGGCCCCCAGCTTTTCGCCTGCCTCACGCCGCGCCGCGTCAATGACGGCGCGCGCTTCACTGACGACTTCTTTTTCGGCCAGCGTAAGAATCGCGTGAACATCCTGCTGTACGGCATTCACCAGCTTACTGCCAGTATGGCGGTTAACCGCATTCAACTGACGGTTGAAACTCTCGAACTCCACTTTACCGGCCAGATTCGTACCGTTGCGATCTAACAGCAGACGCACGGGCGTTGGCGGCAGGAAACGGGTGAGTTGCAGATGTTTCGGCGCCTGCGCTTCCACCACATAGATCATTTCGACCAACAGCGTTCCCACGGGTAAGGCCTTATTCTTCAGCAATGACAGCGCACAGCTCCCGGTGTCACCCGACAGGATCAGATCCAACCCATTACGGATTAACGGATGTTCCCAGGTGATAAACTGCGTATCTTCACGCGAAAGGGCCTGATCGCGATTGAAGGTGATCGTGCAGCCATCTTCTGGCAGGCCCGGGAAATCCGGCACCAGCATATGATCCGATGGCGTCAGCACAATCAGGTTATCGCTGCGGTCTTCCTGATTGATTCCCACGATGTCGAACAGGTTGAGGGCAAAGTTAACCAGCTCGGTATCATTGTCCTGCTCGGCGATGGTATTCGCCAGCGCCTGAGCGGCGTCGCCACCGTTAGAGTTCAGTTCCAGCAGGCGATCGCGGCCCTGTTCCAACTGGGATTTCAGCGCGTCATGCTGCTTGCGGCATTCAATGATGAAATCATCAAAACCGTCGCTGTTTTCCGGCGCAGCCAGATAGTTGATCAGCTCTGCGTGAACGCTGTCATAGATTGCTCTGCCGGTCGGACAGGTGTGCTCAAACGCATCCAGCCCTTCGTGATACCAGCGCAGCAGCACGGCCTGCGCCGTTTTCTCCAGCCACGGCACCAGAATCTGGATATCGTGTGCCTGACCAATACGGTCCAGACGACCAATACGCTGTTCCAGCAGATCCGGGTTAAACGGCAGATCGAACATGACCAGACGGCTGGCGAACTGGAAGTTACGGCCTTCGGAGCCAATTTCGGAACACAGCAGCACTTGCGCACCGTTCTCGTCTGAAGCAAACCAGGCAGCGGCCCGATCGCGTTCAATAATCGACAAGCCTTCGTGGAACACCGCAGCGCGAATCCCTTCCCGTTCACGCAAGACCTGTTCTAACTGTAGCGCCGTCGCGGCCTGAGCGCAGATCACCAGCACCTTCTCTTTACGGTTACTGGTGAGATAACCCATAAGCCATTCAACGCGTGGATCGAAGTTCCACCAGGTGCCGGTATCGCCTTCGAATTCCTGATAGATCTGCTCCGGGTAAAGCAGGTCGCGCGCACGCGCCTCTGCGCTTTTGCGCGTTCCCATAATACCGGACACTTTAATGGCGGTTTGATACTGCGCAGGCAGCGGCAGACGGATCTGGTGCAGCTCACGTTTAGGGAAGCCTTTCACACCGTTACGCGTATTACGGAACAGAACGCGGCTGGTGCCGTGGCGATCCATCAGCATAGAAATGAGTTCTTTGCGCGCGTCCTGCTTGCCTTCACGGTCGCTGTTTGCCACCTGCAGCAGCGGTTCAATGTCCTGCTCGCCGACCAGCTCATTGATCATATTCATCTCGCTTTGTGAGATGGCATGATCGGCCAGCAGCGAGGTGACCGCGTCCGCAATCGGACGGAAGTGCTGCTGCTCTTCAACGAAGGCGGCAAAATCATGAAAACGATTAGGATCGAGCAGGCGCAGACGCGCAAAGTGGCTCTCCATGCCCAACTGTTCTGGCGTTGCCGTCAGTAACAGGACGCCCGGCGTTTTTTCGGCCAGTTTTTCGATAACCTGATATTCACGGCTGGGTTCGCCTTCGGACCAGGCCAGGTGATGGGCTTCATCGACCACCATTAAATCCCAGTCGGCCTCCGCCAGCTTATCCAGACGCTGTTTATTACGACGGACAAAGTCCAGCGAGCAGATAATCAACTGCTCGGTGTCAAAGGCATTATCACTGTCATGCTGTGCTTCGGCATAGCGATCGTCATCGAACAGGGCAAACCGCAGGTTGAAGCGGCGCAGCATTTCTACCAGCCACTGATGTTGCAGGGTTTCCGGCACCACAATAAGCACGCGCTCAGCCCGGCCCGCTAACAGCTGCTGCTGGATAATCATGCCGGCTTCAATGGTTTTACCTAAGCCCACTTCATCCGCCAGCAGAACGCGCGGCGCATGGCGACGACCCACATCGTGAGCAATGTGCAGCTGGTGTGGAATCAGGTTGGTGCGCATGCCGCGCAGACCGCTGACAGGCAGACGATACTGCTCACTTTGGTATTTACGTGCACGAAAACGCAGGGCGAAGCGATCCATACGATCAAGCTGGCCTGCGAATAACCGGTCCTGAGGCTTACTGAACACCAGTTTGCTGTCGAGCATCACTTCGCGCAACATAACGTCGGTTTCCTGGGTATCAAGGCGCGTACCGATATAGGTTATCAGGTCATTGTCATTGCGGACTTCATCGACCTGCATCTGCCAGCCTTCGTGGCTGGTAACGGTATCACCCGGATTAAAAATCACGCGAGTGACCGGCGAGTCGTTGCGAGCGTAGAGGCGATTTTCCCCTGTGGCCGGAAAAATCAACGTGATCATGCGAGTATCAATCGCCACCACGGTGCCTAATCCCAGTTCACTTTCTGTATCACTGATCCAACGCTGACCTAATGTAAAAACCATATAATTTTTGCTCGAATTTTTAACGTTTTTGAAGGTGTTCCCCATTCTCAGGCAATAGCATGTCAACCAGGCAAAAGGGCCTGGCACGTCATGTCAGAGCAGTGAGTTTTGAGGAAGGGCATTATGGTACTGGATGGCAGGGCATTCGTCACCTGTCAAAAAAGCCCTAACTGCCCGGTAATGAGTGTAGCAAAGTCACCCTCGACAAAGGGCAGAATGCCTTCGGCTACGGGTTGCAGCTGTTTTGTGACGTAATGATCGTAGTCCAGCGGCGTGGTTCGGGCCTCCACGGGCTCAGGGCCGCCGGTGGCAATCACATAGCGAATGCGGCCGCCGGTCTGGTATTGCAGCGGCCTGCCCAGTTTACGGTTTTGTTCATCAGCCAGGCGGGCGGCGCGAACGTGCGGCGGCACGTTCCGTTCATACTCGTTCAGCGGGCGGCGCAGGCGCTTTTTGTAAATCAGCTGATCGTCCAGCTCGCCCGCCAGTAATTGCGCCACGGTGGTACGGACATACTCCTCCCACGGCTGGCGATGAAATATCCGGCTGTAAAGCGCCTGCTGAAACTGCTGCGCCAGCGGCGTCCAGTCGGTACGCACCGATTCCAGCCCTTTAAACACCATACGTTCACCTTCGGCCTCCCGAATTAAGCCGGCATAACGTTTCTTACTGCCCTGTTCGGCACCGCGAATGGTGGGCATCAGGAAGCGGCAAAAGTGATTTTCATACTCCAGCTCCAGTGCGCTGGTCAGGCCGTATTGCTGTTGCAGATGCGTGCGCCACCAGTGATTAACCTTCAGCGCCAGCGAGCGGCCAATGGCTTCTGCATCGGCTTCACTGTGGGCGGATTTGAGCCAGACAAAAGTTGAGTCGGTATCGCCATAAATCACATCATAGCCTTCGGCTTCAATGAGTTCGCGGGTTTGCTGCATGATGGCGTGACCGCGCAGGGTGATGGAGGAAGCCAGCCGTGGGTCAAAAAAGCGACAGGCGCTGGTACCCAGCACGCCGTAAAACGCATTCATGATGATTTTCAGCGCTTGCGACAGCGGTTTATTACCCTGCTGTTTTGCGGTTTCACGTCCCTGCCAAATCTGTTCAACGATAGCCGGCAGGCAGTGCGTTGTGCGGGAGAAGCGTGCCTCGCGGAAACCGGTGACGGAGTCAGCGTCAGCAGGGTGCGCCAGGCCGTCAATCAGGCCGACGGGATCGATCAGGAAAGTGCGGATAATCGACGGGTACAGGCTTTTATAATCCAGCACCAGCACCGAATCATACAGACCGGGACGGGAATCCATTACGTAACCACCGGGGCTGGCCTCTGGTGCAACATCGCCAGGATTAGGCGCAACAAAGCCGACCCGATGCATGCGGGGGATATACAGATGACTGAAGGCGGCGACGGAGCCGCCGTGGCGATCGACTGCCAGCCCGTTGACGGCTGCGCGCTCCAGCAAAAACGGCATAATCTCGGTTTTGTGGAAGATGCGCGTCACCAGCTCACAGTCTTTCAGGTTATAGCGCGCCAGCGCCGGTTTATCGTTGGCAAAACGCCAGTTGATCTCTTCCATGCGCTGCCACGGATTATCAATGGCTTTGCCTTCACCAAGCAGCTGCTGCGAGACAGCCTCCAGACTAAAGGAGGGAAAGTCCCAGAAAGCGGATTTCAGCGCATCAATACCATCGATAATCAGGCGTCCGCTGGCCTGGGCAAAAAAAACGCCGGGTTTAAAACCGTGCTCTCGCCACTCCAGCACGGCCTGCTGTCGGCCAAGACGCAACGGAATGCCGTAGCGGTCGGCGTGTTTTTGCAGCACACGCAGGTCAAACTGCACCACGTTCCAGCCGATGATCACATCCGGGTCGTTGTCGGCAAACCAGCGATTAAGCGCGTCCAGCAACTGCGGGCGGCTTTCAAGGTAGATGAGTTCGAAATCCAGTGCGCTGGCATCACCGTTAGGCGGCCCCAGCATGTAAACCTGGCGCTGACCGCAGCCCTCCAGACCGATGCAGTAAAGCTCCCCGTGCTGAGTGGTTTCGATATCCAGCGATACCCACTTTAGCGGCGGGCGGTAATCAGGATGAGGTTTAAGACGAGCGTTAACCACCGAATCGCCCTGAATATCTCCATCGAACCACACGGGCGCGGTGATAAACCGTTCCATCAAGTAGCGCTCGGGGGGACGGATATCGGATTCATAGAGAGGAATACCGTTTTCACGCAGTTTTTTTTCAATCCACTGCAACTGACGGTGCTGGCGGCAGTAAAGGCCAAATACCGGACGGCGGCGAAAATCTTTTAACTGCAAAGGTTGGATGCGCAGCTGACGCTCGTCCTGCAACAGCGATTCCACCTGGGCCTGATATTCAACGGGAATAAAGGTTACCGATTCCTGCGCGGGCAGCACGACGCGCTGAGCACCTGAATCGGTGGCCAGCCAGAGCGTAATTTCAGTGCCTTGCGGCGTATCGCGCCAGTGACGGCTGAGCAGAAACCCTGCGCGGGGCTTATTCACGTATTCTCCAGGCAGACAGCGAGTCGGAAGTGTAGGTTAAAAAGTATAACATGGATATTTATACAGTGTCTGCCGGTGCGTTTTGTCAATATTGACCTACAATTCTTGCCTTGACGCTGTGATGTCTGCTCTGGACAATCCAGCCTTCTGCTTTTTCTGAGGATTGATATGGAAGCCTGGGTTGAACACCTGATTACACAGTCGCTGGAGTGGGCGCTGTTTGCCGTGGCGCTGGTGACATTTCTGGAGTCATTAGCGTTCGTGGGGCTGTTACTCCCCGGAACCGTGATGATGGCAAGCCTGGGCGCGCTGGTCGGTAGTGGGCAGATAGGATTGTATCCGGCCTGGGCGGCGGGCTTCGTCGGCTGCCTGTTGGGCGACTGGGTATCTTATGGCATTGGCTGGAAATTTCAGGGGCCGCTCCATCGCTGGAAATACCTGCAAAAGTACAAAGGGTTACTGGATAAGACCGAACATGCGCTGTATCAGCACAGCATGTTTACCATTCTGGTCGGGCGCTTTGTGGGACCAACCCGACCGTTAATCCCGCTGGTGGCGGGCATGCTGGAACTGCCGGTGCGTAAGTTTCTGCCCCCCAACCTGATCGGCTGCATTTTATGGCCACCGCTCTATTTATTGCCGGGTATTCTGGCAGGCGTCGCGATTGATGTACCGAAAGAAGCCAGGGGCGGTCATTTCATCTGGCTGTTATTGGGCGTTGCTATTCTGGTGTGGCTGGGATGCTGGCTGTGCTGGCGCTGGTGGCGCAGCGGTAAAACCCGCGACTGGGCGACGGCGTATTTGCCGCCGCAACGCCTGCGCTGGCTGGCACCGCTGAGTTTTGTCGTCGCCGTTGCAGCCTTTATCGGCATCCAGTTTCACCCGATGATGCCGATTTTCCGCCACCTGTTGTGGCAGGTCTTTATTGGCTAACGAAGCGGGATGCCGAGCACATCGGCTTCCCGTATTTCGCCTGATAACAGTCTGTCCGTCGCGCCATCCCAGTAAACCCGTCCGTCCACCACGACAACACTGCGTGGCGCAATCTGCTGCGCATCTTCAAGGCTGTGCGACACCATCAGCAACGTAATCGCGCGGGTTTCGCAGACGGTACGCACCAGATGAAGCATCTCACCGCGCAGGGCCGGGTCAAGCGCCGAAAAAGGTTCATCCAGTAGCAGCAGCGGGCGATCGCGGAGTAAACAGCGCGCCAGCGCAACGCGCTGGCGTTGTCCACCCGAGAGCTGACCCGGCAGGCGCGTCAGCATATCGCTTAACCCCACCTGGTGGGCGATAGCCGCGACCTGCTGACGTTGCACTGAATTAAGCTTCAATCCTGGATGTAAGCCCAGCCCCAGATTTTGTTCAACGTTAAGATGTGGAAACAGGTTGTTTTCCTGAAACAGCATCGACACCGGTCGCTGAGCGGGTACGCTGTGGGTGTGATCGACACCGTCGATCGTCAGACTGCCCTGGCTGACAGGCAGAAAGCCGGCTATCAGATTTAACAGCGTGCTTTTACCCGCGCCGCTGGGGCCTAGAATAGCCAGCCGTTCGCCGCGAACGGCGTTCAGAGAAAAACGCATCGGCAAATGCTGATACAGGTAAGTCAGATTATTCAGTGTCAGCATGGCGACCCGGTAATTTTTCCATCAGAGTGAACAGAGACAGGCAGAGTAACAGCAGTATCAGCGCAGTCACGGCCCCATCTGCGCCGCGATAGGAACCTATCTGCTGATAAAGGTAGAACGGCAGCGTGCGGAAATCCGCGTTGCCAAACAGCGCGACAATGCCGAAGTCACCAATTGACAGGATGCAGGCAAATGCCAGCGCCTGCGCCAGTGGACGCTTTAGTGCTCGCCGTTCAATCAGCCACAGACGGTTCCAGCCGCTGATGCCCAGTGCGCCGCACAGGCGGGTGTAACGTTCAGCGATATCTCGCATGGGGTTTTCCAGCACTTTCAGCGCGTAGGGAATGGCGATTAACGCATTGGCAAAAATGACCACGCCATCCGGGGCGTCGGGCAAACCGACCGTCGCGTTCAGCAGCAGGAAAAAGCCGGTTGCCAGTACAATACCGGGCATCGCCAGAATCAACATACCGCTGCTGTCCATGGCTTGTGCGGCGACATTACGCTGCCGCAGGCGCAGCTCCCGGCTGCTCCACAGCAACATCGTGGTCAGCACCACACATAACAGCCCGGCACCGAGCGCGATCCGCAACGAGGTCAGGGTGGCCTGCCACAGCGCCGGTTGCTGTAACGCGCCCTGAATCCCGCCCTCCAGACCATTCACAATCACCGCCAGCAGCGGAGGCAGCAGCAGCAGCAGCGCGAAAACAATCATCACGGCGTCACTGACGCGTGACAGCGTGGAGTCCTGAGGATCGCGCCAGCCCTGCAGCTGTGGACTGCCAGCCGGAATGGCTTTACTGAAGCGTTGGCTGAGGATCACCAGCATCAGGCAACAGCAGAGCTGAATAAGCGCCAGCAACGCAGCCCGGCCAGGATCGTAGTCATAACTTAACGCCTGGAAGATGGCCAGTTCGATAGTGGTTGCTTGGGGGCCACCGCCCAACGAGAGTACGGTGGCAAAACTGGCAAAGCAGAGCATGAAGATCAGTGCGCCCGTGGGCAGCAGCTGGCGGCGCAGCCAGGGCCACTCAAGCAATCGGAACTGATGCCAGCCACGTATGTTCAACTGGGCAGCCAGCTGCCGCTGTTCGGCAGGGATGCTTTCCAGTGACTGAAGCATCAGGCGCGTAGCCAACGGCAGATTAAAAAATACGTGCGCCAGTAAAATGCCCTGCAGCCCGTAAGGTGAGAAGTGATAGTCCACACCAAGCCACGCGCAAAGCTGTGCCAGCCAGCCCACCCGACCATAAACGGTGAGCAGGCCAAACACCGCGACCAGCACGGGCAGTACCAGGGTCATGGCGCACAGGCGCAGCAACCACTGGCGGCCAGGAAAGCGGCGTCGATAAAGGGCTCGGGATAGCGGAATGGCCGGAAGCAGAGAGAGCAGGGCAGAGAGCAGGGCCTGACCCAATGAAAAGACCATCACATGGTGCAGATAATCATCCTGCAGTACCTTCAGCCAGTCGGTCGCCGGTGCCGCCATCCACAATGACGCAAATGCCAACAGCGCCACGCTGCAAAGCAGTAGCGTGGCGAGGGAACCCGGAATCAGCCAGAACGGAATTAACGGCTGACGGCGCGTTGCCATTGGCTAACCCATTGCGAACGGTGGCTGGCGACCTCTTCGGGCGAGAACTGTAATGCGGTTTTTGGCACGCTGAGTGAGGCAAAGCCAGCTGGCAGGTCGGTTTTGATCACCGGATACATCCAGTTGCCGGTCGGAATGGTGTTCTGGAAAGCTGGCGTCACCATAAATTGCATAAACTGCTGCGCCAGTTTTGGCTGTTTACTGTTGGCCAGTCTGGCCGCCACTTCTACCTGCAGATAATGGCCTTCGGCAAACGGCGCAGCGGCATAGTTATCTTTTTTCTCTTCGATGATGTGGTAAGCCGGCGATGTGGTATAGCTCAGCACCAGATCGCTTTCGCCTTTCAGGAACAGACCATAGGCTTCACTCCAACCCTTGGTGACCGTGACGGTTTTTTTCGCCAGCTTTTGCCAGGCTTCAGGGGCCTTATCGCCATAGACTTTTTGCATCCAGAGTAACAAGCCAAGGCCGGGCGTGCTGGTGCGCGGATCTTCATAAATCACGCGCCACTTCTCCGGGCTTTCCACCAGTTCTTTCAGGCTTGTAGGGGGATTCTTCAGGGTGTTTTTGTTATAGACGAACGCAAAGTAACCGTAATCGAAGGGCACAAATGTGGTGTCTTTCCAGCCGTCCGGCAGCTGCAGTTTGCTGGTATCCACGTCGCTTTTGGCGAAAAGGCCGGTTTGTGCCGCCGCCTGCACGAGATTGTTGTCCAGGCCTAATACCACATCGGCCTTGCTGTTTTTGCCTTCCATGCGCACGCGGTTCAGCAGGGATACCCCGTCTTCCAGGGCAACAAATTTCAGTTCGCAATCGCACTGGGCTTCAAACGCTTTTTTTACGGCCGGGCCGGGGCCCCAGCCAGCGGAAAAGGAGTCGTAGGTGTAAACCGTCAGGACAGGTTTGGCGGCGAATACCGGGGTAGAAAGTAACAGCAGCACGGGCAGGACGTTTTTTAACACTTTGCGCTCCTAATGGCGGCAGGGTTGAGTCGCAAAGGATCTGAGCAAAGTAGCCTCTCAAATCCCTACGTCGGTATTAACCGATTCAGGTTCGACGGGTATTTCTCAGCGCTCTGACACTGTGGAAAGAGGCACCCCGTTGAGAACGTGACATTCTAGTCATTTAACGGTCAGGGGGGAAGGCTCACAGCGTGGGCGGGGCAAACCAGGCGGATTTAAAATCAAACCAGCCCAGCGTATTCATTCGGACGCCGCGCATGCTTCGCTGGCCCTCCAGCAGTAGCCAGTGGTGAAACAACGGATGGAGCCAGTTATTCTCAACCAGGTGTTTACCCCATTCGGCAAGGGGAAGCGTTTTTTCCCGCCAGCGCGCGGCATCCTGCTGCCAGTTAACCGGCAGGCAGTGCTGCATCAACGGCGTTTCGTATAACAACGCAAACAGTGAATACTCAAGTGGCAGAGTAAAATTGACGCTGCCCAGCCAGATATCGCTTTCACCCTCGCCCTGATGCCAGCTCTCGTAACTGACCTCTCGGGTTGCCAAAGCAACGCCATGTTCTGCCAGCAGTGGACGCAGGGCATCCGTAATGCTGACATGCTCAATATGCTGATTATACCAGGTCAGCGTCAGCGTCGTGAGGCCGGCAGGTTTTTCCACCGGGGTCAGATCGCGGCGATGGTGCCAGCGGGGCAGCAGGCCGTAAGCCGGGAACCAGTAGCGCTGATAACCCATGCCCGCCTTATTGAGGAGTGCAATCGGATTAAGCAGGTAGCTTACCCAGCGCCGGATGTCCCGATCGGCAGCTTTTTCTGAACGCTGATCGAACAGTAAATAGTAGCAACCCTCTTCGAGGCGGCTCTCTTCCTGTTTCTCATCGGCATTTTCGCCCTGCAGACGAACGCCGGCATACACCAGCTCGTCGCTGATCTCGGGCAGGACCCAAACTGACACGTCATCGATCAACGCGCGATAGCCAAAATAATCATCAAACGCTTCGATCTTCAGCTGGCTTTGCTGATTGCGTATCACCCGATAGGGGCCAGTTCCCACAGGCTGGCGGGCAAAATCGCGGATTTCAGGCCATTCACGCGGCAGAATCATGGCGCTGACGCTGCCCAGTAGCCAGGGCAGCCAGCTGTCGGGCTGGTCTAAATAAATATCCAGCGTCCAGGGAGCAGGGGAATCGATCCGGTGGATATGGGAAAACAGAGGATGCTGGCGCTGACGTTCAAGACTGGCGATAACGTCGGCCATGTCCAGTTCCCGGCCATGGTGAAAACGGATGGCCGGCCGTATATAGAAGCGCCAGTGACGATCCGAGGTCTGCTGCCAGTGATGGGCGATATCGGCTTCGATTTCCCCCTTTTCCTCATTTATACGGGTCAGGCCGCTAAAGATCTGGCGGGCAATATGGGTTTCGGAACGGCGCAGTGGCGATCCGGGCAACAGATTGAGCAGAGGACGGTAGTAAAGGACGCGCAAAATATGTTTGCCCTGGCGAAAACTGCGCCCCAGGTGCGCGCTAATCATCTGCCTGACCTGGTTTTTATCCCCCACCAGTTGAACTAACTGATCGATACGATCCTGCTCTAGCAGGTCTTCGGCACGCTGCTGCTGCAGTGCCAGCCCGGTATAGCAGAAGGTGAGCAGGGAGCGTTTTCCCCGTCCGGCTTCGGCCTGCCAGGTCAGCCAGCCAGCCTCCTGCATTCTGTTTAGCAGGTTTCGCATATGGCGACGCGAACAGTGCAGCAAATCAGCCAGTTCACCCAGGGTTGTTTCCTGCGATTGCCCCTGGCAACTTTGCCACAGACGAATGAACTGCTGCTTCAGACGTGATGAAGACATAAAAGAGGAACTCCCTGAGAAACGTGCTCTGTTTTTCTTACCTCATTTTAGAGGCAAGCTTTCCTGTAATGGAAGAGCGGGAGGCATTCAGTCATGAATGGCGCTCTGACATGGACTGGCAGCGATGTCTGTCCCTTCTGAGTCGTGTGTTACCATTTCGCCAGCAGCGTTATTCTGCTGGCTTTTTTCGCTTAGGGTAACGGTTCTTTACCGGAGACGGGCGTCAGCACCTTATTCATATTGATGCCCGTCACCTGAAAACCGGCGGTGTCGTAAAGCTGACGTGCAGAGGGGTTATCTGCCGCGACGCGCAGCCTGATTTGCGTGAAACCCTGCTCAATGAGCCGCTTTTCTAACGCCGCCATGGACGCCCGGCCGAGGCCTTGTCTGCGGAAGGCCGGGAACAGGTAAAAGTCATTGATAAAGACGGATCTAAACGCCAGGTCCGGTTTGTACCACAGGTAACCGACAGGTTGTGCGTTATCCCTACTGGTGTCAGTGATAGACAAAATAACGTGCCCGGTCGTTTTTTCGCCGTCAGGGAAGCTGGACAGGATAGTCTGACGAGCCTGTCGCAGCGCATCCTCTTGTGAAATGCGGTCATTGCTGACTATCTCTGCGGCATAATCAGCAATGAAATAAACTGTAAACGCAGCGAATTCGTCAGCGGTTAGCGGCCTGAAAGTAATCATGTCTCGTTCTCGTCGTGAAGGTGGCAGTCATAAAACAGTGTACTGGCGATGAAACGCGAGGCAATTTTGTTGATGATTACCTACTAAAAACCTTATCCGGGCAGCCTGAGCCGCGCCACCAGGTACGAAAGGTTTCGCAGGCAGAAGGCCATAAGAAAGCGGCAACACGCGCGGTATAACCTGACATGCAGTAGGCTATGAGCATCATCCGTTTGTTATTTTACGTTGAGTATAATCAGGCAAAATGAAGGGCTGACGCCCATCAGTCATGCAACCTGTTTATCACTTTCATCCTGTAAGGGACCTGGCATGAAATCGTTGTTCTCGCTCTTCAAGCGCTTTAATCCTGTCTTTTTTGCCTTTATGGTAACCGCATTTATCCTCGGTATTGCCGGTGCTTTGCAGGCACCCACGCTAAGCCTGTTTTTATCACGGGAAGTGCAGGTGCCGCCGCTGTGGGTAGGACTGTTTTTTACCATCAATGCCATTGCAGGCATTGTGGTGAGCATGATGATCGCAAAGCGCTCCGACAGCGTCGGCGATCGACGTAATATCATCTTACTGTGCTGCATCCTTGCCCTGGCAAACGCCATACTGTTCGCGTTTACCCGCCATTATCTGACGCTGATAACCTTAGGTGTGCTGCTCTCATCGCTGGCGAATGTGGCCATGCCACAGCTCTTTGCGCTGGCGCGAGAATATGCCGACAGTGCTTCGCGCGAAGTGGTGATGTTCAGCTCCATTATGCGTGCGCAGGTGTCGCTGGCATGGGTGATTGGGCCACCTTTGTCGTTTGCGCTGGCGCTGAATTTTGGTTTCGTGACGCTGTTCAGCGTGGCGGCCGGGCTGTTTTTTATCTGTTTTCTGCTGGTCTGGTTCACGGTGCCCTCGGTGCCGCGCACCGCTTCCCTGATGCAGTCGGGCGGTATTCCTCTTAGCGGCTGGCGTATTCGTGACGTGCGCGTCCTGTTTGCTGCATCGACCCTGATGTGGACCTGCAACACCATGTACATCATCGACATGCCGTTGTGGATCAGCAATGATTTGGGCTTGCCCGAAAACCTTGCCGGTCTCTTAATGGGCACGGCCGCCGGGCTGGAAATCCCGGTCATGATCCTGGCGGGCTTCTATGCCAAACGCTGGGGCAAACGCAATATGATGGTGGCAGCGGTTGCCTCAGCCGTGGTGTTTTACAGCGGACTGATTCTGTTTCACAGCCATCTGGCATTGCTGATCCTGCAGGTGTTTAACGCCCTGTTTATCGGCGTAGTCGCAGGCATCGGGATGTTGTGGTTTCAGGATCTGATGCCCGGACGGGCTGGGGCGGCCACAACCCTGTTTACCAACAGCATTTCGACCGGCATTATCCTGGCGGGGTTATTTCAGGGCATGCTGGTTGAACATTTTGGTCACGGCAGCGTGTACTGGGTAATTGCCGCGATTGCTGTGCTGACGCTGGTGATGATACGCAAAGTTAAAGACGTTTAATACGCGCGTTCCCCCGGAATAACAGTGCCGGGGGAACGGTACTTTAAAGAACAATCCGCTTAATATCGCCTATGATAAAGGTATAGGCGACTAAGCCAATAACCGCCGTGATGCCGATATACACTAACGCATAAAAAAAGCTGCTCGTCATTGAAATAATAATGCCAATAATCAGGGGTGCCAAAATCGAGGCCATATTGGCGCAAAAGTTAAATATACCGCCAGTGAAACCTGCCATTGAAGCAGGTGCAATATCCGCGATAATTGTCCAGCCCAATCCAACCATGCCTTGACCAAAAAAGGCAATGGACATAATAATGATCACGGCGCTATCTGAACTCATCCAGTTAGCAGCAATGATCATGCCTGAAAGAATTAAGCCGCTAATGACTGGGAGTTTTCGGCTCAGATTAATAGAGCCCGTTTTACTTAATAATTTATCAGACAGCCAACCGCCAAAGAAAACGCCTACTGCGGCAGCCATAAACGGCCACACTGAGAAAAAACCCACCTGAAGCCATTCAAGTTGCCGTTCTTTCGCTAAATAGGTGGGGAACCATGTCAGGAAAAAGACCAGTGTCGTATTTCCAGCGAATTGTCCGAGGCTGGCACCGATGATTTGCCGACAGCATATTAAACGTTTAGCATCGGGCCAGTTAAAAGGCGTGTTTTTGATTTTTTCGATAGGTTCATTGTTGAGAATATATTCAATTTCTTCCTGGTTGGCTTTTTTTGATACTTCAGGTTCATGATAAAAACGCCACCAAATAAACGTGAAAATAATACCGGCCCCGCCGGTGATCAAAAAAAGGCTGCGCCAGCTATGATGCTCCAGAATGATATAGAGTAAGGGCGAAAATGCCGCCAGGCCAATATATTCCCCGACAGAATAGGTTGCGGTGGCGCGAGCACGTTCATGACGAGGAAACCATTTTGTTACTACGCGGCTATTGACCGGAAAACACGGAGCTTCGCTTAGCCCCAGTCCCAGCCTCAGTAAGATCAATGATTTGAGTCCAAAAGTAAAGGTTTGCAGTAGGGTGAAAATCGACCAAAACATAATAGAAAGCGCATAGGTCAGTTTGTTACCAAAGCGATCTAAAAACATCCCACCAGGGATTTGTGCCAACGTATACGTCCAGGCGAAAGCAGAAAAGGCAACGCCCATCATGGCAGGATCGATGTCAAGTTCACTGGTGATTTTTGGCGCAACGATGCCCAGGATTGTGCGATCAAGATAGTTAATCATTGTACCAATGGATATTAATAGCAGAATAACCATTCTGACTTTCGTGGGTTTCTTTTTCTGCATGTACCTGCCAGTCTGTTCCTCTTGGTATGACTTTTTCATGGTGTATTCCTGAAGTTTAAACTATTTTTTGATGTTTTTTTTACATTAAAAAATAGTCTGACATTGCTAATCTTTTTTGCTTTTTTATAGCATTTTTCTAGTGCCATTAATTTTGACCTGAGTACATAATTAGTTCTTTTGACGATGATAAAGTAGGGATAGATGATTTACTTTTTATTTAAAGGCAAATGCCATGAACCTGAAGCAACTTTATTATTTTAAACGCCTGTCAGAAACTGAGCATTACACAGAAGCAGCATCCAGCCTTTTTATCACCCAGCCATCGTTGAGTCATGCTATCGCAGAGTTAGAAAAGGAGTTAGGCGTATCACTCTTTTCCCGTCAGGGCAGAAATGTGAGGATTAGCGAAAGTGGTAAATGCTTTTTACCCTATGTTGAGACGGCACTTTCAGCATTGGAAAATGGCAAGGAGGTGCTAAAAAATAATCAATTTCTGTGCCGGGAAAATATCCGGATTGCGTTTATCTATACTATGGGGGAATATGTTGTTCCGCAAATTATCAACAAGTATTCCCAACACTTGTGTCATAACGATGTGACATTCTCTTTTAAACAGGGAACGTCAGTTGTGTTGTTGCAGTCACTAAAAGCGGATAGGGTTGATATGGTCATTTGTTCTCGCATTGGCGACGATCCTGATATTGAATTTATCCCGGTGATTGAACAAGAATTAGTGGTGGCGGCGGCGAAAGATCATCCGTTAGCGCGTTTATACGACAGTGAAGTTGATTTAGCAGAGACCATCCGTTATCCCTATGTCTATTTTTCAGAAAGTAGTGGGCTACGTCCATTTATTGATGGAATCTTTCAACAGCAAAAGCTGTCACCGGACATTGCCTGCTATGTGGAAGAGGATTTGGCAATGGCCGGATTGGTCAGTATCGGTTATGGTATCGCCATCATGCCAAGGATTGCGGCACTCGCGAACTACAATATTCATATCCTGACGATCAAAAATTCGCTCCCACCCCGTTATATTTGTCTGGCGACGATTAAAACCAAAAAGCTTTCACCCGCTGTGCTTAGGCTAAAAAACTTTATTATCGCGAACAGCCAGGTCGCCCAAAAACATGCCCAAAGCACGGCTTTGGGCATGTCAGCATCTAGGAAAGCGTCTCCATCATCTCCCGCAACTGTGTAACGGCGATTTGCCCTGGTGCCGAGGACTGGCCCAGGGTGCCAAAAGTCATTGCTGAACCGAACAGGCGTCCGGTTACCCGACTGACACCGCCCATTTTTCCCATCGACATAGTGATAAGCGGCCGCGTTGCGTAGCACTCTTTCATTAACAGGGTGGCAGACAGCAGCGTCAGCACATCCTGTGGTGTCTGAGGCATTACGGCGATCTTCGGCAGGTCTGCACCTAAATCCTGCATGCGGCGCAGCCGGTAAATGATCTCTTCCTTCGCCGGTGTTTGGTGGAAATCATGATTACTCATAATGACCTTAACACCGACGTTATGGGCCTCGCTTACCAGCGAACGGATGCGTGACTCATCATTAAACAACTCAATATCAATCACATCAGCCAGTCCGCTTAAGGCGGCCGCACGGTTGAGCGCGAAGTATTCGTCATCACTGATTTCCGCCTCGCCGCCTTCTTTTTTACTGCGGAAGGTGAAGAGCAGCGGTGTTTCCCCCAGTTGCTGACGAATGTCGGCCAGCGTCAGTAAGACTTCACTCACGTCTTTCCCATCGATGAAGTGGTCGACGCGCCATTCAATAATGTCTGCCTTTGCTGTGGCCAGTAACTGCGCTCCGGCCTGAAGGTCAGCGCGAGTACGGCCTGTCAAGGGCACACATAGCAGCGTTTGTCCCTGTTGGAATATGATGTTTTTAACCCTAACCGTTTGAGTCATAGTCATTCCTGTTTTAACTGTTCAACTGCTTGCTGAGGCAGTTTGGCTGCGTTTTTCCGCACAATGAAATTGAAGCTGGCGGGAACCGATATAAAGCGCAAGGATAAAACCTGCCACCGCAATAATTAGATCAAACCACATGATGCTGGCGATACTGATTCGTGAAAGATGTGCTGTAAATAAAGGGATGGTAAAACTGGCCAGACTGCCGGCGGTGTAAAAGACCCCTGTCGCAAAGCCTTTCGCATGGGGAAAACTCATCGCCATGATCGTTGCCCCCAGTTGCATAACGCCGCCTGCGGCCGCAAACCCAAAGACGAATGCAAAACCAGTAACCATTTGTGGCGTCGGATAGAGGCAGACGATCAGCACTGAGAGGGCCGACAAGAAAGTGTAAATGATCATCGCAATGGCTGAGCTCAACACTTTTTTCACCATGACCGCCGTGACGAATACGCAGGTCAGCGATCCTGCCGTGTAGATACTGAGTAATTTCACCGATGCGGTATAGGACATACCAGCGACAAACTGCCCATACTGTGCCAACCATTGGCTCACCAGATAAAAGGTCGCCATACTGATATAGCCGTATAAGGTGAACACAACCATATCCAACTGATACAGACGACTACGCGGTGGGGTTGCCACCGTGGCTGATCCTTCCGCGATGTTCTGTACCCGATGATCGGGAAACGGCATCTTGATCAGGTAGATTCCGCTCATCATCATTAAGGCTGCTGCCAGCACGAATGACCAACCAAACCACAAATCCGCCCAGATAAGCAGGCTAATGATAAACGGCAATAAAAATTGCCCGGCGGAGACAAACGCTTTAATCAGCACGTTAGCGCGGCTGGCCGAGTCCGGGAAAGCCTCCATCAGCGTCGGATAGGTGGCTGAATCAAGGAAACTGTTTGCCATACCTGCCAGCACGCCAAAGATATAAGCCGTATAAATATCTCGGGTAAACAGAATACCGATGAAAAACGCCACGTAACTCATGATGCCCAAAAAGACAAAAGGCTTGCGGCCAAAACGATCCGACAGAAAACCGGTAATGATGGTAATCAGTTTGCCAATGCCCAGTGAGGAAATCACAATCGATACGCCCGCCGCATCGGTGTTCCATTGCACCTGCAGGTTAGCCATATTGAGAGTGATGACCAGCACGCCCATGCCATGAATGAGATAATTGAGATACAGCCCAGCGGCGGTGGGAATATATTTGTTTTTCATCTCTGTCATCCTCAAAAAAGGATTTTTTTGAGGTGATCAACAGGCATCGGTTTTCCTGTCCAGATTTCAAACGCGCTTGCGCCTTGCCACAGCATCATGCCGAGACCATTAATAATACGGCAGCCTTTTTTCTCTGCGATCTCAAGCAGATGTGTTTTACGTGGGATATATACAACATCCGAGACAATGAGCTCAGGACGCAGGAAGCTGTCGTCGGGGAGCAACATCTGACCTTCAAACGGTTTCATGCCCACGCCGGTCGCATTGGTGAGAATAACGCTGTCGTTAATCTCAGCGCGTAAACGGTCATGGTCGTCGAGATCAAAAAGCTGAATCTCACAGTCAGTATGGGCACGAATTTTCGCCACGGTTTCCTGCGCATTGGCAAAGAACTTATCGCGTTGGTTAAATACCGAGATCGCCTTTACCCCATCCAGCGCGGCCTGAACGCAAATGGCCGTTGCCGCACCGCCAGCGCCCAGAACAGTCATCTTTTTGCCCAAGATATCTATGCGCTCTTCAGCGAGGGCGCGCATGTAACCTGTACCATCAGTGATGTGCCCGGTTAGCACGCCATTATCATTCACGACGGTGTTCACCGCGCCAACAAGCTGCGCAGCGGGAGACAGCTTATCCAGATAACGACAAACCTCCGTTTTATTGGGCATGGAAACATTGCATCCGCGCAGCTTCAGTGCACGAAAACCTTGCACCACCTCCTTCAGTTCCTCAGTGCCAACCTCAAAAGCCAGGTAAGCATAGTCCAGCCCAAGATGCGCGAAGGCTTCGTTGTGCATGGTTGGCGACATACTGTGGCGAATAGGGGTGGCTATTAGCCCAATCAGCTCGGTATGCCCGGTAATACGTTCTGCCATGATAGTGTCCTCAGTAAGTTAAAAGTGGAATGCTTGTCGCTTCGCGGTTACCCAGTGCGCCAATCTCTTCAAGGGCATCCAGTACGTTGCGTCCTTCGCGTACACCATCAATAATTCGCCGCGCTTTCAGGCTGTCGCCGATGTTCATTATTTTGATCTGGTTGGCGGTGGCCCAGTGCTCTATGGCCTCGAAACCGGTGCGGTTAGGACGCATCCCCAGACAGATAAAGCCGTAGTCAAAGGTGATGTCGAAGGTGCGGTGAGGGTTTTTAACGCGGAAGCGATCGGGTTGGACTTCAACGAGTTGCGTGTCCATATGTTGTTCTACCTGATGTTGTTCAAGCAGAGCTAACATGGCTCTCTTTGTGATGATGTCGAGGTCGCGTCCTGGTGAATGCTGCATTTCAATCAGTACAGCTTCAGCGCCTCGGCTGGCAAAATACTCAACAACATCGAGTCCAACGGCACCGCCACCGACCACGGCGATACGCTTGCCTTGCAGCTCGCTAAAGCTATTCAGGTGTTGAATCATGCCAGTAATCGTGAACACCCCGCTGCCGGGGCGGTCGATCGTCTCATGTAACCCTGCAATTGGCGGCAGCAGGGGGACAGAGCCCGTGGCATTCACAATTAAGTCGGGACGCAGCACTTCGAGGGAGTCGGGCTGAATGTGTTGCCCCAGCTGCAATTGCAAATTCTCCAGCCGGGCCATACGGTTGTTCAGGAATTGCGGAAAATCGGCAATACGTTTTTTTTCGGGCAACCGTGCAATCTCGACAGCCAGGCCCCCGATATGGTCTTTGGCTTCAAGCAGCCATGTCTTGCATCCCACCTCGGCGGCCGTGCAGGCGGCTTCGATACCTGCGGTCCCAGCCCCGACGACGACGACACGCGTTGGACGATTTACCCGCCGCTTTTTATAAGCATCGCCATGGATAATATCGGGGTTAATTGAGCAGCGAAGGGGAAGCGAGCGGGCAATGCGATGGTCGGCGCACCCGATGTTGCAGGAGATGCACTTACGCATCATCTCTTCATGCCCACTCTGTACCTTTTGCACCCAGTCTGGTTCGGCAATCAGCCCGCGACCAATGGCAATGAGGTCGGCGTCACCCTGGGCAAGAATGTCTTCAGCAAGCTGAGGCGTGCGAATATTGCCAGCGACAACGGTGGGTTTATTAAATTTGTCGCGCACGGCACGTGACAGATAGCGTTTCCAGCCATCCTCTTGAGACATTTGGTCTATTTGTAAAAACAGGTTGTCATTCTGCGCCGCCGACACATTGATGAAGTCGACTTTTTCCTGACAGTATTCAAGGATGCGCAGCGAATCCGCGAGCGTGTTACCGCCCTGTAAAAAATCATCCGCGCTGATACGCAGACTGATGGGAAACGTCGGTCCAACGCAGGCCCGAACTTTGTCGACAATCAGGGTTAAAAAGCGTGACCGGTTCTCGATACTTCCGCCAAATTCGTCATCGCGCTGATTGAACAGTGGCGATAAAAACTGACTAATTAAATAAGAGTGCCCGGCATGAATCTCTACGCAGTCAAAATTGGCGCGTCTGACGCGTTCTGCAGCGTCACCAAATTTGTCAACCGCTCGATATATTTCCTCATGCGTCATCGGACGTGGAATAGTCCCCTTCTTTTTTGACGGTACCGCGGAGGCTGAAATGGGCATCTCCCCATTGAGGCGATAGGTATAAGCTGATGCACCTGCATGATTTAACTGGATGGCGACACAGGCTCCGTGTTTATGCAACGTCTCGGTGAGTTTGTATAAACCGGGAATATACTGGTCATTATCGATGCGTAGTTGTGTGGTGCCGTTCGACGCGAATGGGAAATCCACGCAAATATTCTCAATCGTAATGAGCCCGGTGCCACCCTTTGCTCTAAGTGAATAGTAATCAAGCTGTTCCTGAGAGACTTCGCCATTCAGACTGGCCAGATTGGTGCCCATTGGCGGCATGATGATACGGTTTTTTAATGTCATCCCGTTGATTGTTAACGGGGTAAACAGGTGAGGGTAAGCGTGCATACATTGTCTCCACAAAAGATCTGACAGGCAGGCTGAGACGATCCCGATGTGCTTTGCGTTGAATTTTCTCTGCGGCGATGATAGCGACGGGGAATTTGCGGAAATAATGGTTTTTTTTTCAGAAACTATAGGCAGGTTCTATGGGATTAACTATCAAATAACAAAAGAAGGGCGTTGATGTTAATTAAAATAGCAAACGATTTACTTCTTGTGATAACAGAGAGGAAAAAGTGAGGAGAAGATGATGCGAGTCAAAATATAAACGTCATCGGTGAATAAATAACGCGCTTTCTGCAAGAAAATAAATTGCGATTAATTGTTTTAGCGCAGTTTTCGTTAAAAAAAAAGCCCGGACTGCAGAGCAGAACGGGCTGATTAAGAGGTGTACCAGTTAACGCATAAAGGCCGGCTGGTTGTTTTCGTAAGCCGAGATCGCGCTTTCGTGCTGCAGCGTCAGGCCGATACTGTCCAGCCCGTTCAGCATGCAATGGCGACGGAAGTCATCAATCTTAAAGCTGTAAGACTGGTCGCCAGCTTTCACGACCTGGGATTCCAGGTCCACTTCAAACCTGATCCCCGGATTGGCTTTCACCAGCGTGAATAATGCTTCCACCTGCTCGTCGCTCAACGTCACCGGCAGCAGCTGGTTGTTGAAGCTGTTACCATAAAAAATATCGGCAAAGCTGGGGGCAATCACGACTTTGAAACCGTAATCGGTCAGCGCCCAGGGGGCATGTTCACGAGATGAACCGCAACCAAAGTTCTCGCGCGTAAGCAGAATCGAGGCACCTTTATACTCAGGAAAGTTGAGTACGAAGTCCGGATTGGGCTCTAAACCGTGATCGTCCAGAAATCGCCAGTCATTGAACAGATGGGCACCGAAGCCCACGCGGGTCACTTTCTGCAGAAACTGCTTCGGAATGATGGCATCGGTGTCGACGTTAGCGGCATCCAAAGGAACCACCAGACCAGTATGTTGAGTGAATTTTTCTGCCATGATGGTTTCCTTATGTCAGGCTGCGAATGTCGGCAAAATGGCCATTAATGGCGGCAGCGGCGGCCATTGCCGGGCTGACTAAATGCGTGCGTCCGCCACGGCCCTGGCGACCTTCGAAGTTACGGTTACTGGTTGATGCACAGCGCTCGCCGGGGTTCAGACGGTCATTGTTCATTGCCAGACACATGGAGCAGCCAGGCAGGCGCCACTCAAAACCGGCCTCAATAAAAATTTTATCCAGTCCTTCTGCTTCAGCCTGAGCCTTAACCGGGCCAGAGCCGGGTACCACAAGTGCCTGCACACCTGGCGCGACTTTACGCCCTTTGGCAATCGCGGCGGCGGCGCGCAGATCTTCAATGCGCGAGTTAGTGCAGGAGCCAATAAAGACTTTATCAATGCTGACGTCGGTCAGTTTGATGCCGGGTTGCAGGTTCATGTAAGCCAGTGCTTTTTCAGCGGAGGCTCGCTCTACCGGATCGGCAAATGACGCGGGATCGGGGATGTTGGCATCAACCGCGATCACCTGGCCGGGGTTGGTTCCCCATGTCACCTGCGGTGCAATCTCTTCCGCATGCAGCGTAACGACGCGATCAAATTTAGCCTCGGGATCGCTCTTCAGCGTGCGCCAGTATGCAACGGCCTGCTCCCACTTTTCGCCTTCAGGGGAGAACTGGCGGCCTTTCAGATAACTGAATGTCGTGTCATCCGGCGCAACCAGACCGGCTTTCGCACCCATTTCAATGGCCATATTACACAGTGTCATGCGGCCTTCCATGCTCAGCGCTTCAATCGCGGAACCACAGAATTCAACCACGTGACCGGTACCGCCGGCGCTGCCAGTTTTACCAATAATCGCCAGCACAATATCTTTTGCCGTAATGCCCGGCGCGACGGTGCCTGTCACCTCAATCTTCATGGTTTTGGCACGGCCCTGCTTCAGGGTTTGCGTGGCAAAAACATGTTCCACCTCGGACGTACCGATACCGAATGCCAGTGAACCAAAGGCACCGTGGGTCGCTGTGTGCGAGTCGCCGCAGACAATCGTCATGCCGGGTAATGTCATGCCTTGCTCTGGGCCAATAACATGCACGATGCCCTGGAACGGGTGATCCAGGTCATACAGCTGCACACCAAATTCGGCACAGTTCTTCATCAGTTCCTGCATCTGGATGCGCGCCATCTCACCCGAAGCATTGATGTCCTTGGTCTGGGTGGACACGTTGTGATCCATGGTGGCAAACGTCTTCGACGGCTGACGAACTTTACGCCCGTGTGCTCGCAAGCCATCAAAGGCCTGTGGTGAGGTCACCTCATGAATCAGGTGGCGGTCAATATAGAGCAAGGGTGTTTCATTCGGCGCTTCGTGAACGACATGTGCATCAAATAACTTCTGGTATAAGGTTTTCATTTTATTATTTTTCCTCGGCGATAAAGCGGGCAATGATGCTGCCCATCTCATCTGTGCTGATCGCATGGCCGTCACCCGCTAAATCTTTAGTGCGATAGCCTTCCGCTAAGGCCCGGCTAATGGCGCGCTCGATGCAGGCAGCGGCGTCATCGGCATTCAGGCTGTAGCGCAGCAGCAGCGACAGAGACAGGATCTGGGCAATGGGATTCGCAATGTTCTGACCTGCGATATCGGGCGCTGAGCCGCCAGCCGGTTCATACAGGCCAAAACCGTCTTCGCTCAGGCTGGCTGAAGGCAACATGCCCATCGAGCCGGTGATCATCGCGCACTCGTCTGACAAAATGTCACCAAACAGGTTGGAACACAGCAGCACGTCGAACTGAGAGGGATCTTTAATCAACTGCATGGTGGCGTTATCAATGTACATGTGGCTCAGCTGTACATCTGGGTAATCTTTCGCGATTTCGTTCACGATTTCGCGCCACATCACGGACGTTTGCAGCACGTTAGCTTTATCGACCGAGGTGACTTTGTTGCGACGCTTACGAGCCGATTCAAAAGCCTGGCGCGCAATGCGTTCGATTTCAAAGCGATGATAAACTTCAGTATCAAAAGCCCGCTCGTGTGGGCCGCTGCCTTCGCGTCCTTTCGGCTGACCAAAATAAATTCCACCGGTCAGCTCACGTACGCAGAGAATATCGAAACCGCGGGCAGCGATATCGCTGCGCAGTGGGCAAAAGGCTTCCAGACCACTGTACAGCGCCGCAGGACGCAGGTTGCTGAACAGCTTAAAGTGTTTGCGTAACGGCAGCAGCGCGCCGCGCTCAGGCTGAGAGGCTGGCGGTAAGTGCTCCCACTTAGGGCCGCCTACCGATCCAAACAGAATCGCGTTAGCCTGCTCACAACCTGCAACGGTAGCAGGTGGCAAAGGTTCGCCATGACGATCGATGGCGATACCGCCGACATCGTATTCACTGGTGGTAATACGCAAATTAAAACGCTGACGAACCGCATCCAATACTTTGATAGCCTGGGCCATCACTTCCGGGCCAATTCCGTCGCCCGCCAGTACTGCGATATGTGAAGAGTTTGACATGATTACACCGTTTCCTTCTGATCTTTAGACTTGCGCTGTAACTCTTTCTCGACCTGTTTGGCTCGCCAGATGTTGTTTAGTGCGTTCACCATCGCTTTTGCAGAAGATTCGACAATATCTGTCGCCAGACCGACGCCGTGGAACTTACGATTGTTGTAGCTCACCACGATATCAACCTGACCCAGCGCATTCTCGCCATGACCTTTTGCCGTCAGCTTGTAATTAACCAGTTCTGCATTGAACTGGGTAATACGGTTAATCGCCTGATAAACCGCATCAACCGGACCGTTACCGGTCGCCGCTTCTGATTTCGTTTGTTCGCCGCAGCCCAGATTCACCGACGCGGTGGCCGTAATGCTGGAGCCTGACTGCACATTGAAATCATTCAGTTGGAAAAATTCAGGCTCTTCGTTTTGTTTATTAATGAAAGCCAGCGCTTCCAGATCGTAATCAAATACCTGACCTTTCTTGTCCGCCAGTTTCAGGAAAGCGTCATACAGGGAATCCAGGTTGTATTCGCTTTCTGTGTAGCCCATCTCTTCCATACGATGTTTTACCGCTGCGCGACCGGAGCGGGATGTCAGATTAAGCTGAATTTTGTGCAGGCCGATGGATTCAGGAGTCAGGATTTCATAGTTTTCACGATTTTTGATGACACCGTCCTGATGAATACCGGAAGAGTGGGCAAAGGCGTTAGAACCGACCACTGCTTTGTTGGCCGGAATCGGCATATTGCAGATCTGGCTAATCATCTGGCTGGTACGGTAAATTTCCTGATGATGAATATTGGTATGAACATTCATGATCTGCTGGCGGGTTTTGATCGCCATGATCACTTCTTCCAGCGCACAGTTACCGGCGCGTTCACCTAATCCGTTCAACGTGCCTTCGACCTGACGGGCTCCAGCCTGAACCGCAGCAATCGCATTGCCCGTTGCCATGCCCAAATCATCATGCGTATGGACAGACAGGATCGCTTTATCAATGTTTGGCACGCGGTGAATCAACTGGCTAATGATGTTGGCGTATTCGTTCGGCAAGGTGTAGCCGACGGTGTCCGGGATGTTAATGGTGGTCGCACCGGCGTTAATTGCGGCTTCAACCATACGGCACAGGTCGTCAATTGGGGTACGGCCACCATCTTCACAGGAAAACTCGACATCATCCGTATAGTTACGGGCGCGCTTCACCATACGAACGGCGCGTTCGATCACTTCAGGCAGGGTACTGCGCAGCTTCGTGGCAATATGCATCGGTGACGTCGCGATAAAGGTATGGATACGGAACGCTTCAGCGACGCGCAACGACTCGTAAGCGGCATCAATATCCTGTTCAACACAGCGAGCCAGACCGCAAACCCGGCTGTTTTTGATGGTGCGCGCAATGGTTTGCACGGATTCAAAATCACCTGGTGAAGACACAGGGAAACCGACTTCCATAACATCAACGCCCATACGTTCCAGCGCTAATGCAATTTGCAGTTTTTCTTTCACACTCAGGCTGGCCTGTAATGCCTGTTCACCATCGCGCAGAGTGGTATCGAAAATAATAACTTGCTGGCTCATCGTGTTCATCCTTTTGCGTTTCTTGCCTTGCAACGAGCATAAAAAAACCCGCGACAGGCGCGGGTTTTTAACTTTTAGCAGGTTCGAATCAGTGTTTGATTTCGCCCACAAGTCTACCGCGCACATAAGTTGCGTTTAGTAGTAGACCTGATAGACGAAAAGAACGTGACATGTTTCAAACCTCGTGAATTTTTTGCTGCATCTATTGGTACTGGAATCACCCATCGATGTCAACCATAAGCAAAGGGTTATTTTTTGCAGCGGCAAAGAAAAATGTTCTGCCATTTTCGGCCCTCGCAGAGTATTAAACGAGAGAGACACTTCGCGTCATGCTTATTGCCGCTGACGTTAGCCTGCTGGTCGATGGTTGTGTGCTAATCCAATGAATTATAATGATAAATTAAAGGCTTTATATCATTTTATCCACGAAGGTGTGATGAAAGGCAGCATAATCCATCGCGCCTGAAGACTTTATAAGAGCGTTACGCCGTAAAAAGGCGCGGCTGAAAGACGGCTGGCTGAACCGGTCTGTCATCTGTTTTTTTTATTTCTTAGATACGACTGCAAAAAATACCATTAACAGCATTTTCCTCTGCTATTAACAGGCGTATTTAGTTTAATAATCGTAAGCCAAAGTTGGCGAGCAGAGGCTTTGTATCCTGCCTCCTTTAATAAAAGGCGTTTGGCGTTTGCCAGCCCGTTTTTCTGCGGTTATGGTAATCGACCTACTCTTAGAAAAAATAACCCAGCAGAATTCTCTGTATCTGGACAGCAGAAATGAGTTCTGCTGTCTTAGCAAAAACATAAGGTTTTGATCTTAATTGGCGAAAACAGGGCTGGATGCATGTGGCTAGCGGGAAAGCAGTCGTCAGTAGATTCAGTTCCTCAAGCCGGGAGGCAGAAAATGGAGATGTTGTCAGGAGCCGAAATGGTCGTCCGGTCGTTAATCGATCAGGGCGTTAAGCAGGTATTCGGCTATCCGGGTGGCGCAGTGCTGGATATTTATGATGCGCTGCAAACCGTAGGTGGGATAGATCACGTTCTGGTTCGTCACGAGCAGGGCGCGGTGCACATGGCAGATGGTCTGGCGCGCGCAACCGGCGAAGTGGGCGTGGTGCTGGTAACGTCGGGGCCGGGCGCAACCAATGCGATTACCGGCATAGCGACGGCCTATATGGATTCTATTCCGTTGGTCATTCTGTCAGGTCAGGTTCCTTCGTCTCTGATTGGCTATGATGCCTTCCAGGAATGTGACATGGTCGGTATTTCTCGTCCGGTGGTGAAACACAGTTTCCTGGTGAAAAATACCGAAGAGATTCCGATGGTGCTGAAAAAAGCCTTCTGGCTGGCCTCTACGGGTCGTCCTGGGCCGGTGGTCATCGATCTGCCAAAAGATATTCTTAATCCTGCGAATAAGCTGCCTTACCATTATCCGCAGGACGTGAGCATGCGCTCTTATAACCCCACGATTCAGGGGCACAAAGGCCAGATTAAACGCGCCTTGCAAACCTTGCTGGCGGCGCATAAGCCCGTTATCTATGCCGGCGGCGGTGCCATCACGTCCTCTTGCGAAGCGGAACTGCTGCAGTTGGCCGAACGCCTGAATATTCCGGTCACCACCTCACTGATGGGGCTGGGCGCGTTTCCCGGCAGTCATCGCCAGTGTGTCGGCATGCTGGGCATGCATGGAACCTACGAAGCGAACATGACCATGCATAACGCCGATTTGATCTTCGGGGTTGGCGTACGTTTTGATGACCGCACCACCAACAATCTGGCTAAATATTGTCCCAATGCCACCGTGATGCATATTGATATCGACCCGACCTCCATTTCAAAAACGGTAGCGGCAGATATTCCGATTGTCGGAGATGCCAAACAGACCTTACAGCAAATGCTGGAACTGTTGGATCAGAGTGAGGCAAAGCAGCCATTCGACAGCCTGCGTGACTGGTGGCAGTCGATTGAAACCTGGCGCAGTCGCCAGTGCCTGGCGTTCGATCGCACCAGTGACAAAATCAAACCACAGGCGGTTATCGAAACCATTTGTCGCCTGACGAACGGGGATGCCTACGTCACTTCGGACGTAGGACAGCATCAGATGTTCGCCGCCCTTTATTACACCTTCGATAAACCGCGTCGCTGGATTAACTCCGGTGGCCTCGGCACCATGGGCTTTGGCCTGCCTGCCGCGCTGGGTGTTAAAATGGCCCTGCCTGACGAGACGGTTATCTGTGTAACGGGTGATGGCAGTATTCAGATGAATATTCAGGAGCTCTCGACCGCGCTGCAGTACGATTTGCCGGTGTTGGTGCTGAATCTGAACAACCGTTTCCTGGGCATGGTGAAACAGTGGCAGGACATGATTTATTCTGGTCGCCATTCTCAGTCTTATATGGAATCGCTGCCTGATTTTGTTCGCCTGGCTGAAGCCTATGGTCACGTGGGTATTGCCATTGATCATCCTGCAGAGCTGGAAGAAAAGCTGGCGCTGGCGCTGGAAACCCTGGCCACAGGGCGGCTGGTCTTTGTGGACGTCAACGTTGACGGCAGTGAGCATGTTTACCCGATGCAGATTCGCGGTGGCAGCATGGACGAGATGTGGTTGAGCAAAACGGAGAGGACTTAATTATGCGTCGCATTTTATCAGTTTTGCTGGAAAACGAATCCGGCGCATTGTCTCGCGTAGTGGGGCTGTTTTCACAACGCGGCTATAACATTGAGAGCCTGACCGTTGCACCGACGGATGATCCCACGCTGTCACGCATGACCATTCAGACCGTCGGCGACCAGAAAGTGCTGGAGCAGATCGAGAAGCAGCTCCACAAACTGGTCGACGTACTGCGCGTGACCGAGTTAGGGCAGGGCGCGTATGTCGAACGTGAAATTATGCTGGTGAAAATTCAGGCGACGGGTTATGGCCGCGAAGAGGTGAAGCGTAGCGCTGAAATCTTCCGTGGGCAGATTATTGACGTCACGCCATCGCTTTACACGGTTCAGCTGGCAGGTACCAGCGACAAGCTGGATGCCTTTTTAAGCACCGTTCGTGAAGTCGCTGAAATTGTCGAAGTGGCTCGCTCAGGAATCGTGGGCGTGTCCCGTGGTGAGCGCATTATGCGTTAATCACGCTCCGTTACCATCAGCAATGTTTGTAACCCGGCGAAATGCCGGGTTTTTTCTTTTTAATGCGCAAGATTGACGACCATCAGAAAAGCGGTTGCTACGCGCACTTTTCTGCTGTTAGATGTGCTAAAAAGGATGTCCATAGCTTATCTGCGGGTTAACAATCAGCTTAAGCCTGTTTAATGGTGGGGTTACAGTGAAACTGGATGAAATTGCGCGTCTGGCGGGTGTATCGCGCACCACGGCCAGTTACGTTATAAATGGGAAAGCACGGCAGTATCGTGTCAGCGACAAAACCGTTGAGAAAGTCATGGCGGTGGTGCGCGAGCATAATTACCATCCCAATGCGGTAGCGGCAGGGCTGCGCGCCGGACGCACGCGATCGATTGGATTGGTCATCCCCGATTTAGAAAATACCAGTTACACGCGCATTGCTAACTACCTTGAACGTCAGGCTCGCCAGCGTGGCTACCAGTTGCTGATCGCCTGTTCTGAAGATCAGCCTGATAACGAGATGCGCTGTATCGAGCATCTGCTGCAACGCCAGGTCGATGCGATTATCGTATCGACGTCGCTTCCACCCGAGCATCCTTTTTATCAACGCTGGATCAATAACCCATTACCGATCATCGCGCTGGACCGTGCGCTGGATCGTGAGCACTTCACCAGCGTTGTCGGCGCCGATCAGGATGATGCCTTTGCGCTGGCGGCTGAATTGCGTCAGCTCAAAATTAATAACGTGCTGTTTATGGGCGCGTTACCTGAACTCTCCGTCAGTTTCCTGCGTGAATTGGGCTTCAGAGAGGCCTGGAAAGATGATGAGCGCCCGATTGATTACATTTACTGTAATAGTTTTGAACGCACGGCTTCTGCTGCGTTGTTTGAAACTTATCTGGAGAATCACCCCATGCCAGATGCGCTTTTCACGACCTCTTTTGGTCTGCTGCAGGGCGTCATGGATGTCACGCTGAAACGTAACGGGCGCTTGCCAGCCGATCTCGCCATTGCCACCTTTGGCGATCACGAGCTGTTGGACTTTCTTGAATGTCCGGTATTGTCTGTTGGCCAACGTCATCGTGACGTCGCCGAACGGGTGCTGGAATTAGTTTTAGCCTCTTTGGATGAACCCAGAAAACCCAAACCCGGTTTAACCCGAATTCGTCGTAATTTATTGCGTCGTGGACAATTAAGCAGAATTTCTAATTAAATTAAGGGCAGCAATAAGTCTGCCCTGTCTATTACATGCTGTTTTTAAACTCTTTCTTCTTAAAGTAAAAAAGCGTAAGCGTTATTCACTCATGCTCACAAATTAAGTTAACGGACTATTCTTGTTTACTTACAACTTAGCGCCTGTTTTAAACGCTGTTTGTCGCTATGTGGCTGTGCATCCCTTAAGAAATCCCCTAAAATGCGTCCCCTGTCTCAAAACGGCTCAACGCTATTCAACCTGAATAAACGTGTAATTTTAAGCCACTCTTTTTTGCGTCAGATTTTTTTATTCAGTTATTCATTAGTTTAATTTTGATTAATCATCTTTTGGCGTTTTGAAACCCTCTCAGTGTTAATTCCCGCCTCGGTAAATAGTCATATTCAACTGCCGCTCCGGCTTGACAATGATTTCCTACGATCCTTAAACTCGTTTTGTGGTAAAAAGTGGGATAAAGTGGTGCAAATGGGTAATTGAGGGGTGAGGCTGGCATGTTCCGTGGAGCAACGTTAGTCAATCTCGACAGCAAAGGACGCCTGGCGGTACCAACGCGCTATCGCAATTTGCTGAGCGAGGAATCACAGGGGCAGATGGTTTGTACCATCGACCTCCACCAGCCATGCCTGTTGCTCTACACCTTGCCCGCATGGGAAATCATTGAGAAGAAGCTGGCGAGTCTTTCCAGCATGAATCCTCTGGAGCGCCGGGTACAGCGCTTGCTGCTGGGACATGCCAGTGAATGTCAGATGGACAATGCAGGCCGCTTGTTGTTGGCGAATACGCTTCGTCAGCATGCAAATTTAAGCAAAGAAGTGATGCTGGTTGGGCAGTTCAATAAGTTTGAACTGTGGGATGAACAGACCTGGTATCAACAAGTCAGGGAAGATATTGACGCAGAACAGTCAGCTCAGGAGCCTTTATCTGAGCGGTTGCAGGATTTATCGCTATAGCTATGCAGGAAAATTACAAACACACCACCGTGCTGTTGGATGAGGCGGTTAATGGCCTCAACATCAAGGAAGACGGTATCTACATCGACGGCACCTTCGGTCGTGGCGGCCACTCGCGCTTAATTCTGGCGCAGCTTGGCGCTGGCGGAAAGCTCATCGCCATTGACCGTGACCCGCAAGCTATCGCCGCAGCGGCTGAGATAAAGGACCCACGTTTTTCGATTGTTCATGGTCCTTTTTCCGCACTGGCAGAGTACATGGCCGAGCGGGAACTGGTTGGCCGTATCGACGGCATATTGCTGGATCTGGGGGTTTCGTCCCCCCAACTGGATGATGCCGAACGAGGCTTTTCATTCATGCGTGACGGACCACTGGATATGCGCATGGACCCCACGCGGGGTCACTCTGCCGCCGAATGGTTATTGCAGGCAGACGAAGCGGATATTGCGTTTGTGCTGAAAACTTACGGTGAAGAGCGTTTTGCGAAACGCATTGCCCGCGCCATCGTCGAACGTAATCGTGAAGAACCGATGACGCGCACGAAAGAGCTGGCTGCGGTAATTGCCGCAGCCACACCGATAAAAGATAAGTTTAAACATCCGGCCACGCGCAGCTTCCAGGCGATCAGGATCTGGATTAACAGCGAACTGGAAGAGATTGATATCGCGTTGAAAGGTGCGGTTGAGGTACTTGCCCCACAAGGGCGTTTATCCGTTATCAGCTTCCATTCGCTGGAAGACCGACTGGTAAAACGTTTTATGCGCGATCAGAGTCGGGGTCCGCAGGTGCCACATGGACTCCCTATGACCGAACAGCAGCTCAATGCGCTGGGTGGCCGTCAGTTAAAGCTACTGGGAAAAATGGTCCCGGGCGACATTGAGGTGAAAGAGAACCCTCGTGCACGCAGTTCCGTTTTACGCATCGCGGAGAGAACTGACGCATGATCGGCAACGAACGGCACAGCTTACCCGGCGTTATCGCCGGGGACATTTTGCGCAAAGGCAAAATTCCCCTGCTGTTGCTGATAGCCGTACTGGTTTCTGCCGTATTGGTGGTGACCACTACGCACAAAACGCGCCTGTTAACCGCCCAGCGAGAGCAACTGGTGCTGGAGTGTGATGCGCTGGACATTGAATGGCGCAATTTAATTCTGGAAGAGAACGCCCTTGGCGATCACAGCCGCGTTGAGCGGATCGCCACCGAAAAGCTGCAGATGCAGCACGTTGATCCTTCGCAGGAAAACATCGTGGTGCAAAAATAAGGATCTGTTACTGCTAATGAACGGCGTAAAAAGAACGCTGAAGTTAAAAAAACCGGAAGATAAAGCCAGCTTTGTAAGCTGGCGTTTTGCGTTGTTATGCGGTTGCATTTTGCTGGCGTTAGGTGGGCTGTTGTCCCGGGTTGCATGGCTGCAGGTGATCAACCCAGACAAGCTGGTTAAAGAAGGCGATTTACGCTCATTACGCGTTCAGGCGGTGCCGACCGCGCGCGGCATGATCAGCGATCGTGGCGGACGCCCGCTGGCGGTCAGCGTGCCGGTAAATGCGATCTGGGCCGATCCTAAAGAGCTACATGATGCTGGCGGGGTCACGCTTGACAGCCGCTGGAAAGCCTTATCCGATGCCCTTTCTATCCCCATTGATCAACTGGCCGCACGCGTGAATGCGAATCCCAAAGGGCGCTTTATTTACCTGGCGCGTCAGGTTAATCCCGCCATCGGTGAATACGTTAAAAAACTCAAGCTGCCAGGCATTCATTTGCGTGAAGAGTCCCGACGCTACTATCCGGCTGGTCAGGTGACGTCACATCTCATCGGCTTTACCAATATCGACGGCCAGGGCATTGAAGGCATCGAAAAGAGCTTCGATAAATGGCTGACCGGTGAACCGGGCGAGCGAACCGTGCGTAAAGATCGCTACGGACGTGTGATTGAAGATATCTCTTCGGTTGACAGCCGTGCCGCGCATAACCTGACGCTGAGCATCGACGAACGCCTGCAGGCGCTGGTCTACCGCGAACTCAACAACGCAGTGGCGTTTAACAAAGCGGAATCGGGCACGGCGGTGCTGGTGGACGTGAACACCGGCGAAGTACTGGCAATGGCCAACAGCCCGGCCTATAACCCGAATAACCTGAGCAACACGGCAAAAGACCTGATGCGTAACCGCGCCATCACCGACATTTTCGAGCCTGGCTCAACGGTGAAGCCGATGGTGGTGATGACGGCCCTGCAACGCGGTGTGGTGAAAGAGAACAGCGTACTGAATACCGTTCCCTATCGCGTCAACGGCCATGAAATCAAAGATGTGGCGCGCTACAGCGAACTGACTTTGACAGGTGTTTTACAGAAATCGAGTAACGTCGGTGTTTCACGACTGGCGTTAGCGATGCCCTCCTCAGCGCTTGTAGATACTTACGCGCGCTTTGGACTGGGTAAACCGACCAATTTGGGGCTGGTCGGGGAAAGTAGTGGCTTATACCCTAAAAAACAACGGTGGTCTGACATAGAGAGGGCCACCTTCTCTTTCGGCTACGGGCTAATGGTAACGCCGTTACAGTTAGCGCGAGTCTACGCAACGATTGGCAGCTTCGGCATTGCTCGTCCGCTGTCGATAACCAAAGTTGATCCACCGGTTGGTGGTGAGCGCGTGTTTCCTGAAGCCCTGGTGAAAACCGTGGTGCACATGATGGAAAGCGTGGCGTTACCGGGCGGAGGCGGCGTGAAAGCCGCCATCAAAGGCTATCGCGTGGCGATCAAAACCGGTACCGCGAAAAAGGTCGGGCCGGATGGTCGTTACGTGAATAAATACATTGCCTATACCGCAGGCGTTGCGCCTGCCAGTCGCCCTCGTTTTGCGCTGGTGGTGGTCATTAACGATCCCCAGGCCGGTAAATATTATGGTGGTGCGGTTTCTGCACCGGTGTTCGGTGCCATCATGGGCGGCGTTCTGCGTACCATGAATATCGAACCGGATGCCCTGCCGACCAATGACAAAAACGAGTTGGTGACAAACAGAAGTGAGGAATCAAGTGACAGATCGTAACCTGCGCGACTTACTCGGACCGTGGGTGCCTGACGCACCTGCGCGCCCGTTGCGTGACATGACTCTGGACAGCCGCAGTGCGGCGGCGGGCGATCTGTTTGTGGCCATTGCTGGCCATCAGGTTGATGGTCGACGGTTTATTCCTCAGGCGATTGCGCAGGGCGTGGCTGCCGTTATCGCGGAAGCAGAAGGGGAAGCGACCGACGGCGAAATTCGTGAGATGCACGGCGTGCCGGTCATTTATCTGGCGCAGCTGCATCAACGTCTTTCTGCTCTGGCAGGCCGTTTTTACCAGCAGCCGGGCGAAAAGCAAAAGCTGATTGGCGTAACCGGTACCAATGGTAAAACGACCACCACGCAGTTACTGGCGCAATGGGCCAGCCTGCTGGGCGAAACCAGTGCGGTGATGGGCACGGTAGGCAATGGGCTGGTCGGGCAACTGGTGCCAGCGGAAAATACCACGGGTTCAGCCGTAGATGTGCAGCACAACCTGGATGAACTGGTCCGGAAAGGCGCATCGCTGACGGCAATGGAAATTTCGTCACACGGGCTGGTGCAGCATCGTGTTTCAGCACTGCCTTTTGCCGCTGCGGTGTTTACCAACCTCAGCCGTGACCATCTCGATTACCACGGTGATATGCAGCAGTATGCGTCGGCAAAATGGTTGTTATTTTCCGAGCATCAGGTCGGTGTGGCCGTGCTTAATGCTGACGATGACGTCGGTCGCCGCTGGCTGGCAAATCTGCCTGACGCCGTGGCAGTCACGATGGAAAATAACCTGCAGCCCGGTAATCATGGTCGCTGGCTTCGTGCGACCGACGTGAACTATCACGATAATGGTGCCCACATTCGCTTCGACTCAAGCTGGGGCGAGGGCGAGATAAACAGCCGCCTGATGGGGGCCTTCAACGTCAGTAACTTACTGTTGGCTCTGGCAACGCTGCTGGCGCTGGGTTATGCGCTGGATGATCTACTGCGGGTTGCGGCAAGACTGCAGCCGGTGAACGGGCGAATGGAAGTCTTCAGCGCCCCGGGTAAGCCTACCGTCGTGGTGGATTATGCCCACACGCCGGATGCCTTAGAGAAAGCACTGGAAGCCGCGCGCCTGCATTGCAAAGGCAAACTGTGGTGCCTGTTCGGATGTGGCGGCGATCGCGACAAAGGTAAGCGCCCACTAATGGGAGCAATTGCTGAGCAGTTTGCCGACGTGGTGGTGGTGACGGATGATAATCCGCGCAGTGAAGATCCTCAGGCGATTGTGCAGGACATTCTGAGTGGGCTGCTCGATCCTGGCCGTGCCCGTGTCGTTTCCGGACGCGCGCAGGCCGTGACCAGCACCATCATGCAGGCTCATCCCGATGACATCGTATTGGTGGCCGGGAAAGGCCATGAAGACTATCAAATTGTTGGCAATCAACGTCTGGATTACTCCGATCGTGCGACGGTCGCCACATTGCTAGGAGGCGTAGCATGATTCCGGTTTCATTGAGCACGTTAGCACAGATCACCAGCGGCACCCTGCACGGCGACGACCTGACATTAAATGATGTCACAACGGATACCCGCAAGGTCACCGCAGGTAGCCTGTTTGTGGCCATCGTGGGCGAGCGTTTTGATGCCCATGACTTTGCAGAAGATGCCATTGCCAAGGGGGCCAAAGCCTTGCTGGTAAGTAAGCGTTTACCTGTATCTGTGCCTCAGGTCGTGGTTAAAGATACGCGCCTGGCGTTTGGCAAGCTGGGAGCATGGGTGCGTCAACAGGCCAGCGCTCGGGTCGTTGCCCTGACCGGCTCTTCCGGTAAGACCTCGGTGAAAGAGATGACGGCTGCGATTTTACGTCAATGCGGTGAAACACTTCATACCGCCGGTAACCTGAACAACGATTTTGGCGTGCCGATGACCTTATTGCGCCTCACGCCTGAACATCAGTTCGCGGTCATTGAGCTGGGTGCAAATCATCAGGGCGAAATCGCCTACACCACCGATCTGGTCCGTCCGGAAAGCGCGCTGGTCAATAACCTTGCCGCGGCTCATCTTGAAGGGTTTGGTTCGCTGGCTGGCGTGGCAAAAGCCAAAGGTGAAATTTTTAACGGTTTGCCCGCGAAGGGAACGGCGATTTTAAACGCTGACAGCAATGACTGGCCGCACTGGCAGGAGAACCTGCACGGTAAAACGGTATGGCGTTTCTCCCCCCAGGATGCTGACTGCGATTTTCACGCGCGCGACATTCGCATCAGTCAGGATGGCACGCACTTTGTTATGCACACGCCGCATGGCGAAGCAGACATTACCTTACCGGTGCCGGGACGGCATAATATTGCGAATGCGCTCGCCGCTGCCGCGCTCGCGCTGTCGGTGGATGCCCCGCTCAGCGCAGTGCAGAGTGGCCTGAAAAACCTTCAGTCCGTGCCCGGTCGCCTGTTCCCCATTCGCCTCTCCGCGCAGCAACTGCTGCTCGATGACAGCTACAACGCAAACGTCGGCTCAATGATCGCAGCAGCCCAGGTGTTGTCTGAGATGCCGGGTTACCGCGTCATGGCGGTGGGCGATATGGCTGAATTAGGCGACGAAAGCGAACAGTGCCATCGTGAAGTGGGCCTGGCCGCCAAAGCCGCAGGCATTGATCGGGTGTTAAGCACCGGTCAGATAAGCCATTTAATTAGCGAAAGCAGTGGCGTTGGCGAACATTTCAGCGATAAAACCGCGCTGACTGAACGTTTACGCCAGTTACTGTCCGAACACAAAGAAATGACCGTATTGATTAAGGGTTCACGTAGTGCCGCCATGGAGCAGGTAGTACAGAGCTTACAGGAGAAAGGAACATGTTAGTTTGGCTGGCCGAACATCTGGTCGCATTTTATTCCGGCTTCAACGTCTTTTCGTATCTGACGTTTCGCGCCATTGTCAGCCTGCTGACCGCGTTATTTATCTCCCTGTGGATGGGGCCACGCCTGATTGCGTGGCTGCAGAAACTGCAAATCGGTCAGGTGGTGCGTAACGACGGCCCGGAGTCGCACTTTAGCAAGCGTGGGACGCCGACCATGGGCGGCATCATGATTCTGACTTCGATCACCCTGTCGGTATTGATGTGGGCTTACCCATCCAACCCCTATGTCTGGTGTGTGCTGGTGGTGCTGGTGGGCTTTGGCGTGATTGGCTTTGTCGATGATTACCGCAAAGTAGTACGCAAAGATACCAAAGGGTTGATCGCGCGCTGGAAATACTTCTGGATGTCGGTGATTTCCCTGGGCGTTGCCTTTGCGCTTTACCTGGCCGGTAAAGATACGCCAGCCACAGAGCTGGTTGTGCCTTTCTTCAAAGACGTGATGCCACAGCTGGGGCTGTTTTACATCGTGCTGGCTTACTTTGTCATTGTGGGTACCGGTAATGCCGTCAACCTGACCGACGGTCTGGATGGCCTGGCCATTATGCCAACCGTCTTTGTGGCGGCAGGTTTTGCACTGGTCGCCTGGGCAACAGGTAACGTGAAATTCGCCGAGTATCTGCATATTCCTTATTTACGGCATGCCGGTGAACTGGTGATCGTCTGTACCGCCATCGTGGGGGCAGGATTAGGGTTCCTCTGGTTCAATACCTATCCGGCCCAGGTTTTCATGGGCGATGTCGGATCGCTGGCGCTGGGCGGCGCATTGGGGACCATCGCCGTGCTGCTGCGTCAGGAATTTTTATTAGTGATCATGGGCGGCGTGTTTGTTGTTGAAACGCTGTCGGTGATTCTGCAGGTGGGGTCATTCAAGCTACGCGGGCAACGCATTTTCCGTATGGCACCAATCCACCATCACTACGAACTGAAAGGCTGGCCAGAGCCGCGCGTCATTGTGCGCTTCTGGATTATTTCGCTCATGCTGGTGCTGATTGGCCTGGCGACGCTGAAGGTACGGTAATCATGGCTGACTATCGCGGGAGAAAAGTCGTCATCATCGGATTAGGCCTGACCGGGCTGTCCTGTGTTGATTTCTTTGTAGCGCAGGGCGTAACGCCACGCGTGATGGATACCCGTATGTCACCGCCAGGGCTGGATAAGTTGCCTGAGCAGGTAGAGCGCTACGTGGGCGGTATCAACAGTGACTGGCTGTTAGCGGCAGACCTTATCATTGCCAGCCCCGGTATTGCGCTGGCGCATCCGGCGTTGTGTGAAGCTGCGGACGCGGGCATCGAAATCGTCGGTGACATTGAGCTGTTTTGTCGTGAAGCACAGGCACCGATTGTGGCGATTACCGGCTCGAACGGAAAAAGTACGGTCACCACCCTGGTCGGCGAAATGGCGAAGGCGGCAGGCTGGCAGGTAGGCGTGGGTGGCAATATTGGTTTGCCCGCGCTCAGCCTGCTGAAAGCGCCTGCGCAGCTGTATGTGCTGGAGCTCTCCAGCTTTCAGTTGGAAACCACGCACAGCCTGAAAGCCGCAGCCGCCACCATTCTTAACGTGACGGAAGATCATATGGATCGCTATCCGTTAGGTATGCAGCAGTATCGGGCAGCCAAACTGCGTATTTACGAGAACGCCCAGGTTTGTGTGGTGAACGCTGATGATGGCATGACGATGCCGGTGCGCGGCGCTGACGCGCGCTGTGTGAGTTTTGGCATCGATATCGGGGATTATCATCTCAATAAGCAGCAGGGCAGTATCTGGCTCCGGGCCAAAGGCGAGAAGGTGCTAAACACCGATGAAATGACGCTGGTGGGGCAACATAATTACACCAATGCGCTGGCGGCATTAGCGTTGGCAGATGCGGTGGGGTTACCACGATCCACCAGCCTGTCTGCGCTTGCAGCCTATTCCGGCCTGCCACACCGTTTTCAACTGGTTCATGAGAATCGCGGCGTACGCTGGATTAATGATTCAAAAGCGACCAACGTCGGCAGTACAGAAGCCGCATTAAAAGGCTTGCAGGTTAACGGCACGCTCTGGCTGCTGCTTGGTGGGGATGGCAAATCAGCAGACTTCTCGCCGTTGGCGCCTTATGTTCAGGGCGATCGTATCCGGTTGTTCTGCTTTGGTCGCGATGGTGATGCGCTGGCCGCGCTGCGGCCCGACGTCGCTGTACGCACTGAAACGCTGCAGCAGGCTATGGAACAGATTGCCAGGCAGGTCCAGCCGGGCGATATGGTACTGCTTTCGCCAGCCTGTGCCAGCCTCGATCAGTTTCGCAGTTTTGAGCAGCGCGGTGACGTCTTCGCGCAACTGGCCAGGGAGCTAAGCTGATGCGTATTCTTGGTTCGGGCATTGCGAGTTACCTGTCCAGTCGGTTGAGTAACTGGGTAATGGGGTCGCGCGAAAGCGATGATACCTCGCTGGTGCTCTATGACCGTACGTTGCTCTGGTTAACGCTGGGCTTAGCCGCCATCGGCTTTGTGATGGTGACCTCGGCGTCGATGCCGGTAGGTCAGCGTCTGAATGACGATCCGTTCTATTTTGCCAAGCGTGATGCGTTTTATATCGCCCTGGCATTCGGTATGGCGCTGGTTACCCTGCGCGTCCCGATGGATTTCTGGCAGCGTTACAGCAACGTGATGCTGATGGTGTCTGTCGCCATGCTGTTGATTGTTTTAGTCGTGGGTAGCTCGGTCAATGGTGCTTCACGCTGGATTGCGTTAGGCCCGCTACGTATCCAGCCAGCCGAATTATCTAAACTCACGCTCTTCTGCTATCTCGCCAGTTACCTGGTGCGTAAAGTCGAAGAGGTGCGAAATAACTTCTGGGGCTTCTGTAAGCCGATGGGCGTGATGGTCGTGCTGGCTGTACTGCTGCTGGCTCAACCGGACCTCGGCACGGTGGTGGTGCTGTTTGTTACCACGCTGGCGATGCTGTTTCTGGCGGGGGCCAAGCTGTGGCAGTTTCTGGCCATCATCGGCTCCGGCATTTTTGCCGTGGTGCTGTTGATTATCGCCGAGCCATACCGTATGCGCCGCGTTACGTCATTCTGGGACCCATGGGAAGATCCTTTCGGCAGCGGCTACCAGCTTACACAATCGCTGATGGCATTTGGCCGCGGTGAATTCTGGGGCCAGGGGCTGGGGAATTCGGTTCAGAAACTGGAATATCTGCCCGAAGCGCATACCGACTTTATTTTCTCCATTATCGGAGAAGAACTGGGTTACATCGGTGTGGTTTTAGCGCTGTTAATGGTATTCTTCGTCGCTTTTCGCGCAATGTCGATCGGTCGACGCGCGCTTGAACTTGACCAACGTTTTTCGGGCTTCTTAGCCTGTTCAATCGGCGTATGGTTTAGCTTTCAGGCACTGGTCAACGTGGGTGCCGCGGCGGGTATGTTACCGACCAAAGGGCTGACGTTACCGTTAATTAGTTACGGTGGTTCGAGTCTCATCATTATGTCTACGGCCATCGTATTTTTGTTACGTATTGATTATGAAACGCGTCTGGCTAAAGCGCAGGCGTTTACCCGAGGTGGTCGATGAGTGGTAAACGATTGATGGTCATGGCAGGTGGCACCGGTGGACATGTGTTCCCGGGGCTGGCCGTGGCCCATCATCTGAAAGCGCAGGGCTGGGAAGTTCGCTGGTTAGGCACCGCAGATCGTATGGAAGCCGACCTGGTACCCAAGCACGGTATCGACATCGACTTTATCCGTATCAGCGGATTACGCGGCAAGGGCATCAAAGCCCTGTTGCTAGCGCCGGTGCGTATTTTTAACGCCTGGCGTCAGGCTCGCAAGATTATTAAAGCCTGGAAGCCGGACGTCGTGCTGGGCATGGGTGGCTATGTATCGGGCCCGGGCGGCCTGGCGGCCTGGAGCTGTGGTGTCCCTGTCGTGCTGCATGAGCAAAACGGTATTGCCGGACTGACCAACAAGTGGCTGGCAAAAATTGCCACCAAAGTTATGCAGGCATTTCCCGGTGCGTTTCCCCACGCAGAGGTGGTAGGAAACCCGGTGCGTACGGACGTGCTGGCCCTGCCATCACCGACTCAGCGCCTGGCCGGACGCAGTGGTGCCATCCGTATTCTGGTGGTGGGCGGCAGTCAGGGCGCGCGCGTTCTTAACCAGACGGTGCCCCTGGTTGCGGCAAAACTGGGTGAGCAGATCACCGTCTGGCATCAGACCGGTAAAGGTGCATTGCAGGACGTAGAGCATGCCTATCAGCAGGCAGGTCAGCAGCACAAGGTGACCGAATTTATTGATGATATGGCGGCGGCGTATGCCTGGGCTGATGTAGTGATTTGTCGCTCAGGTGCACTGACGGTGAGTGAAATTGCTGCCGCGGGATTACCGGCCATCTTCGTGCCGTTTCAGCACAAAGATCGTCAGCAGTACTGGAATGCCTTGCCGCTTGAGGGCGCAGGTGCAGCCAAAATTTTTGAGCAGCCGCAGTTTACAGCGGAGGCGGTAGCGGAAACGTTGCGTCACTGGGATCGCCCGACATTACTCGCGATGGCTGAAAAAGCCCATGAGGTGGCGGTACCCGATGCGACTGAACGGGTCGCGCAGGCAGTGGCTCACGCCGCACATTAACGCATCAGGTCAGCCTGGCTGACCCGTGCTCAAACTGAGCACAAACTGAATGAGTAGGTAGGTAATAAAGCGTAATGAATACACAACAACTGGCAAAACTGCGTTCAATCGTGCCCGAGATGCGTCGCGTCCGGCACATTCACTTTGTCGGCATCGGCGGTGCTGGCATGGGCGGTATTGCCGAAGTGTTAGCAAATGAAGGCTACCATATCAGCGGTTCTGATCTGGCGCCGAATCCGGTAACACAAAATCTGATCAAACTGGGCGCAACGATTTACTTTAACCATCGCCCGGAAAACGTAACGGATGCCAGCGTAGTCGTGGTGTCCAGCGCCGTTGCGCAGGACAATCCTGAACTGGTGGCGGCACGGGAGCAACGTATCCCGGTGATTCGTCGCGCGGAGATGCTGGCAGAACTGATGCGCTTTCGTCACGGTATTGCGATTGCCGGCACGCACGGCAAAACCACGACAACAGCCATGGTGTCGAGCATTTACGCAGAAGGTGGCCTGGACCCGACTTTCGTTAACGGGGGGCTGGTTAAAGCGGCAGGCACGCATGCGCGTTTAGGCAGCAGCCGCTATCTGATCGCCGAAGCGGATGAGAGCGATGCGTCATTCCTCCATCTGCAGCCAATGGTCGCTGTCGTCACCAATATCGAAGCGGATCATATGGACACCTATCAGGGAGATTTTGAAAACCTGAAGCAGACGTTCATTAATTTCCTGCACAATTTGCCGTTCTACGGCCGCGCAGTCATGTGCGTCGATGATGCCGTGATTCGTGACCTGCTTCCTCGCGTAGGCCGCCAGATTACGACCTATGGCTTCAGTGACGATGCTGACTTCCGCATCGAAGACTTTGAACAGCGTGGTGCACAGGTGCACTTTAGCCTGATTCGTCAGGACAAGGCGCCGTTACAGATCACCCTGAACGCGCCGGGTCGGCACAATGCATTAAACGCAGCAGCGGCCGTAGCCGTTGCCAGCGAAGAAGGGATTGAAGACAGCGCCATTCTGGCGGCGCTGGAAAGCTTTCAGGGAACCGGCCGTCGTTTCGACCAGTTGGGCGAGTTTTCTACCGAACCGGTCAACGGTCAGCCTGGCACCGCCATGCTGGTGGATGATTATGGTCATCATCCCACGGAAGTGGACGCTACCATCAAAGCGGCGCGCGCGGGTTGGCCTGATAAAAAACTGGCGATGGTGTTTCAGCCGCACCGTTACACGCGAACCCGTGACCTGTTTGATGATTTTGCCAACGTGCTGTCTCAGGTTGACGTTTTGCTGATGCTGGATGTGTACGCGGCAGGTGAAACGCCCATTCCTGGCGCGGACAGCCGTGCACTGTGCCGTGCCATTCGTAACCGTGGCAAGGTCGATCCTATTCTGGTGCCGGAGCATGATTCGCTCGTTGAAATGCTGGCACCTTTGCTGTCAGGTAACGATCTGATTCTGGTTCAGGGTGCAGGAAATGTAGGTAAAGTGGCGCGTAAACTGGCCGACTGCAAATTGCAGCCAGAGCGCAAAGTGGAGGGCCGTCATGCCTAAAGTTGCCGTTTTAATGGGCGGCACGTCAGCCGAGCGCGACGTGTCCCTGATGTCCGGCGGTGCCGTGCTGGCCGGCTTACGCGAAGCAGGTATTGACGCACAGGGTATTGATACCCGCGACGTTTCAGTGCTGGATTTAACTGCACAAGGTTTTGAAAAGGTGTTTATCGCCCTGCACGGTCGTGGCGGTGAAGACGGCACGCTTCAGGCGGTGCTGGAGTTCCTGCAGTTGCCCTATACCGGCAGCGGCGTGATGGCCTCGGCCGTGACCATGGACAAACTGCGCACCAAGCTGCTGTGGCAGGGCAGGGGACTGCCGGCAGGTAAATTTGTCTGGATCACGCGTGAACAGATGCAGGCCGGTCTGGATACGGCCACCAAGACGGCGATTAGCGCGCTAGGTTTACCGCTGTTCGTTAAACCGAGCAGCGAAGGGTCCAGTGTTGGGATCAGCCGCGTGAATCAGCAGAGCGATCTGACCGCAGCACTGGAAGAAGCATTTCGCCACGACGATAACGTGCTGGTTGAGGCGTTTCTGAGCGGTGAGGAATATACCGTTGGCATTCTGGGCGAGCAGATTCTGCCAGCCATAAAAATAAAGACCGCCAGCGAGTTCTATGACTATGAAGCTAAATACATTTCTGACGATACTCAGTACTTCTGTCCAGCCGGACTGAGTGCAGAGCGTGAAGCAGAATTACAACAGCTGGTTTGGTCTGCCTGGCGTGCACTGGGATGCAGTGGCTGGGGACGCGTTGATGTCATGACCGATGGTGAAGGACACTTCCAGCTGTTGGAAGCGAACACGTCACCCGGTATGACCAGCCACAGCTTAGTGCCGATGGCAGCAAAGCAGGCTGGCCTGACGTTTTCTCAGTTGGTTGTACGCATTCTGGAACTGGCCGACTGATATGTCACAGGCGGCGATGAACGTACGTAACCGTGAGGCGCAGGAGCGGGCACGCAACGGTCGCAGTAACGGTGCCCGGCTCTTCGGCATCGTGTTTCTGCTGATGGTGATGGGCGTAATGATTGCGGGTGGCTTAGTGGTGCTGAAGTGGATGAACGATGCCTCTCGGTTACCGCTGTCAAAGCTGGTAGTGACGGGACAACTGCATTACACCACTCACGACGATATTCGCCAGGCGATTTTGTCGTTAGGTTCACCTGGCACCTTTATGTCGCAGGATGTGAACATCATCCAGCAGCAGATAGAAAGATTGCCATGGATAAAGCAGGTCAGCGTGCGTAAGCAGTGGCCGGATGAACTGAAAATCCATTTGGTGGAATATACGCCGGTGGCGCGCTGGAACGACTCTCACATGGTTGACAGCGACGGCGTGTCATTCAGCGTACCGGCTAACCATATGGGTAAAGAAACGCTGCCGATGTTATACGGTCCAGAAGGCAGTGAAAAAGAGGTGCTGGCGGGTTATCACAGTATGGATGACGTGCTGAAAGCCAGGAAGTTTACCCTGAAGGTGGCGTCGATGACGGCGCGGCGTTCATGGCAGTTAGTGACCAGCGATGATGTACGTATTGAGCTGGGTCGTACCGATACCATGAAGCGTCTGAATCGTTTTATTGAGCTCTATCCGGTGCTGCTGCAGCAAGGTCAGAATGAACACAAGCGCATCAACTCGGTTGATTTACGCTATGACTCTGGCGCTTCTGTTGGCTGGACACCGATAGTGATGGAGCCACAGGACAGTAATCAGCAACAAAACCAGGCACAGGCTAAACAACAATGATCAAGGCAACGGACAGAAAACTGGTAGTTGGACTCGAAATCGGCACTGCGAAGGTCGCCGCCCTGGTTGGGGAAATTCTGCCTGATGGTATGGTCAATATTATTGGGGTCGGCAGTTGCCCGTCCCGCGGTATGGATAAAGGCGGCGTAAACGATCTTGAGTCGGTGGTGAAATGCGTACAGCGCGCCATCGATCAGGCTGAGTTGATGGCGGATTGCCAGATCTCTTCCGTTTACCTTGCATTATCGGGCAAACATATCAGTTGTCAGAACGAAATCGGGATGGTTCCGATTTCCGAAGAGGAAGTGACTCAGGATGATGTAGAGAATGTGGTGCATACGGCCAAGTCAGTGCGCGTTCGTGATGAGCATCGCATTCTGCACGTTATTCCTCAGGAATATGCCATCGACTATCAGGAAGGCATTAAAAATCCGGTTGGTCTGTCAGGTGTGCGCATGCAGGCAAAGGTGCATTTGATCACCTGTCACAACGACATGGCAAAAAATATTGTCAAAGCCGTTGAACGTTGTGGCCTCAAAGTTGACCAACTGATTTTTGCCGGTCTGGCATCCAGCTTTGCGGTCCTGACCGAAGACGAACGCGAACTGGGCGTTTGTGTGGTGGATATTGGTGGCGGCACAATGGATATCGCCGTCTATACGGGCGGCGCATTACGTCATACTAAGGTTATTCCTTATGCTGGCAATGTGGTCACCAGTGATATTGCCTACGCATTTGGTACGCCGCCCACCGATGCGGAAGCCATCAAAGTGCGCCACGGCTGTGCACTCGGGTCGATCGTCGGAAAAGACGAAAACGTTGAAGTGCCAAGCGTGGGCGGACGTCCGCCACGTAGCCTGCAACGTCAGACGCTGGCCGAGGTGATCGAGCCACGTTACACAGAGCTTTTAAATCTGGTCAATGACGAGATTTTGCAGTTACAAGAGCAGCTTCGCCAGCAGGGCGTTAAACACCATCTTGCAGCAGGGATTGTGTTAACCGGCGGCGCGGCGCAGATTGAAGGATTGGCCGCCTGTGCGCAGCGCGTATTTCATACGCAGGTGCGCATTGGACAGCCGCTAAACATCACGGGTCTGACGGACTACGCGCAGGAGTCTTACTATTCCACTGCGGTGGGGCTGTTGCACTACGGTAAAGAGTCACACCTGAACGGTGACGCAGAGGCTGAAAAGCGCGTTTCCGTGGGTAACTGGTTTAAACGTATTAATAGTTGGTTAAAAAAAGAGTTTTAATTTTTGTAAAAGGGGATCATGCTGTTTTCTTTAGTGATCTCCAGGCGACAGGCACATAACGGAGAGAAATCATGTTTGAACCTATGGAATTAACCAATGACGCGGTGATTAAAGTCATCGGCGTCGGCGGTGGCGGTGGCAACGCCGTAGAGCACATGGTACGCGAGCGTATCGAAGGTGTGGAATTCTTCGCTGTGAATACCGACGCTCAGGCGTTGCGTAAGACAGCGGTCGGCCAGACCATCCAGATTGGTAATAACATTACCAAGGGGCTGGGCGCGGGTGCTAACCCGGAAGTAGGCCGTAACTCTGCAGAAGAAGATCGCGAAGCACTGCGTTCTGCGCTGGAAGGGGCAGACATGGTGTTCATCGCAGCAGGTATGGGTGGCGGTACTGGTACCGGCGCAGCGCCTGTTGTGGCTGAAGTGGCCAAAGATTTAGGTATTTTGACCGTTGCGGTCGTGACCAAGCCTTTTAACTTTGAAGGCAAGAAGCGCATGGCGTTTGCTGAGCAGGGTATCGCTGAGCTGTCCAAGCACGTGGATTCACTGATTACCATTCCTAACGACAAGCTGTTAAAAGTCCTTGGACGTGGTATTTCCCTGCTCGATGCTTTTGGCGCGGCTAACGACGTACTGAAAGGCGCCGTACAGGGTATCGCCGAGCTGATTACTCGTCCTGGCCTGATGAACGTGGACTTCGCTGACGTGCGTACCGTAATGTCAGAAATGGGTTACGCAATGATGGGTTCTGGCGTGGCCTGTGGTGAAGACCGTGCAGAAGAAGCCGCTGAGATGGCGATCTCCAGCCCACTGCTGGAAGATATCGATCTCTCTGGTGCGCGTGGCGTGCTGGTCAACATTACTGCGGGCTTTGACCTGCGTCTGGATGAGTTTGAAACCGTGGGTAACACTATCCGCGCCTTCGCCTCAGACAACGCAACCGTCGTGATTGGTACCTCGCTGGACCCAGAAATGAATGACGAACTGCGCGTCACTGTGGTGGCAACCGGTATTGGCATGGATAAGCGTCCAGAGATCACCCTGGTCACTAACAAACCAGCCAGTCAGCCTGTGATGGATCATCGTTACCAGCAGCACGGTATGTCTCCGCTGCCGCAGGAGCAAAAACCTGCCGCTAAAGTGGTGAACGATCAGAGCGCACAGTCTAACAAAGAGCCAGATTACCTTGATATTCCGGCATTTTTGCGTAAGCAGGCCGACTAGGAATAACCCTATAATTGGGATTTCCCGCTCTTTGTGCTAAAGTGTTCGCCCGCTGGTAACGTATACTGGCGGTCGGAAAGCGATATTGCGAGATAATAACGATGATCAAACAAAGGACATTAAAACGTATTGTTCAGGCGACAGGTGTCGGTTTACATACCGGCAAGAAAGTCAGTCTGACCCTGCGCCCTGCGCCGGCTAATACCGGGGTCATCTATCGTCGCACTGACTTGAATCCACCGGTTGATTTTCCGGCTGATGCAAAATACGTGCGCGACACCATGCTGAGCACCTGCCTGGTGAACGATGAAGGCGTGCGTATTTCGACAGTTGAACACTTAAATGCCGCACTGGCAGGTCTTGGCATCGATAACATCATTGTCGAAGTTGATGCGCCAGAAATCCCGATTATGGACGGCAGTGCAGCGCCTTTCATCTATCTGCTGATGGATGCAGGTATCGAGCAGCTCAGCAGCGCCAAGAAATTTGTGCGTGTTAAGCAGACTGTGCGTGTTGAAGACGGTGACAAATGGGCAGAGATCAAACCTTATAACGGTTTCTCGCTTGATTTCACTATCGATTTCAAACACCCGGCTATCGATTCCAGCTCTCAGCGCTACCAGATGAAATTCTCTGCCGAAGCGTTTGTTCGTCAGATTAGCCGTGCACGTACTTTTGGCTTCATGCGTGAAATCGAATATCTGCAGTCTAAAGGCCTGTGCCTGGGCGGTAGTTTAGATTGTGCGATTGGCCTTGATGATTTCCGCGTGCTTAATGAAGAAGGCCTGCGTTTTGAAGACGAGTTCGTGCGTCACAAAATGCTGGATGCTATCGGCGATCTGTTTATGTGCGGCCACAATATTATTGGCGCGTTCACCGCGTTCAAATCAGGCCATGCGCTGAACAACAAACTGCTGCAGGCCGTTTTGGCTAAGCAGGAAGCCTGGGAATGGGCAACCTTCGAAGACGAAGCTGAATTGCCACTGGCGTTCAAAGCACCAAATTTGGTTCTGGCTTAAATCCGTTCAGAACGTAAAACGGCTGGCTGTGCTGACACTCTCTCCGGTCAGTGGCACCAGCCGTTTTTTATTGCCTCGCTGTTAATCTCCGCCTGTTGCGATAGCATTCCCACGTCAAAGCAAACAATTGCTGAATTGCTGCACAATCGCGCGCGATTTCTCCCGTTGTTGCGCTAATCCCAGGTGTCGCCGCGCCACATTAGTGTTACTATCTCTGGCGCTTTTACAGGCTGCATGCTGCTGAAAACCGCGGTGAATAATTAAAATGTTATGCGCAATGGAACAATTGTGATCGGAATCCTTCTACGCTGGCGACAATTAGGTAGACGCTATTTCTGGCCTCATTTCCTTCTCGGAATGGTGGCGGCCAGTCTTGGCTTGCCAGCGTGTGCGCAAACGGCTGAACTCAATACCGCATCAGAATCTTCCGCCAGTAGCCTGTTTATCGGCAATGCCGTTCGTTTTGACCATTTGATTCGTCTTCAGGAAGCCTCGCGACGTCCCAGTTTCTCGGTTGACTACTGGCACCAGCACGCCATCCGCACGGTTATCCGCCATCTCTCTTTCACGTTAACGCCGCAGACGCAGGCGGAAGAGCAGGTGCATCCGCTGGCCGCACAAAAGCTGGCGTTGATTGATTCGCTTCATGCATTATTAACCTCCCAGGCGGCACAACCCAGCATCCCGGTTCGTGTCTCCTCGCAACCCCTTCCTGCCGCTCCGACACAGACGCGTTCTGACGGACATGGCAAAGTGCACGGTATCCGTGCCGGACCCGCTTTATTGTTCTGCTAATCTCTTTGTTTTTAATCCCATTTAGATTTCGCAGTCCGGACTCTCCGGCTGAATTGAGAATATATTTATTATGTTAATCAAAATGTTGACCAAGGTTTTTGGTAGCAGCAACGATCGTACTTTGCGCCGCATGCGTAAAAACGTTGATATCATCAACAAGATGGAGCCCGAGTTCGAGGCGCTCTCCGATGACGAGCTGAAAGCCAAAACGGTACTCTTCCGTGAGCGCCTGAAAAAAGGTGAATCACTGGAAAGCCTTATCCCCGAAGCCTTTGCAACCGTGCGTGAAGCCAGTAAACGTGTGTTTGGCATGCGTCACTTTGACGTGCAGCTGATTGGCGGCATGGTGCTGAATAACCGCTGTATCGCAGAGATGCGTACCGGTGAAGGTAAAACCCTGACGGCAACCCTGCCAGCCTATTTGAATGCCTTAACCGGCCAGGGCGTACACGTCGTCACCGTCAACGACTATCTGGCCCAGCGTGATGCGGAAAATAACCGTCCGCTGTTTGAGTTTCTTGGCCTGAGCGTCGGGATCAACATGTCTGGCCTGCCTTCTGTCGCCAAACGCGAAGCCTATGCAGCAGACATCACCTACGGTACCAACAACGAGTACGGCTTTGACTATCTGCGTGACAACATGGCGTTCAGTCCAGAAGAGCGCGTACAGCGTAAGCTGCACTATGCGCTGGTGGATGAAGTTGACTCCATCCTGATTGATGAAGCGCGTACGCCGCTGATCATTTCTGGTCCGGCCGAAGACAGCTCAGAACTTTACACCAAAGTGAATAAAATCATTCCTCATTTGATTCGCCAGGAAAAGGAAGATTCAGACAACTTCCAGGGCGAAGGCGACTATTGGGTCGATGAGAAGGCGCGTCAGGCGCACATGAGCGAGCGCGGTCTGGTAAAAGTAGAAGAACTGCTGGTAAGTCAGGGCATTATGGTGGAAGGGGAATCACTTTATTCACCGACCAATATCATGCTGATGCACCATGTTACTGCGGCACTTCGCGCCCATGCGCTGTTCACGCGCGATGTCGACTACATTGTAAAAGATGATGAAGTCGTCATTGTCGACGAACATACAGGTCGTACGATGCAGGGGCGTCGCTGGTCTGACGGTCTGCATCAGGCGATTGAAGCCAAAGAAGGCGTTGAGATTCAGAACGAAAACCAGACCCTGGCTTCTATCACCTTCCAGAACTACTTCCGCCTTTATGACAAGCTGGCGGGGATGACCGGTACAGCTGATACCGAAGCGTTTGAGTTCAGCTCCATCTACAAACTCGATACTATTGTTGTGCCGACCAACCGTCCTATGGTGCGTAAAGATCTTGCCGATCTGGTTTATATGACCGAGAAAGAGAAGATCGATGCCATCATTGAAGACATCCGCGAGCGTACCGCCAACGGACAACCTGTATTGGTCGGTACGATTTCGATTGAGAAATCAGAAGTGGTATCAAACGAACTGACGCGCGCCGGCATTAAACACAATGTCCTGAATGCGAAGTTCCATGCCCGCGAAGCGGATATCGTGGCGCAGGCCGGTCAACCGGGTGCTGTCACTATCGCCACTAACATGGCGGGCCGTGGTACGGATATCATGCTGGGCGGTAGCTGGCACGCAGAAGTTGCCGAGCTTGAAAACCCATCAGATGCGCAAATCGAAGAGATTAAAGCCGCCTGGCAGATTCGCCATGATGCGGTGCTGGCTTCGGGCGGTCTGCATATCGTGGGTACTGAACGTCACGAATCGCGTCGTATTGATAACCAGCTACGTGGTCGTGCGGGTCGTCAGGGTGACGCCGGTTCTTCACGCTTCTACCTGTCCATGGAAGATGCGCTGATGCGTATCTTTGCCTCGGATCGTGTTTCCAACATGATGCGCAAACTGGGAATGAAACCTGGCGAGGCCATTGAGCATCCGTGGGTGACCAAAGCCATTGCCAACGCGCAGCGTAAGGTAGAAAGCCGTAACTTCGATATTCGTAAGCAACTGCTGGAATATGATGACGTTGCCAACGATCAGCGTCGTGCTATCTATAGCCAGCGTAATGAACTCCTTGATGTGTCTGATGTGTCAGAAACCATCAACAGTATTCGCGAAGACGTCTATAAATCCATTATCGACAGCTATATTCCGCCTCAGTCGCTGGAAGAAATGTGGGATGTGCCGGGCCTTGAAGAGCGCCTGCGTAACGATTTCGATCTGGATCTGCCGATTAGCGAATGGCTGGACAAAGAACCGGATCTGCATGAAGAGACGTTGCGTGAACGTATCATGACGCACGCCGCCGAAAGTTATGCGGAAAAAGAAGAGATCGTCGGCGCGGAAATGATGCGCAACTTTGAGAAAGGCGTCATGCTGCAAACGCTGGACTCGTTGTGGAAAGAGCACCTGGCCGCAATGGATTATCTGCGTCAGGGCATCCACTTACGTGGATATGCGCAAAAAGATCCTAAGCAGGAATATAAGCGTGAATCGTTCGCTATGTTTGCCGCGATGCTGGAAACGCTTAAGTACGAAGTGATCAGTACCCTGAGCAAAGTACAGGTTCGTATGCCGGAAGAAGTCGAAGCGATGGAGCAACAACGTCGTGAAGAGGCCGAGCGCCTGGCACAACAACAGCAGTTGAGCCATGCCAGCGAAGAAATCCTGGCGGCGGAGTCCGTTGCGCAGCAGGGCGGCGAGCGTAAAGTGGGCCGTAACGATCCTTGCCCGTGCGGTTCAGGTAAAAAATATAAACAGTGTCACGGTCGTCTGGCCTGATCACGTTGTGGAACTAAAAAGGAGCCAATGGCTCCTTTTTTTTGCCTTTCAGTTTGCTATTCGGATGCCTGAGCGGTTAACAACCTGCTTAACATGTTTTAGAATCAGCCCTCTTTCACTCACTCTCCGGGATATTTTCATGAAGCACCTGCAGGTTGCGGTCGGCATCATTCGCAATGCCAGTAAACAGATTTTTCTTGCCCAGCGTGCGGCGTCCTCGTATATGGCCAATAAGTGGGAATTCCCCGGCGGGAAAATTGAAGCAGGTGAGAGCGCCGAGCAAGGATTAGTGCGCGAACTGTTAGAAGAAACCGGTATTGAAGTGACGCAGGCGCGCGCTATTGGCACGAAAGATCATACCTACGACGATCTGCGCGTAACGCTGCATTTTTTCCTGGTGGAAGGCTGGAAAGGTGAGCCCTGGGGCAAAGAGGGACAACCACAACGTTGGGTCGAACAACATGCGCTGGTCGCCGAAGAGTTTCCGGCAGCGAATCATGAGCTGATAGCTCGTCTGGTGGCGGACGAACTGTAATACGGTGGGGCAATCACGCCCCACGGCTTTATTCAGCGGTCTTCTTCGCTCCAGTTATCACTGTCATTCAAATCATCGCTGCTGGGAATGCGCTTTTCTTCTGCAGCCCACTCGCCCAAATCGATTAACTGACAGCGTTTACTACAAAATGGCCGCCACGGGCTGAGTTCATCCCAGATCACTGTTTTACCGCACTGCGGGCATTCCACCGTCATTATCTCTTCCTGCATTTTCACCTCTAACAACAGGCCAGTTGGAAGTTAAGGCGCGCTGGCACTTCGCCATGCTCGCTGTCCAATGGCATAAAACGTATCGCAAAACGGCTTTTATGGCCCGAAACCTGGGGATACAGAGCATCCTCCATTTCCAGCTGCAGTCGCAATAAATCCGCGCCTTCAGCATTATCCTGATAAAACCCATTCAAACTGGTTTGTAAACGGTAGGTTCCCGACTGGCGAATCAAATCAAGCAGCATCGCCAGGGTACTGTGCAACGGGATAAGGGTTTCCATCCAGCGTGTCACCTGCGCGTCGCGCGTCGCCTGGGGCAAATGCAGCCAGATATGCAGGCCGGGTAAATCAAAGCTACAGCATCCGCCGGGAATGCTGAGTCGTTGGCGAACCAGGGCGATAAGACGATCTTCTCGCAATGGCTGTCCCATACGAGGCGCGCTGTTAAGCAGAACAGATTGCGCTTTCAGCTTGTCACGTAATGCATCCACCACGGACATATCTACGCCGGGCACATCGGCCCATGCACGCAGTTTCGCTTGCTGGCGTTCAAGCTCTTTCAGCAATTCGGTGCGCATATCGCCACGCTCGAAGATATCCAGCAGTTCTCCAATCAGGCGGAAAAAAGTCAGTGCCGTAGCGGTGTTTTCCAACGGCATAATGTCATGCAACTGGTCGATCAAAAATTCCACGCGCAGCCAGGTACGCATTTTTTCATTCAGTGGATGTTCAAACAGAACGACTGTACTCATGGGTTAATCCTGTTTCGCTGCCGCAAGCTTCAGATAAAGCTGATGGAGTTGGGCAACCTGGGGCAGCGCATTTTCAGGTGCGCCACTGTTATCAATAATATCGTCCGCACAGGCGAGACGCTGTTGACGCGTGGCCTGTGCCGCAAGAATACGTTTAGCCTGATCGAGAGAGACGTTGTCGCGCTGCAGCGTGCGTTTAAGCTGCGTCTCTTCATCGGTATCGACGACCAGCACACGATCGGCCTGCCGCTGCAGCTGATTTTCAACCAGCAAAGGCACCACCCACAAAACATAGGGCGAAACGGCCTGCGCTTTAAGCTGCTGGGTGCGTGCATTGATCAGAGGGTGAAGCAGCGCATCTAACCAGCGTTTTTCATCGGGCGTGGCAAAAATGATCTCTCTTAAACGTGAGCGATGTAGTGCGCCCTGTTCGTTCACAATAGCGTCGCCATAGCGAGAGATAATAACCTGAAGAGCGGGCGTGCCTGGCTCGACGACTTCACGAGCAATGACATCCGCATCAATGATATCGACACCTGACGCAGCAAAATACTCGGCAATGGTACTTTTGCCGCTGCCAATTCCGCCAGTCAGCGCCACAGTGTAGGGGGAATCTCTCACACAAACTCTCTTAGTCGCTCTGTATCACGCCGGTCACGCGTCATCACAGGATAAATATGCGCGCTGGGTCACAACAAAAATACGCAGTTGAATTTAATGGATTGTAGCGTAAATAAAGTGAAATTCGCAGTCTTGTTGCGGCTGGAATGGCGCGTATCATGAGATCGCGGGAACCGTGATGGCTTCATGCACGACAGTTTATAACCTCTTACCAGGACAGGATGTATGCGCATTGAAGAAGATTTGAAACTGGGATTTAAAGATGTATTGATTCGCCCCAAGCGCTCAACGCTGAAAAGCCGTTCTCAGGTTGAGCTGGATCGCAGCTTTACCTTTAAGCATTCCGGTCTTAGCTGGAGCGGTGTGCCGGTTATCGCCGCCAATATGGATACCGTTGGCACCTTTCTGATGGCGGAGGCGCTGGCTGGTTTTAATATTCTGACGGCTGTGCACAAGCATTACAGCGTAGAGGAATGGCGGACATTCGTGCAACGCGTACCGAGTGCAGTGCTGAAGTATGTGATGGTTTCTACCGGGACCTCGGATGCCGATCTCAATAAACTGATCGCGATTATGGCGATCTCCGACGAGTTGCAGTTCATCTGCATCGACGTCGCCAATGGCTATTCTGAACACTTTGTCGATTTCCTGAAGCGCGCCCGTGAAACCTTCCCTGGTAAAACGATCTGTGCAGGGAACGTGGTGACCGGCGAGATGGTGGAAGAGTTAATCCTGTCTGGTGCAGACATCGTTAAGGTCGGCATTGGGCCTGGCTCGGTGTGCACCACGCGCGTCAAAACCGGCGTAGGCTATCCACAGCTCTCTGCGGTCATTGAGTGCGCCGACGCGGCCCATGGCCTGAGCGGGCAAATTGTCAGCGACGGGGGTTGTAGCGTACCGGGCGATATCGCGAAAGCCTTTGGCGGCGGAGCAGATTTCGTCATGCTGGGTGGCATGCTGGCCGCGCATGATGAGTGTGAGGGCCGGATCGTCGAAGAAAATGGCGAGCGTTTCATGCTGTTTTACGGCATGAGTTCAGAGTCGGCAATGAAACGTCATGCCGGTAGCGTCGCAGAATACCGCGCGGCAGAGGGAAAAACGGTGAAGCTGCCGTTACGCGGGCCGGTGGAGGAAACCCTTCGTGACATTCTCGGCGGTCTCCGTTCTGCCTGTACGTATGTTGGCGCTGAGCGTCTGAAAGAGTTAACCAAACGCACGACCTTTATCCGGGTAGCCGAGCAGGAAAACCGAACCTTTACCCGTTAAGGCAACCTGTTGTGCATGCAGTAAGGGTGAGGCTGCGCCTTTACTGCATCGCTTCTCCTAATCCAAACACGGGTAAGTACATGGCAATCACTAATGTGCCCACAATGCCGCCAATCACCACCATCATGATGGGTTCCAGCGAGGCTGCAAGATTATCAGCACGCGTCAGCGTCTGTCCTTCATGCCATTCAGCCAGACGTACCAGCATCACATCCAGTGCGCCTGCTTCTTCACCTACGCGAATCAACTGACTGCAGAGCGGGCTAAATAAGGGATGATTGTTCAGCGCCTGGTGCAGAGGATTGCCCTGAGCAATATGATGCTGAAGTGCCTCGATAGCTTCCCGCCACAGCAGCGAGGAGAGCGTGGCCTTCGCCGCCTCAAGCCCTTGCAGCAGCGTCAGTCCTGCCTGCTGCGTCAACTGCAAAACACTGTAGATTTGTGTCAGTTGACTTCCCCGCCATAGTCCGGCGATCACGGGAATGCGCAGCAAAGCTCGCTGCTCGCGACGCTGCCAGTTTTCAGCGTGCCGACGCCACTGTTGCCCTCCCATGGCCAGCAGAATAACCAACCCGGTTAACGGTAATCCCCATGCCTGCAATATCTCAGAGAGCGTAATAACAGCAGCGGTGAAAGCAGGTAAGGGGGCGTCAAAGGAGGCATACACCGAAACAAACTCCGGCAAGACAAACAGCAGCATGCCGCAGGTGACAGCCAGCGCGACAGCCAGGATAAACAGCGGATAACGCAGCGCTTTAATCACCTTGTCCCGTAAATGTTGCTGGCGTGTTTGCTGCTGTGCCAGTTGTTCGCAGCAGATGTCCAACTGGCCGGTCAGCTCACCGACCTCCATCAGGGCGGGATAAAGTGGCGGAAATATTTGCGGCCACTGACGCAAGGCGTGGGAAAAGGGCTCGCCTGCTAACACGTGATGTTGCAAAGCCAGCATCAGGGCACGCCAGGCTGCCTGAGGATGCCCTTCAGCAAGGAGGCTCAGGCTCTGTGACAGAGGAAGGCCCGCCTTAAGCAGCGTGGCGAGCTGGCGAATCAAATCGATTTTATGCTGCCACTTCCAGTCACTTCGGCGTATAACTTTTTCCCGTTTCCAGCTCACGGGCAGTAAATGACGTTGCGCCAGATCAGAAAACAGCCTGTCGCAGTCAGGTGCAAGGTGGTGGCCTGTTTGCAACCTTCCGCTGCTGTCTACCGCATGCCAGCGATACAAACAGAGGCTAGTCATTATCCAGTCCGATCACGCGCTGCATCTCTTCCAGCGAGGTTTCACCGCGACTGACGGCTTCCAGACCGGATGTCATCAGGGTACGCATGCCCTGCTGTTTGGCCAGGTCCAGTAAGCCTTCGACCGGCATTTCGGCGGCGATGGCGTTTTGTAACTTCGCCGTTACGGGCAGTAATTCAAATAATGCCAGCCGACCAAAATAACCCGAAAAGCAGTGATCGCAACCCGGAGCTCGCCAGGTTTGTAAGGTACCAGGCCAGAGTGACGCAGGAAAGTGGGCCACCGCCTGCGCCGGTTCGCGGCAGCGAGGGCACAAGCGTCTTACCAGCCGTTGTGCAACGATCAGGCGGAGTGCCGAACCCAGCAGATAGCCCGGAATGCCCATTTGACGTAAGCGAGTCAGCGTTTCCGCCGTCGAGTTGGTGTGCAGGGTCGAGAGAACCAGATGACCGGTTTGCGCTGCCTTAACGGCAATTTCCGCCGTCTCACCATCACGTATTTCACCCACCATGATGACGTCAGGATCCTGACGTAGCAGAGCGCGTAACACGCGGTTGAAATCAAGGCCATACTTTGGATTAATCTGGGTCTGGTTGATACCCGGAAGCGGGATCTCAACAGGATCTTCCACGCTGCAAAGGTTCTTATCCGGCTGGTTGATGGCGCTCAGCCCGCTATAAAGCGTAAAGGTTTTGCCGCTACCGGTTGGGCCTGTTACCAGAATCAACCCTTGCGGCTGCATCAGTGATGAGGTCAGCAGGCGTAGCTGCGCGGCAGGCAGTCCCAGCTTATCCAGTGACAATGCTGCGCCTTCACTCTGCAGCAGGCGTACCACGGCTTTTTCGCCGCCCTGAATGGGCAAGGTTGAGAGCCGAAAAGAGGCCGACCTGCCTTCAATATCACAACTAAATTGCCCATCCTGAGGCAGGCGCCGTTCGGCAATATCCAGACCGGCCAGAATTTTCAGCCGCGCCAGCAGTGCAGCCGGTTGCGTATCACACTGCGGGGGCAGGGGATGCAGGACCCCGTCAATGCGCAGGCGAATACGCAAGCCGTTCTGGTAAGGTTCGATATGAATATCCGACGCACGACGCAGTGTAGCCTGGCGCAAAAGCTGACTGGCGGCATCAATCGTCGATTCCCCTGGCGCTTTTTCTTTTGCCGTTAGCGGTTTATTCGTCGATTCAAACTGTTCCAGTCGGGCCTGTGGCCAGCATTCCACTTCGGTTTTACACGGGCTGGCAAACTGTAAGGCTTCAAGCAGGCCCGCCGGAATGCTTTCGGCAACGGCAAGGCGTAAGTGGGTCGTATTGTGATCGAGGACAATCGCTCGGTAGCGCTGGCAGATCAGCCTAATCGCATCATCAGGTTTTTGCATATGCGCCTCCCCGATCGGCAAAGCGGAATTGTTCCTGGCAGTTATCACGCAGAATCGTGTTATTGCTGGTACAGGTGCGCTGCCACACGATGGTGCCCTGGGTGCTGTCCCATACGGGGAGCATCTCAACGCTTAATCCGTTAAGGCTTTCCTGCCCGGTCAGGGTAATCATGCCGTTGACCACGGTGATGGCCGACACATAACGCGATGTGGTTCCCTGCGGAATACCGCGTTGCCCGGCCTGGCACTGATCAGGACCGCCGCGCTCAATGGCACACAGTTCAACGGCTGTCTTAAAGGGCACCATCGTTTGCAGCATGTCGGTTAGCGCGGCGCGCTGCAGATAGTTTTGATAAGCAGGCAGCCCAATAGCGCTGAGAATTGCCACGATGCCAACCACAATCATTAATTCAACCAGCGTGAAACCACGTTGATAGATCATTCCATTGCCTCCTGTGTAAGAAGGCCGCAGTGTAAAAAGCCTGTGGCGGCGATAACAGCAGCAGATCAGGAGAGTGGAAAAGCGCAGGCAGGAAAGAAAGCGGATTACAGCAATACAGCTTAAACAGTGGAAGAAACTGCACAAAACAGGCCGTGCCAGTGGCACGGCGAAAACGATTAGCTCGCTTGAAAGCGCATGGAAAGATCGAGGGCACGCACATGTTTAGTCAGTGCACCGACGGAAATATAGTCCACACCGGTCTGGGCGATTTGGCGGAGTGTCGTATCAGTGACATTGCCGGAGACCTCCAGCAGCGCGCGACCTGCCGTTACCGTCACCGCTTCGCGCATCTCATCCAGCGTAAAGTTGTCCAGCATGATGATATCGGCTGCCGCCTCAAGGGCTTCCTGTAGCTCCTTTAACGACTCGACTTCCACTTCCACCGGGACATCCGGATAGAGCCAAAAGGCTTTTTCCACCGCCTGGCGAATCGATCCACTGGCAATAATATGGTTCTCTTTAATTAAAAAAGCATCAGACAGCCCAAGGCGGTGATTGCTGCCCCCGCCGCACAGTACGGCATACTTTAAGGCCGTACGCAGCCCCGGTACGGTTTTACGCGTATCCAGAAGCTGTGTCTGTGTGCCTTCCAGCAGCGCGACATAGCGGCTGACTTCAGTGGCCACACCCGACAGCGTTTGCACAAAGTTTAGGGCAGTACGCTCGGCAGTGAGCAGCAGGCGAGCAGGGCCCTCAATGTCAAACAACCGCTGATCCGCGATAAGGGGTTGTCCATCTTCAACATGCCAGGTCAGAGCGTCATAGGCACCCAACTGGTTAAAGACCTCTTCCACCCAGCGTTTACCACAAAAAACACCGGCTTCGCGGGTAATGACCTGGGCATGGGCCCGGCTTTCGGCAGGCAACAGCTGCGCGGTAATATCCCGATCGCTGTCTATCTCACCGCCAAGATCTTCCTGTAATGCGCGTGCAACCGTTTCAGGAATATCATTTTCAATACGTTCAAGCAGCGCCTTGTGGCGACTGTCAGGATCATAGCGACGCACAGACATAGCGTTCAGCTCCAGCAAAAGTCAGATAACAGTGTGATTACCATATCCTGAATAATACAACGGTGCCAGTCCTGGACGGTGTTTTGTTTAGTATACTTAACAAAACAGTGTCGGCGCCCGGGTCGCGGCGCATTTTGGCGCAATAATTCCTTAGAATTCATGTTATTCTCAAACCGATTCCGCGATGAGAAACCAGTATGAAATTAGAAAAAGGATGGCTGACCGGTGTGCGACAGGTGCCGTCACCGCACTATAATGCGCGGCCGCATAACGAAGCACCTTCTCTTCTGGTTATTCATAATATTAGCCTGCCGCCGGGTGAATATGGCGGCCCGTGGATTGATAAACTGTTCACGGGCACACTGCCTTCAGACGCCCATCCTTACTTTGCTGATATCGCCCATTTACGCGTCGCCGCACACTGCTTAATTCGGCGTGATGGCGAGATTGTGCAGTATGTGCCCTTTGACCAGCGCGCCTGGCACGCGGGGATATCGCAGTTTGAAGGACGGGAAAACTGCAACGATTTTTCCATTGGTATTGAGCTGGAAGGAACGGATGTTGAACCCTATACCGAAGCGCAATACCAGGCTCTGCATCAGATCACGCAAATCTTGATGCAGCACTATCCGATAACGCCTGCCCGCATTACCGGACACAGTGATATCGCACCGGAGCGTAAAACCGATCCCGGCCCGGCGTTTGACTGGACCTATTATCAGCAGCGGTTACAGCAACGAAAATCATGATTTATCTGGAGTAACTATGACGTTATTTACCTTGTTACTGGTTTTAGGTTGGGAGCGGCTGTTTAAGCTGGGGGAGCACTGGCAACTGGATCATCGGCTTGAGCCCTTTTTCCGCGGTCGTCGGCACTTTTCTGTTATGCGCACCCTGTTGATGCTGTTTGTGGTGATAGTGCTGACCGCGCTGGTGGTATGGAGCCTGAAAGGCATTCTGTTTGGTATCCCTCAACTCGTGTTCTGGATTGTCGTGGGATTATTGTGCATCGGTGCCGGTGTGGTGCGTCAGCATTATCATGCCTATCTGCAGGCCGCGAGCCGTGATGAAGCCGCAGCGCATCAGGCAATGGCAGCAGAATTAACCCTGATCCACGGCGTGCCAGTTGAATGCAGTGAACGCGAATTTTTACGTGAGTTACAAAACGCCCTCATCTGGATTAACTTCCGTTTTTATCTGGCACCGATGTTCTGGTTTGTGGTGGGAGGCGCGTGGGGCCCGGTTTTGCTGGTGGGTTACGCTTTTTTACGGGCCTGGCAAAGCTGGCTGGCAAAACACTGTACGCCGATGGCGCGTGCGCAATCCGGCGTGGACAGCATTTTGCATCTGGTTGACTGGATTCCGGTGCGGCTGGCGGGCGTGGCCTATGCGCTGCTCGGCCACGGAGAGAAGGCGTTACCTGCCTGGTTTGCATCATTAACCGACAGGCACCGCTCTCAGTACCATGTGCTAACCACGCTGGCGCAGTTTTCCCTGGCCCGCGATCCACACAGCGATAAGGTCGCTACGCCACGTGTTGCGGTGGCGCTGGCGAAGCGTATTTCGCTGGTGTTAGTCGTGGTGGTTGCGCTCCTGACCATCTACGGCACGCTGGTGTGATCGGCAGGTGGCACGCCAAAATCCGGTGTGCCATCTTCTCGCCAGTGTATATATTTCAGGCGCGTGTGACGATTACCATCCCACAGAGGGTTCCCTTCAATTTCCGTATAGTTGCGCGCATGGTAGACCAGCAGATCGCGTCCGCTTTCATCCTGTGTAAAGCAACTGTGCCCTGGCCCGTACTGGCGATTTTCCCAACTGGTCGAGAATACCGGTCGCGCTGACTTTTGCCAGGCTAGCGCGTTCAACGGATCGGCGTCACGCTGAATAGACAGCAGGCCCATACAGTAATTTTCATCCGTTGCGCTGGCCGAATACGTAATGAAAAGCCGATCGCCATACACAATCGCTGCCGCCCCTTCATTAACACTAAAGCCCGCGCACTCCCATTCGTATTCCGGGCGGCTCAGCATCACCGGTTTACCTTTTAGCGTCCACGGATTGCGCAACTCCGCAAGGTAGAGGTTGGAATTACCCGGAATGCTGGGATCTTTCTGCGCCCATAAATACCAGTTTTTACCTTGATGAAAGAAGTGAGTGGCGTCCAGCGAGAAACTGTCGATGTGGCTTAAGACCTGGCGTGCAGGCTGCCAGCTGCCGCTGAGGGGATCCGCATCGTCGCAGACCAGTGCGTACATGCGGTGCTGAAACAGCCCGTCTTTGATGTCGCGTGAAGGGGCTGCGGCAAAATAGATGACCCACTGACCGTCAATATGGTGCAGCTCCGGTGCCCAAATCAACTCGCTAAAGGGGCCGATATCAGGCTTTTGCCATACCACAACCGGCTCTGCGTTGCGTAAGCCCATCAACGTGCTGGCACGACGGATTTCCAGACGATCGTATTCCGGTACGGAAGCAATGAAGTAATAGTGCTCTCCATGGCGCAGGATAAAAGGATCGGCACGTCGTTCGATAAAAGGGTTAGGCCAGTTCTCGCTCATTTCACTGCTCCCGTCTGGATCTCGCTGGTGTGTTGATCGTGTCCCGTCTGTACCGCTGTACGGCGCAGGGCAAGATCGCGTTGGATGGTTTGCATTAAGCTGCGATCCACTTTCATCAGCCGCACTACGCCGGCGGTAATCAAATAACCGATGCCCGGAATAATGGTAAACAGCAGCACGATCCCACTGATGGCATGCGCGGATTGCTGTTTCGCTCCGGCATCGTAGCCGTAAGCCGAGAGCAGAAAACCAACCATTGCACCTGCGACCGCCAGGCCCACCTTGAGGAAGAACAGGTTGCCGGAAAAGCTGATGCCGGTAATGCGCTTGCCGGTTTTCCACTCACCGTAGTCATCCACATCGGCCATAAGGGACCAATGCAAAGGCGAAGGAATCTGATGGAGGATATTCAGCAGGAAGTAGGCGATGACCACCGTGACGGTGGCATGGGGATCGAGCCAGTAAAAACCACTGGAGAACAACGCGAGGGCAATATTGGTCCAGAAAAAGACCTTCAGCTTACACCAACGATCGGTCAGCACTTTTGCCAGCGTACTGCCTAGCATCATGCCCACCACACCAAGGCTGATAAACAGCGTAGCAAAGTGAGGGGTTTGGCCCATCACCCAGGTGACGTAGTACATGGTTGCCGCCATACGAATAAACCCAGGGCAGACGTTGCAGAACGTCAGCAGCAGGATGCGCACCCACTGATCATTCTTCCACACGTCACGCAAATCGTGTTTCAGGTCATCATTTGTCGGCACGGCAGGGTGAATACGTTCACGGACGTTGGCGAAACAGAACAGGAACATCGCTAATCCCACCAGCGCCAGTACGCCCATCGCCATTTGATAGCCGCGCGCTTTATTCTCGCCACCAAACCACTCAGCCATGGGCAGCAGCGACAGCGAGAGGATCAACGTGGCAATGCCCACCATCACAAAGCGATAGGACTGACAGGACACGCGCTCACCGGGATCGTTGGTAATCACGCCGCCCAGCGAGCAATAGGGGATGTTAATCGCAGTGTAGGTCAGGGACATGAAAAAATAGGTGACAAACGCCCAAATAACCTTGCTGTGGTAGCTCCAGTCAGGTGTCGTAAACATCAGCACACTGAATATGACATAGGGCACCGATACCCAGAGCAGCCAGGGGCGAAAGCGTCCCCAGCGACTTTTGGTGCGGTCGGCAATAGCGCCCATTATCGGATCGGTGATGGCATCAAGAATCCGGACAGAGAGTAACAGTACACCGACCAATGCCGGGGCTAAGCCAAACACATCAGTATAGAAATAGCTGAGAAACAACATGACGGCACCGCCAATCATATTGCATCCGGCATCACCCATGCCGTAGCCCAGCTTTTCTCTGAACGAGAGCGTTTTACCTGTCATTATTGTTTCCTGCAGAAGGATTAAACAGAAAAGGATTATTAATGTTTAATCAGCAGGATGAGCGGCAATAAATCGTTGCGATGATGGACAAAACAGCCATGGAGAGAGAAGTGTGAACAGCGTCGGGTTTAACGACTGCCCACCCGCTTAAACATGCGCGCGGGTGGGCAGCGCTATCAGGCTTTTTGCGTTTTATTTTTAATTACATAACCAACAGCAAGGATGACCAGCCAGACAGGGATTAACCATACGGAAATGGCCATGCCCGGTGTCATCGCCATCAGGACCAGAATTCCGCCCAGGAAAACCAGGCAAATCCAGTTACCCAGTGGATACAGAACGGCCTTGAAGCGGGTCGTCACGCCCTGCTGATTTTTCTTTTTACGGAATTTCAGGTGCGCCAGGCTAATCATCGCCCAGTTGATAACCAGCGCAGAAACGACCAGCGACATCAACAGACCAAACGCTTCACCCGGCATCAGGAAGTTGAGCAGCACACACAGGGCAGTCGCAACGGCTGACACCAGAATACTCATTACCGGCACGCCGCGACGGTCAACGTTCAGCAGCGCTTTAGGCGCATTTCCCTGCTGTGCCAGACCAAACAGCATACGACTGTTACAGTAAACGCAGCTGTTATAGACCGACAGGGCGGCCGTCAGGATGACCACGTTCAGGGCATTCGCAACCATCGCATCGCCCAGTTCATGGAAAATAAACACGAAAGGGCTGGTGTCTTCGGTTACGCGCGTCCACGGCATCAAAGAAAGCAGTACCGCCAGCGAGCCGATATAGAAAATCAGGATACGCCACAGCACCTGATTGGTCGCCTTAGGGATCGTGGTTTCCGGGTTATCCGCTTCCGCCGCCGTAATTCCCACCAGTTCCAGCCCACCAAACGAAAACATGATAATCGCCATGACCATCACCAGTCCGCCCAGGCCATTAGGCAGAAAGCCGCCGTGCTCCCACAGGTTGCGCACGGTTGCCTGTGGACCGCCGGTACCGCTAAACAGCAGCCAGCCGCCGAACAGGATCATCGCAATAACCGCAATCACCTTGATAATGGCGAACCAAAATTCCATCTCACCAAACACTTTTACGTTGGTCAGGTTAACGGCATTGATCAGCACAAAGAAGATCGCGGCTGAGGCCCAGGTAGGAAAATCAGGCCACCAGAACTGAATATATTTACCGACGGCACTCAACTCGGCCATCGCCACCAGCACATACAGAACCCAGTAGTTCCAGCCCGATGCAAAACCAGCAAAGTTACCCCAGTATTTATAGGCGAAATGACTGAAGCTACCGGCTACCGGCTCTTCAACCACCATTTCACCAAGTTGGCGCATAATTAAAAAAGCGATAAATCCGGCAATGGCATAGCCTAAAATAACGGCTGGCCCTGCCGATTTGATGACCGACGCGCTGCCCAGAAACAGGCCGGTTCCCACTGCACCACCCAGGGCAATCAACTGAATATGGCGGTTTTTTAAACCGCGCTTCAGCGATTCGCCGTGCTGTTGTTCCATACACACCTCGTGATGTTGTTATTCTTCGCTGCAGTGCAAGCTGACTGTAAAGAATTGATTACATTAACGACTGATATTTTTAGGGTATCTGACTTGCGTAATGAAGCCAGTTGTAGCCTGGGGACCAGAATAGTGATAAGCGCAGGGCTTTGCACCTGCTTTCGCTTTAGCGGTCACGAGTTGCCTGAAAAAGAAGCAACCAGGTGGAATCCATAGCGATTGGCGATAAAGAAAAAGGCTCCGGCTCGGTCAAAAACCGCACAGCCAGCTAAATCGGTTTAACTGCCGACGTTATGTAATTTTTAGTAAAAGTTAAAAAAATTAACATTCCGCTAACGCCCGGCTTTCCACTTTTTAACTCTACAGTTATGGCAGCCACGCCGCATTCCTTCACTTTAATGTCACAGATGCCGTATAGACACAAGGTGAATACTTTGTTACTTTACGGGCACCTTTTTTGAATTGGTATTACCAATTTACTTTGTCAGACAGGCACATTTAAGAAGGGAAGATGGCTTACAGTAAGATTCGTCAACCCAAACTCTGCGATGCAATTGAGCAGCAACTTGAATCCCTGATCATGGAAGGGACGCTTCAGCCGGGAGAGAAGTTGCTTCCCGAGCGCGAACTCGCCAAACAATTCGATGTTTCACGTCCGTCTCTCCGCGAGGCAATCCAGCGTTTAGAAGCGAAAGGATTGTTACTTCGCCGTCAGGGCGGCGGAACATTCGTACAGAAGCATCTCTGGCAGAGCATGAGCGATCCTCTCGTTGAGCTTCTCGCAGAACATCCGGAATCTCAGTTTGACCTGTTGGAAACGCGCCATGCTTTAGAAGGTATCGCGGCTTACTATGCCGCACTGCGTGGCACAGAAGAAGATTTACAGCGTATTCGCGACTGTCATCTTCATATACAGCAGGCGCAGGACAGCGGCGATCTCGACGCTGAAGCAGACGCAGTGATGAAGTATCAGATCGCTGTCACAGAAGCCGCCCATAATGTCGTGCTTTTGCATTTGCTACGATCAATGGGCCCTATGCTGGAACAGAACGTTCGACAGAATTTTGAATTGCTCTACTCGCGCCGGGAAATGCTGGCGAAAGTGAGCGGTCACCGCGCCAGAATTTTTGAGGCGATTGTGGCTCGTGAGCCGGAACAAGCACGCGAGGCTTCACACCGTCACCTGGCGTTCATTGAGGAAATCTTGCTGGACAGAAGTCGGGAGCAGAGCCGTCGAGAACGCTCCCTGCGTCGTTTACAGCAACGTAAGGAATAACGTGCGGCAAAGATCGTGCGGACATGTGCGACGAGCCTGTCTCCCTGACGTTAACAGGCTCCCGATTTTTCAACGTATTAGACACAGATAAGGAATACCCCCCATGTCAGAACGTTTACACAATGACGTGGATCCGATTGAAACTCGTGACTGGCTACAGGCGATCGAATCGGTCATCCGTGAAGAAGGTGTTGAACGTGCACAGTATCTGATTGATCAGGTACTGAGTGCAGCCCGCAAAGGCGGTGTGAAAGTTGCTGGCGGTGCTGCCGCAATCAGTAACTACATCAACTCTATTGCCGTTGAAGATGAACCGGACTATCCGGGCAACACCTCACTTGAACGTCGTATCCGTTCCGCCATCCGCTGGAACGCCATCGTGTCAGTGCTGCGTGCATCGAAAAAAGATTTGGAACTGGGTGGTCACCTCTCCTCCTTCCAGTCTTCCGCCACCATTTATGAAGTGTGCTTTAACCACTTCTTCCGGGCGCGCAGCGAAAAAGATGGCGGTGATCTGGTTTACTTCCAGGGCCACATTTCGCCAGGCATTTACTCACGTGCCTTCCTTGAAGGTCGTCTGACTGAAGAGCAGATGGATAACTTCCGTCAGGAAGTTGACGGTAAAGGTCTGTCTTCTTATCCGCATCCAAAACTGATGCCGGAATTCTGGCAGTTCCCGACCGTCTCAATGGGCCTGGGTCCACTGAATGCAATTTATCAGGCTAAATTCCTGAAATATCTGGAACACCGTGGCCTGAAAGAGACGTCGGGCCAAACCGTTTATGCCTTCCTGGGCGACGGCGAGATGGATGAGCCAGAATCGAAAGGTGCGATTACCATCGCCACCCGTGAAAAACTGGATAACCTGGTCTTCATCATCAACTGTAACCTGCAGCGCCTGGATGGACCGGTAACCGGTAACGGCAAGATCATCAATGAGCTGGAAGGCATTTTTGCCGGTGCTGGCTGGGAAGTGATCAAGGTTATCTGGGGCGGTCGTTGGGATGAACTGCTGCGCAATGACACCAGCGGTAAGCTGATCCAGCTGATGAACGAAACCGTTGATGGCGACTACCAGACCTTTAAATCCCGCGACGGCGCTTATGTGCGTGAGCACTTCTTCGGCAAATATCCGGAAACCGCAGCCCTGGTGAAAGACTGGTCAGACGATGAGATCTGGTCACTGAACCGCGGCGGTCACGATCCGAAGAAAATCTATGCGGCCCTGAAAAAAGCGCAAGACACCAAGGGCAAGCCGGTGCTGATTCTGGCACATACCATTAAAGGTTATGGTATGGGCGACACGGCCGAAGGTAAAAACATCGCGCACCAGGTCAAGAAGATGAACATGGATGGCGTTCGCTACATCCGCGATCGCTTCAACGTGCCGGTAGAAGACGACAAGATCGAATCTCTGCCTTACATCACCTTCGATAAAGGCTCTGAAGAGTACAACTACCTGCACGGCCAGCGTGAGAAGTTAGGTGGTTACCTGCCATCACGTCAGCCGAAGTTCACTGAAAAGCTGGAAATGCCAGCGCTGGAAGAGTTCGGTGCGCTGCTTGAAGAGCAGAACAAAGAGATCTCGACCACCATCGCGTTTGTGCGTGCCCTGAATGTGATGCTGAAGAACAAGTCGATCAAAGATCGCCTGGTACCGATTCTTGCTGATGAAGCACGTACTTTCGGTATGGAAGGTCTGTTCCGTCAGATTGGTATCTACAGCCCGAACGGTCAGCAGTACACGCCGCAGGACCGCGAGCAGGTGGCTTACTATAAAGAAGACGAGAAAGGTCAGATTTTGCAGGAAGGGATCAACGAGCTGGGCGCAGGTTCATCCTGGCTGGCGGCGGCGACCTCTTACAGCACCAACAACCTGCCGATGATTCCGTTCTACATCTATTATTCGATGTTCGGCTTCCAGCGTATTGGCGATCTGATGTGGCTGGCGGGCGACCAACAGGCACGTGGCTTCCTGGTCGGCGGTACATCAGGCCGTACCACATTGAACGGTGAAGGTTTGCAGCATGAAGATGGTCACAGCCATATTCAGTCTCTGACGATTCCAAACTGTATCTCCTACGATCCGTCATATGCCTACGAAGTAGCCGTCATCATGCATGATGGCCTCGTCCGTATGTACGGCGAAGCGCAGGAAAATATCTATTACTACATCACCACGCTGAACGAAAACTACCACATGCCAGCGATGCCGAAAGGTGCCGAGGAAGGTATCCGTAAAGGTATCTATAAGCTGGAAACCGTGGACGGTAGCAAAGGTAAAGTTCAGCTGTTGGGCTCAGGCTCTATTCTGCGCCATGTACGTGAAGCCGCCCAGATCCTGGCGACCGATTACGGCATCGGTTCAGACGTTTACAGCGTTACCTCGTTCACCGAACTGGCCCGCGATGGTCAGGATTGTGAGCGCTGGAACATGCTGCATCCAACGGAAGCACCTCGCGTGCCTTACATCGCTCAGGTGATGAACGAAGCACCTGCCGTGGCGTCAACCGACTACATGAAGCTGTTTGCTGAGCAGGTTCGCAGCTATGTGCCGTCAAGCGATTACCGCGTGCTGGGTACGGATGGTTTTGGCCGCTCTGACAGCCGTGAAAATCTGCGTCACCACTTTGAAGTGGATGCATCTTACGTTGTGGTTGCCGCGCTGGGTGAACTGGCTAAACGTGGCGAAATCGATAAGAAAGTCGTGGCGGATGCGATCGTGAAGTTCAAGATCGATGCCGATAAAGTTAACCCGCGTCTGGCTTAAGAGGTAACAGAGTAATGGCTATTGAAATCAAGGTACCAGATATCGGGTCAGACGAAGTTGAAGTCACCGAAATTCTGGTCAAGGTTGGCGACAAGGTGGAAGCCGAGCAGTCGCTGATCACCGTGGAAGGCGATAAAGCCTCGATGGAAGTTCCCTCGCCGCAGGCCGGTGTGGTGAAAGAGATCAAAATCGCGACCGGCGACAAAGTAGAAACCGGCTCGCTAATCATGATGTTTGACGCAGACGATGCTGCAGAAGCCGCACCCGCGCCAGCGCAGGAGAAAAAAGCAGACGCAGCGCCAGCCGCTGCACCTGCCAGCGCCAGCAAAGACGTTAACGTACCGGATATCGGCGGCGACGAAGTTGAAGTCACCGAGATCCTGGTAAAAGTGGGCGACAAGGTAGAAGCTGAGCAATCGCTGATTGTGGTTGAAGGCGACAAAGCATCGATGGAAGTTCCGGCGCCGTTCGCGGGCGTGGTGAAAGAGATCATTATTACCACCGGCGATAAAGTGAATACCGGTTCTCACATCATGGTATTTGAAGCAGAAGGCGCTGCGCCTGCTGCTGATGCTAAGCCAGAAGTAAAAGAAGACGCGGCGGCTGCGCCAGCAGCAGCGGCTGGCGCAAAAGACGTCAATGTACCGGATATCGGTGGCGATGAAGTCGAAGTCACCGACGTGTTGGTGAAGGTGGGCGATAAAGTCGAGGCTGAGCAGTCACTGATTGTGGTGGAAGGCGATAAAGCCTCGATGGAAGTTCCTGCACCTTTCGCCGGTACGGTCAAAGCGCTGAAAGTCGCTACTGGCGATAAAGTCAGCACCGGCTCGCTGATTATGGTGTTTGAAGTGGAAGGCGCAGCGCCAGCCGCTGCACCTGCTGCCAAAAAAGAGGCAGCACCTGCGCCAGCGGCGGCGGCGGAATCTAAGCCTGCGGCTCCTGCTGCTGCGAAAGCAGACAGCAAAGGTGAGTTTGCCGAGAACGATGCCTATGTACATGCCACGCCGGTCATTCGTCGTCTGGCACGTGAATTTGGCGTGAATCTGGCGAAAGTGAAAGGCTCGGGCCGTAAGGGCCGTATCCTGAAAGAAGACGTTCAGGCTTACGTGAAAGATGCGGTGAAACGTGCAGAAGCCGCGCCAGCCGCTGCCAGCGGTGGTGGCCTGCCCGGCATGCTGCCATGGCCGAAGGTTGACTTCAGCAAGTTTGGTGAAATCGAAGAAGTGGAACTGGGCCGTATCCAGAAAATCTCGGGTGCGAACCTGAGCCGTAACTGGGTGATGATCCCGCACGTTACGCACTTTGATAAAACCGATATCACCGAGCTGGAAGCCTTCCGTAAACAACAGAACGCCGAAGCTGAGAAGCGTAAACTGGATGTGAAATACACGCCTGTTGTCTTCATCATGAAAGCGGTCGCTGCGGCGCTTGAGCAGATGCCACGCTTCAACAGTTCACTGTCTGAAGATGCGCAGAAGCTGACGTTGAAAAAGTACATCAACATCGGTGTGGCAGTTGATACGCCAAATGGCCTGGTTGTTCCGGTGTTTAAAGACGTGAACAAAAAGGGCATCACCGAGCTGTCTCGTGAGCTGATGGCGATCTCTAAAAAGGCGCGCGATGGCAAACTGACCGCTGGCGATATGCAGGGCGGCTGTTTCACCATCTCCAGCCTTGGCGGCCTGGGAACCACCCACTTTGCGCCGATCGTTAACGCGCCAGAAGTGGCCATCCTTGGCGTGTCGAAGTCAGCGATGGAGCCAGTATGGAACGGTAAAGAGTTTGCACCGCGTCTGATGATGCCAATCTCTCTGTCCTTCGATCACCGGGTTATTGACGGTGCAGATGGGGCACGTTTCATTACCATTGTTGGCAATATGCTGTCAGATATTCGTCGTCTGGTTATGTAAAACGCGCAAAAGGCCGGCAAATGCCGGCCTTTTTGTAACATTCAGGGCACCGCGGTTGGCAGTTTATTAACAATTCTGTAAACTCTTGCGGTGAACATGTCCCGGTGGAATAAGGACATTATGAGCCTATTCCATTAGGCATAATTGGCGTAGTCAGATTGAGTCACTGCCGCGCAAACCCGATAGCCGTGGGTTTGCAGCAGCATACGCAATATGGCCAGTTAACTAGCCTAATGGGATAGGCTCAGCGTCTGACCCGCCGGAAATCCAATAAGAGGTCATGATGAGTACAGAGATTAAAACTCAGGTCGTGGTACTTGGGGCAGGTCCTGCAGGTTACTCTGCAGCCTTTCGTTGCGCTGACTTAGGTCTGGAAACCGTACTGGTTGAGCGCTACAGCACCCTCGGCGGTGTCTGTCTGAACGTAGGCTGTATCCCGTCTAAAGCGCTGCTGCACGTTGCTAAAGTGATTGAAGAAGCGAAAGCGCTGGAAGAACACGGCATTGTGTTTGGTCAGCCGCAAACGGATATCAACAAAATCCGCAGCTGGAAAGAGAAAGTCATTAACCAGCTGACTGGCGGCCTGTCAGGCATGGCCAAAGGTCGTAAAGTTACTGTGGTTAACGGCCTGGGTAAATTTACCGGTGCGAATACACTGGTCGTCGAAGGTGAAGGTGGGGCAACCACGATTAACTTCGATAACGCCATCATCGCTGCAGGTTCACGTCCAATCGAACTGCCATTCATTCCTCATGAAGATCCACGCGTGTGGGATTCTACCGATGCGCTGGAACTGAAAGAAGTGCCTAAGCGTCTTCTGGTCATGGGCGGCGGCATTATCGGTCTGGAAATGGCCACCGTTTACCATGCGCTGGGTTCAGAGATCGACGTGGTTGAAATGTTTGACCAGGTTATCCCGGCTGCGGATAAAGACGTGGTTAAAGTCTTCACCAAGCGTATCAGCAAGAAATTTAACCTGATGCTGGAAACCAAGGTCACCGCCGTTGAAGCTAAAGACGACGGTATCTACGTTTCAATGGAAGGCAAAAAAGCGCCAGGCGAAGCCCAGCGTTATGATGCCGTTCTGGTGGCGATTGGTCGTGTGCCAAACGGTAAAGGCATGGACGCTGACAAAGCTGGCGTTGAAGTCGACGACCGTGGCTTTATCCGCGTTGACAAGCAAATGCGTACCAACGTGCCGCACATCTACGCGATCGGCGATATCGTCGGTCAGCCGATGCTGGCGCACAAAGGCGTGCATGAAGGCCACGTGGCTGCAGAAGTCATTTCAGGTCTGAAGCACTACTTCGATCCGAAAGTGATCCCATCCATTGCCTATACTGAGCCAGAAGTTGCCTGGGTCGGTCTGACCGAGAAAGAAGCGAAAGAGAAAGGCATCAGCTATGAAACCGCCACGTTCCCGTGGGCGGCATCAGGCCGTGCAATTGCTTCTGACTGTGCAGACGGCATCACCAAACTGATTTTCGACAAAGAAACCCACCGCGTTATCGGTGGTGCCATTGTCGGCACCAACGGCGGTGAGCTGCTGGGTGAAATTGGTCTGGCTATTGAAATGGGCTGTGATGCAGAAGATATCGCACTGACCATTCATGCCCACCCAACCCTGCATGAGTCAGTAGGACTGGCGGCTGAGATCTTTGAAGGCAGCATCACTGATTTGCCTAACGCGAAAGCGAAAAAGAAATAAGTCTCAGGACAGAAATAGCGGCCCCTTATGGGGCCGTTTTTTTATGGTTTCTTTTAATTCGGATAAGTAAACGAATAAAGGAAAGGGCGCCTGCGCGAACACATTCACACTGGCAAAAATGGCGGAGTTACCCCCGCCATTAACGAAGTTTTTACTGCCTGGTTTCGTAATTCAAGACAGCCGAAAGTTCAGCGCTCATTATTCTGAGGCGAAGTTCACATAATGAACTTCGGTTCGATAAGCTCAAACCTAAAAGAATTAACCCGCTAATAACAAGTAAACCGTATTTCGACTTCATGGTGGCACCTCTCTTGATTTTTATCGAGTGAGGGACTACCCTGACAGTGTTGAGGTGTTAGGGTGGTTCCCCCGCTCGCATTCGATGAATAGTGAATGTGAGCGGTTCCTTCCTCTTTCCACCTCAGGTTCTCACCCAAAGCAAAAAGCCTCAGGCGCCCAACCGCAGTCTACCCATTGATTATTTTATTGTCTCTGTGCTTTTAACTAATTTATGGTTGTTATTTTCTACTTTAATGATTAATGAAAGTCTCTACGTTTAATTGATTATGCCTGACGTGATTCTTAACATTAATTTCCTGGTGAGTGGTTTAAAATAATTTCGTCACTGTTATCACCTTGTCATGAAATTGGGTTAATTACTCACTTCATTATTATTAAAACGTAGCCAGTCAATAAAATGACGTAAAGGTGCTGAGACATAGCGCCTGCCGGGATAGTAAAGCCAGAATCCTTCCGCATTGCCTGTAAAGTCACTTAATAGCTCAACGAGTTCGCCACGTTGCAGGCTAGGATTCACGGCTGCCTGTTGCAGAAATGCGATGCCTGCGCCCGCGACAGTGGCCTGCAAAATCCGCGCGTTGTTGTCCAGTACCAATGGGCCACGTACGGCGATCTCCTGTTTTTTTCCTGCGTTCCAGAATTCCCAGCGATAGCGTCGGCCACTGGGAAAACGCCGTTCGATACAGGGAAACTGAAGCAGTTCATCCGGTGTTTGCGGTGTACCATGACGTTCGATAAACGCCGGGCTTGCGACCACCAGGGTGCGCATTGCCGGACCAAAGGGCAGGGCGATCATGTCCTGTGCCAGCACATCGCCGTAGCGAATACCTGCATCAAAACCCGCTTCCAGGATATCGACCAGTGCATCGTTACTGTCAATTTCCAGCGTGATGTCCGGGTACTGCTGGATAAACGGCAGAATCAAGCTATCAAAAAACAGCGCTTCTGCAGAACGCGGCATATTGAGCTTTAGCGTGCCGTGCGGACGGGCACGCCAGTCATTAAGCTCATCTACCGCCTGCGACAGATCGACCAGCGCGGGTTGGATACGCTGCAGAAAATATTCGCCCGCTTCGGTCAGTGAGACACTGCGTGTGGTGCGGTTAAGCAGTCTTACGCCGAGCCGTTGCTCAAAATGGCGCATGGCGTGGCTCAGCGCCAACGGCGTAACGTTACGCGCCTGTGCAGCCTTACGAAAGCTACGGTGGTGCGCGATGGCGCTGAACATTTCCAGTTCCTGCAGGGTTGCCCGCGAGAGTGTCATTGATGAGTTTTCCTCACTGAATCGGCAAAAATAGCGCAATTGTTGTTGTGATTGTTGAGGATTATAACAATAACACCGCAACAATAATGAGGAAGATGTCATGCAACAACGTCAATTAGGCAATCAGGGTTTACGGGTATCGGCGCTCGGACTGGGCTGTATGGGAATGACCTTTGCCTACGGCAACACCGATGAGCAGCAGGCATTGAATACGTTGTCCCGCGCGTTTGAACTGGGCGTCAACTTTCTGGATACCGCCGAGATCTATGGTCCCTTTACCAACGAAGCGCTGATTGCCAAAGCCATTAAAGGCCGCCGTGATAGCGTGACGATTGCGACGAAATTTGGTTTCAATATTACCGGTGCAGGTCAGGGCTGGGAGAACATTACCGGCGTGAACAGCCAGCCGCAGCATATTCGCGAAGCCGTCGAGGGATCGTTAACGCGTCTGGGCACCGATCATATTGATCTGCTTTATCAACATCGTTTTGATCCTGCCGTGCCGATTGAGGATGTTGTGGGCACCATGGCGGATTTGATTCAAGAAGGCAAAGTGCGTTACCTCGGACTGTCAGAGGTGTCCGCAGCAACGCTTCGCCGTGCCTGTGCGGTACATCCCATATCGGCTTTACAAAGCGAGTACTCACTTTGGACTCGCGATCCGGAGCAGGGCATTCTTGCTACCTGTCGCGAACTGAATGTGGGTTTTGTACCTTACAGTCCACTAGGGCGGGGTTTCCTGACCGGCAAGCTGGCATCCGTGGCGGATCTTGACCAAAGTGATTTCCGCCGCAGTTTGCCGCGCTTTCAACAGCAGGCACAGGAACATAACCAAAAGTTAGTTGATCAATTGACAGAGGTCGCACGGGGTTATGGTATTTCTGCGGCGCAGCTGGCGCTGGCGTGGGTTTTAGGCAAAGGCGAGGATATCGTGCCGATTCCGGGAGCGAGTAAGGTCCACCATCTTGAAGAAAACTGCGCGGCTGCGGCAGTCGTCGTGAAAGACACCGATAGTGATTATCTGGATGGGTTGTTTGCGCCGGAAAACGTTAGCGGTGCGCGCTATGTCAGCGCTGAATTTGGCATGATCGATCGCTAATCCGGGCGCGGCATTCCATTGTTAACAGGCAGGGCTTTACGCCCTGCTTTTTTTCGTTTACACCGCATTAGGCAGCTCATTCTGCTGAAGAAAACGCTAATGTTGCTTTTTTGTAAACAGATTAACAAGGCGGCTAAATCCTGCTATGCTGCCCCACGCGGAACCGGGCACCTTACCCTACTCATGGAATGCGTTGTCATCAGGGTGCACCGGAAACCCATACAATGAGAGCGAGGAGAACGTCGTGCTAGAAGAATACCGTAAGCACGTTGCCGAGCGTGCTGCCCTGGGGATTGTACCTAAGCCATTAGATGCTTCCCAGATGGCCGCGCTGGTTGAACTGCTAAAAAATCCACCTGCGGGTGAAGAAGAATTTTTGACCGATTTGTTGGTCAACCGCGTACCACCCGGCGTCGATGAAGCGGCGTATGTTAAAGCAGGTTTCCTGGCTGCTGTCGCCAAAGGCGAAACAACCTCTCCTCTGGTATCTCCTGAAAAAGCCATCGAACTGCTCGGTACCATGCAGGGCGGCTATAACATCCATCCTCTGATTGAAGCACTGGATGATGCCAGACTGGCACCGATCGCAGCAAAAGCGCTTTCTCATACGTTACTGATGTTTGACAGCTTTTACGACGTTGAAGAAAAAGCGAAAGCGGGCAATGCCCATGCGAAGCAGGTGATGCAGTCCTGGGCTAATGCCGAATGGTATCTGTCACGTCCTGAGCTGGCTGAAAAAATCACCGTTACGGTTTTCAAAGTCACTGGCGAAACCAATACCGACGACCTGTCTCCGGCACCTGATGCCTGGTCACGTCCGGATATCCCTCTTCATGCCCTGGCGATGCTAAAAAATGCCCGTGAAGGTATTGAGCCGGATGAAGCGGGTAATATCGGACCGATTAAACAGATCGAAGCGCTGCAGGCCAAAGGTTTTCCTCTGGCTTATGTGGGTGACGTTGTGGGTACGGGTTCATCACGTAAATCTGCCACCAACTCGGTGCTGTGGTTTATGGGTGATGACATCCCTAATGTGCCTAACAAAAAAGGCGGTGGTGTTGTCTTAGGCGGCAAAATTGCCCCTATCTTCTTCAACACGATGGAAGACGCCGGCGCGCTGCCAATTGAAGTGGACGTTAACGACCTGAATATGGGAGATGTCATTGATATCTATCCGTTTAAAGGCGAAGTCCGTCATCATGAAACCGGCGATCTGCTGGCAAGCTTTGAACTGAAGACAGACGTTCTGATTGATGAAGTGCGTGCCGGCGGCCGTATTCCACTAATCATCGGTCGTGGCCTGACCAGCAAAGCGCGTGAATCGCTTGGCCTGCCTGTCAGCGATGTGTTCCGCGTAGCGAAAGACGTCGCGGAAAGCTTACGTGGCTACTCACTGGCACAGAAAATGGTTGGCCGTGCCTGTGGCGTGGATGGCGTGCGTCCGGGAGCCTATTGCGAACCTAAAATGACGTCGGTGGGTTCTCAGGATACCACCGGTCCAATGACGCGCGATGAGCTGAAAGACCTGGCGTGCCTGGGCTTCTCTGCTGACCTGGTGATGCAGTCCTTCTGTCACACAGCGGCTTATCCTAAGCCTGTGGATGTAAGCACTCACCATACGCTGCCAGACTTCATCATGAACCGTGGCGGTGTTTCACTGCGTCCGGGTGATGGCGTTATTCACTCCTGGTTAAACCGCATGCTGCTGCCAGATACCGTGGGCACGGGTGGGGATTCCCACACGCGCTTCCCTATCGGTATTTCGTTCCCGGCAGGTTCTGGCCTGGTTGCCTTCGCGGCGGCTACCGGCGTTATGCCACTGGATATGCCTGAATCTGTGCTGGTCCGTTTCAAAGGTAAAATGGAGCCAGGCATTACGCTGCGCGATTTGGTTCACGCCATTCCGCTGTATGCCATCAAGCAGGGCCTGTTGACCGTTGAGAAGAAAGGTAAGAAAAACATCTTCTCCGGCCGCATCCTTGAAATCGAAGGTCTGCCGGATCTCAAAGTCGAGCAGGCATTTGAACTGACGGATGCCTCTGCTGAGCGCTCCGCTGCAGGCTGTACTATCAAGCTGGATCAGGCGCCGATCAAAGAGTATCTGACGTCCAACATTGTTCTGCTGAAATGGATGATCTCAGAAGGCTACGGCGATCGTCGTACGCTTGAGCGTCGTATTGATGGCATGGAAAAATGGCTGGCCGATCCACAGTTGCTCGAAGCCGACGCCGATGCAGAATATGCTGCGGTGATTGACATCGATCTGGCTGAGATCAAAGAGCCGATTCTGTGTGCGCCAAACGATCCTGATGACGCGCGTCTGCTGTCTGAAGTTCAGGGCGAAAAGATTGATGAAGTCTTTATCGGTTCGTGCATGACCAACATTGGTCACTTCCGTGCGGCAGGTAAGTTGCTGGACAGCCATAAAGGCCAGCTGCCAACCCGTCTGTGGGTCGCTCCACCGACCAAAATGGATGCGGCACAGCTGACGGAAGAAGGCTACTACAGCGTATTCGGTAAGAGTGGCGCGCGTATCGAGATCCCCGGCTGTTCACTGTGCATGGGTAACCAGGCACGCGTCGCCGATGGCGCAACGGTGGTATCGACCTCAACCCGTAACTTCCCGAACCGTCTGGGAACAGGAGCAAACGTCTACCTGGCGTCTGCCGAGCTGGCTGCGGTCTCATCGCTGTTAGGTAAGCTACCCACGCCGGACGAGTATCAGCAGTTTATGGCGCAGGTGGATAAAACAGCCAGTGATACTTATCGCTATCTCAACTTTGACCAGTTGAGCCAGTACACTGACAAAGCAGATGGCGTGATTTTCCAGACTGCCGTCTGATAGCTGACATTTATTGATCCATCGAAGAGGGACGCCCTGGCGTTCCTCTTTTTTTTATGTCTCACAAGACGATTATCAGGAATCAGGATGTGTGCGCTAAGCAGGTGCACAGCAATCAAAATAGCGGTATAACAGCGCGAGTTACTGACAAAGAGATAAGATCATGGAGTATGAATTTCTGCGGGACGTTACGGGCAAGGTAAAAGTCCGGATGTCGATGGGGCATGAAGCACTGGGCCACTGGTTCAATGAAGAAGTTGAGCATGACGCCAGCGTGCTTGATGAGGTGGAAGCAGAAGCCCTGAAGCTTAAAGGCAGCCAGCGCCAGTGGCAGCGTACCGGGCGTGAATATACGCTCTGGATGGACGACGAAGAGGTCATCGTCCGTGCGAATACGTTGAATTTTGAAGGTGATGAAATGGAAGAGGGCATGAATTACTACGACGAGGAAAGCCTGTGCTTCTGCGGTATGGAAGATTTCCTGGCGGTCATTGCCGCCTGGCGACGGTTTATGCAAAACACATGATCGCTGAGCCATCTTGTTACCCGCACTCCTCCTGCTATATTGATTGATTATGCTCAAATAACTGCATTTTATTCTGCGACTCACGCCACATCTTTTCATTAAATGATTCAATATCATCATGATGATTATAATTAATCAATCTGGTGATGATATGGATATTAAAGCAACCATTGAAAAAATCCCCGGCGGTATGATGGTTGTGCCCCTGGTCTTGGGGGCGGTGGTTAACACACTGGCCCCAGAAGCCTTACAGGTGGGGGGTTTTACCAGTGCCCTTTTTAAAGACGGTGCGCCCGCCCTGATTGGCGCATTTTTGTTTTGCATGGGCGCAGGAATCTCTCTCAACGCTGCGCCAAAAGCCCTGCTGACAGGCGTCGGTGTCACGGCAAGTAAGTTTCTTGTCGCTGTGGCGATGGGCTTTGCTGTCGATAGGTGTTTTGGCGCTGATGGGTTGTGGGGACTGACCTCGGTCGCTGTTATTGCGGCGATGAGCAACAGCAATGGCGGCCTTTATGCCGCGCTGGCGGGTGAGTTTGGTCGCGACAATGAAGTCGGGGCGACGCCCGTGATCGCCCTTAATGACGGTCCGATATTAACCATGATTGCCCTGGGCGCGGCAGGCATGGCAAACATACCGGTGATGTCGGTGGTGGTGGTGATCATCCCTATGCTGCTGGGCATGTTGCTCGGTAATCTCGACCCGCAAATGCGTGATTTCCTGTCTAAGGGCGGCCCGCTGTTAATTCCTTTCTTTGCCTTTGCTTTAGGTGCCAGTATTGATTTTGCCATGTTGCTCAAAGGTGGCCTGGCAGGCATTTTACTGGGTGGGTTAACCACGCTCGTCGGCGGTTTCTTTAATATTAAGGTTGATCGTTTGTTAGGTGGCAGCGGCATTGCCGGCACAGCGGCGTCGAGCACGGCTGGCAATGCTGTTGCCACGCCCATCGCCATCGCCCAGGCCGATCCCGCTTTGGCACATGTGGTCGCCACAGCGACGCCGCTGGTCGCCACCTCTGTCATTGTTACCGCAATTTTAACGCCCATGCTGACCTCATGGGTGGCCAAGGGCAATCAGCAACGATCACTGTCTTCCACGGAGAAACCATTATGAAAATGATCGTCATCGCCGACGATTTTACTGGCGCAAACGACACGGGCGTCCAACTGGCAAAAAAAGGGGCGCGCACGGAAGTGATGCTGACGCCACAACAGAAACCGTCGCGCCGGACTGACGTACTCGTCATCAATACAGATAGTCGGGCGCTCAGCGCTGAGCAGGCGACGATGGCCGTTACCCAGGCGCTTTCTGCCAGGCAGGACGAGGCGCAAAATGACGTGCTGATCTATAAAAAAATCGACTCAACTTTTCGGGGGAATCCGGGGGCAGAGATTGCAGCGGTCATGGCGGCAAGTGGTGCTACGCTGGCGATAGTTGCCGCTGCGATACCTTCGGCAGGGCGAACAACGCGCAATGGCGAATGTCTGGTGCACCAGCGTCCGTTGCTGGAGACGGAGTTTGCCAGCGATCCGCGCACGCCGATTATCTCATCGCGCATTCGTACGCTTATCAGCTTGCAGACCTGCCTGCCGGTGAATGAAATATCGCTGGATGAGGTACGAAGCGGCAACCTGAATGTCCTGCTTGAACGTGTGGCCCGGCAGGAATACAGCATAGTGGTCATGGATGCCGAAAGTGATAACGATCTGAATCTGATTGCCCAGGCGGCCTTAGCGCTGAAAAAACGTCCCCTGTTAGTGGGGGCGGCGGGACTGGCAAATGCGCTTCCGGCGGAAAGTTACATGAATATGCATCAAAGCTTGCCGGTGCTGGTGGTGGCGGGGTCGATGAGTGAAATGACCCGACGCCAGGTGGAGCAGGCACAGCGTCAGGGACGTGTTGAGGTTGTCAGGATTGATGTAAAAACGCTTCTGGCACCTGAAGACGAGAGTCATGACATTGTGACGCAGGCCTGCCAGATACTGATGCAGAACAGGCATTGTGTTTTGCAGACCAGCAGTAACGTTGACGATCGCAACCAGATAGACGCGCTAACCGCGCAATACGATATGAGCCGGGAAGTGTTAGGTGAAACGCTGAGCCGGCGTATCGGCGAAATCACCTTAGCTATCCTGGACCGTGCCCGCACAGGCGGCCTTTTCCTCACCGGCGGCGATATCGCTATTGCCGTGGCTAACGCCCTGGGTGCAGAAGGTTATCGTATTCAGAGCGAGGTTGCCCCCTGTATTCCTTGCGGCACCTTTGTTAACAGTGACATTGATGATTTGCCGGTCATTACCAAGGCGGGCGGATTTGGCACCGACAACACCCTTTGCGAAGCACTCCACTATATTGAGGAGTTGTATCGCAGACAGTGAGTATCAACCTGCACCTCGACGACTTTACAGTCGATGTGCAGGCTAAAATCGGTTTTAGAGAGCAGAAGGTAGGGCTTATTTGTATTAACGTCAGGGTGACAGACAATATTAAATGCCTTACACAACGCTGCGTTTTATTAAAAATAACCGTTCAAAAAATTATATGCCTGGTGTGCTGATGCGGCACTGTCAGGTTGTAACAAAAAATTGATTAATAATGCGCCTCCTTTAAGCCAAATTAAATTCGCCGATTCCCGGCAAGACCTGATCCGAAAAGATTTTCATTATCGTTTCGATTTTATCTGTTTGATTGTATGGTTTTTTTATTTTGTTTTCCTGCTTATTTATTTACTGCGCTACAGCCCGGATAGATAAATTTTCTTGTGATTTTCACTGTTACTGAGAATTAAATTTGTAACGCAGTGGCAATTTTCGAAACAGCGTTAATAATCAACTGAACATTAATACGCGTCTGTTAGCGTCACTCTGCCTCCGGTTGAGTGGGCAGGCTTTTCATTAAATTTATACGTCTGCTTTATTAATGTGTTTTGCCATTAGTCTCAGTTAATTAATGGAATTTAATTGTTTTTTCCACTCGCGGAGAAATTATGCTCAGCAATACATCTATCAGAACACGACTCTATATTGCTTTTGGCACCATTACGCTCGTCATGATTGTTGTTTGCAGCCTGTTTTATGCCGGTTTTGGTCGGGTGACGCAGGCCAGTCAGCTCAATATTCATACTTATCAAGTCGTTGAGGGATTGAACAAAACGACCGAAAATCTGCTTAATATGGAAACCGGTGTGCGCGGTTTTTCGCTCAGCGGAAAAACACCGATGCTGGCGCCGTTTAATGAAGGCAAACAGGCCTTCAGTCAATATATCGAGAGTATTCATCAACTGGTTCAGGATAATCCTGAACAGCAGAAGCGCTTAGCAGATTTGGAAAGCAGGCAACGAAACTGGCTGGAGACGTATGCGCAAAAGGTGATTGATGCGCGTGAACGCCTTAACCAGGGCAGCATGAGTCAGCAGAGCTTTTTCGACATCTTTGCCAGCGGGGAAGGAAAAATCCAAATGGATGCGATGCGCGCGGTGATTGCGTCAATGATTGTCACCGAAAAATCCCTGCTGCAATCACGTGAAGATGAATTGATGAATGAGCGCACAAAGACAAGGATGACCTTGATTGGCGGGTTAATTCTTTCGGCGGGCATTTCATTGATTCTGGGCTTGCTTATTTCACGCAGCATTTCCCGCCCTCTGACGCTGGCGGTGAATACAGCCGATACGATTGCCCGAGGTGACCTGACCTCCGTTATCACCGTTGATCGCAACGATGAAACCGGCAAGCTGCTGGCGGCGCTGGCAAATATGCAAAATCACCTGCGTACGCTGGTTTCCCAGATCAAAGACTCCGCCGCGTCGGTTGAGCTTGCGGCCAGCGAAATCGCCCAGGGAAATACCGAGCTGTCTTCCCGCACCGAAGAGCAGGCGGCGGCATTACAACAGACGGCAGCAAGTATGGAGCAAATCACTGCCACCGTTCGTAATAACACCTCTGTGGCTGAATCCACGGCCTCTTCGGCTCGTGAGACAGAATCGCTGACCCGCGCCAGTGAGAAAGCGGTCAATGAAATGAGTCAGACAATGCACAGCATTTCGGTCAGCGCCGCGAAAGTTAAAGAGATTACCGCGGTGATTCAGAGCATTGCGTTTCAGACCAATATTCTGGCGCTGAATGCGGCCGTTGAAGCCGCAAGGGCAGGCGAGCATGGTCGCGGTTTTGCCGTCGTGGCTACCGAAGTGCGCACGCTGGCACAACGCAGCGCGTCATCCTCTCGTGAAATCGGTAACCTGATTGAAGAAGCGGTCAATGGTGTAGAGAAAGGCGTTAAGGCTGCGGATAATACCGCACACAGTATTCTGAAAGCCGCAAGTGAGGTCGCGTCGCTGGCGCAATATATGGATGGCCTGGCGCTGGCATCGGTAGAGCAGATGCAAGGCGTTTCCCAGGTCAGCGTAGCGGTCACCCAGATGGACAGCGTCACGCAAAGTAACGCTGCGCTGGTCGAGCAGTCGGCTTCTGCCTCACAGTCTTTAACAGAACAGGCCAGAAGCCTGCGCGTGTTAACGGCGGCCTTTCAGGTCTGATTCCCGCTTGCCAGACATCGTAACGGATGTCTGGCAAGTTGGCGGCATTAGCCAGATAGTTTAACGGGTCAGAAAGCGTTCCAGTTCCTGGCCTTTATTGTTTTGTTGATCAAGTTGCGCGGCATAAAAGTCGCAATTGTGTTTCTTTTGACGTGAAAGCGCCGCCATTTTTCTGATCTCCCCGATCCCTTTTCCTTTCAGTCCACAGGCCAACCGTTCCAGGGCACGGGCATTTTCAAACTGATCGAACGCGCGAGGATAGATGAGTTGGGGCACGCCATTTTTGAGTAACTGCGCGGTCGTCCCAATGCCGCCATGATGAATGGCAAATAAGCACGTTTCTGCCAGCGCAATATTCAACTGAGGCACGGTCATAACGTCATCTTTTACCGATAACGCTTTTGCCGTTGGCGTAACAAGAACGCACTTCAGTCCCTCATCCTTTAAATCCTGCAATATCGGGGCAACCGATTTTTTCTCCGCCAGCGCCCAACTGGTAAAAAAGACCACCGTGCGCGAGTCGATAAAAGCAGTAATGCGATCGTCATCCGAGGATGCGCGACTTTTGTTAAGCAGAAAGCCCGCATAAAATCCGTCGCGCGCCTTTTTTTGATAGAACCAGGATTCATATAACACGATTGTATGCTGTTCGCTGCTTACCCAATCGGCATAAATATTACGACAAGCGGGCAGGTTATTGTCGCGGCGTAATTTGTCTATTGTGTCCTGAAGCGTGGGTGAAACCAGCGCTCGTTGAAATAAGGCCAGCTTCCAGTTCAAATTTACCTTAAAGCTTTTTTCCAGCGCGTTGATGAGTCGTCCGGGCTGCAATTTTAAATTTGAATTGGTCAGGCTGATTGCGTATTTCTTTATCTGATATTTATCGCTTACGGCTTTCGCCGCAAAGCACCATAAAGAATGAATGATGATGCAGTCATCGTCGACAAGGGCGCTCATGGCATCGAACATGGCTTCCTGCTGTTCCGCCATATAGTACGAAATCCGTTTTAAAGAATGCTTCTTTTCCCATAAGGATCGATCCTGTACTGCGTTCACGTAGGTTTCTTTATCGCCGACGGCAACAAAGGAAAGTCCGCGAGACACCGCTTCTGACCTGAAATAGTCGTTAGCGAGCAGGTAAACATCGTGATGTTTCTCTTTCAGGAGCGAACCCACTTCAATACAGGGAAAAACATCACCTGCCGAGCCCAGAGCGCCAATAATCACTTTCATTTCAGACACCAATTTGACTAAAAATGGTATTAAAGGCGGCGGCGGTTCGCTCCCGGCTGACCTTTCCTTCCAGGTCTAAAAAGTGTCCCGCATTCTCTGATTTGATAAAAGCGTGTTTTATCTGATTCCCCGCATATCTCTTCAATGTTTTTCTGTGGAGTATGAATATCCAGATCGCCATTGATGAAGTGAAACTGACATGCCGAATTATCGATAATGCGCTTGTAGTCATGATTGCGAATGTTAGAGATTTGCTCCAGGTGGAAACGCCCCTGCCGGTACTCAATCTCATCCAGCGTGGTCAGGTGCCTGAAGTTGCAGAATTTCATTTTATTCGGCAAATACGCACCCACTTCCTCATTCATCAAATGGGCAAGATCGACAAACTTTTTCTCTTTCGAGTACAGGTTTGCCTGCTTAACGTAGGTGCGCATACGATCGTTAAATTCGAAAGAGTAAGACGCAATAATGGCGTGTTCCAGGCCCTCTTCGCCGTTATGTAACAGCTTCAGCGTGGATGCGCCGCCCCATGAGGCGGAAGCGATAATGTTCGGCTTATAGATTGAAATAATTTCCCGGATGATGGCCACTTCATCATCCAGCGTGACGATATTACAGTCCTGCTCGTTGAAAGGCTTCGATTTGCCAGAAAACGGTAAATCGAAGGTAATCACATCGGATTTGTCTGCCAGGAACCGTTTCCAGTTGCGAAATGAAGAAGACGTTGCCAGCGCACCATTGATCAGGATGGTCCTGTTACGCGTAGGAACGCTGCATTTTGTTAACTCCACATAAACGTTAAGTTCATTTATGTTTAGGACGGAACATTCGTGACTCATATCACTCTCCTCACCAACAAGTACCTGCAAATCGTAAAATTTTCTAATGTATAGCACAGGGTGTTGTGATCATTAAGCGATTTTTATGTTTTATTTGAGTTTTTAAAAGGCTGTTTTTTATATTAATGATAATTAAGGTTTTTTATCATAATTTTTGTAATCCTACTGATGTTGCTTAGTTTTAATGACAAATTAAGCTTATGTTTTTCGCGTCCTTACTGTGACGAGGTTCAAGGAATTTCAGGCGGGGCTGGGATCGAAGCACATGCGTAAGGCTTCAGTTTAACGATTGGCATGATAGTTTTTAAGGTTAAATAAATTAATGTTTCCTGGCGGAGATAACGATGAGATTTGGTGTTTAGTCCTGTCTGTTTGTATTAATTCATTCGTTATCGCTGGAAAAGGTAAGCGATGCCGGAGAGTGGCAGGGTTCACCGCGATAAAACAGAGGAAAAGATAAGACAGGTTCTGCGAACAGGAAGCGGTACACACCGCAGCAGATAGCCCGATGAAAGCAGTGAAATGACGAAAAATCCGTTATAACAGCGCTATCCTGGTTTTCGGCGAGAAATAAGTCGTGTTTGAGTCGAATGGCAGGAGGCGTTACGGTCAGGCAAGAGGGGAGAAAATGGCCCCCAATCACGGGGGCGTTGCAGCGGTAAGTTGATTAGTACGTTTTTAATCCCACTGACGGAATATTTCTGCCGTAATAAATCTCGCGCATTTCTTTCCACAGCAGGTCGGTAATACGCTTGTGTTCCTGAGGCGTAAGATCTTCAGGACGGGTATTGAAAAGATAGTGTTTTAAATCGAACTCTTTTAATAACATCTTGGTGTGAAAGATATTTTCCTGGTAAACGTTAACATCAACCATGTCGTACATGCCCTTCATGTCCTCAGACATAAAGTTCTGAATAGAATTAATCTCATGGTCGATAAAATGTTTCACGCCGTTCACGTCACGTGTAAAACCCCGTACGCGATAATCCACAGTGACGATATCTGACTCCAACTGGTGAATCAGATAATTGAGTGCCTTAAGGGGGGAAATCACGCCACAGGTCGACACTTCAATGTCAGCACGGAAGGTGCAAAGGCCGCCTTCAGGGTGGCTCTCTGGGTAGGTATGGACACAAATATGGCTTTTATCCAGATGCGCGACCACAGAATTTGGCAGCGGCCCCGGATGCTCAGAGGTATCAATATCTTTGGGATCGATGGGCTCTTCACTCACCAGAATGGTTACGCTGGCACCCTGTGGCTCATAATCCTGACGCGCGATATTGAGAACATTCGCGCCAATGATCGAACAGGTTTCGGTCAGAATTTCTGTCAGGCGATTGGCATTGTATTGCTCGTCAATGTAAGCAATATAACCATCACGTTCAGCTTCAGTATTTGCATAGCAAATATCGTAGATACAAAAACTCAGGCTTTTGGTCAGGTTATTGAAGCCATGTAGTTTTAGCTTTTGCAATTTTACTCACCCCCTTATAAATGCCCAGTCAGCGCGGGTCTTCCAGTGCATTCAACAGATATTGTGGCAGGGCAAAGCTGCCAGTGTGGATTGCCGGTGTATAGTAACGGCAGTTCAGGCCAGAGGCCTCAAAACGCGCTTGCAGTATGGCAGGATCGGGCTGGCGTAACGCCGGATTGTCGCTTGCCCAGGCAAAGGTCATGATGCCGCCGTAGTAAGTCGGGATAGCGGCCTGATAAAAGCTGACGTCCTGAAAATAGTGACTGAGTTTGCGATGGCTGTTAACCGCCTCATCCTGCTGCAGGAAGCACACGCCGTTTTGGGCAACGAAAATACCGTTTTCATTCAGGGCGTTTTTACAGCCCGCATAAAATTCAGAGGTAAACAGACTTTCGCCAGGACCAATAGGATCGGTGCAGTCAGAGATAATAACGTCGAACTTTTCAGTCGTGTGATTAACGAAATTAACACCGTCATCAATCACCAGATTCAGCCGCGGGTCGTCATAAGCCCCGGCACTGTGGTTGGGCAAATACTGGCGGCAAAAGGTGACCACGCCAGCATCAATCTCGACCATGGTGATTTTTTGGATAGCAGAGTGGCGGGACACTTCGCGCAACATGGCACCGTCGCCGCCGCCAATGATCAGCACGCTTTTCGCCGAACCGTGAGCCAGCAACGGCACGTGCGTCATCATTTCGTGATAGATAAACTCATCACGTTCAGTGGTTTGCACCACGCCATCCAGCGCCATGACGCGACCCATTGCCGCGTTTTCAAAGATGATTAAATCCTGGTGGGCCGTTTTATCACGATAAAGCTGCTTATCGACGGTAAAATACTGGCCAAAGCCGGTATGAAGTGTTTCATACCACATCTCATTTTGGGCCATGATGGGGCTCTCCTTTCGTGACATCACCCTGAAAATCGGCGGGACATCATAGCTAACTATGATAGTCGTTGCACGGGCAAATGTCTGGCGGGAGAGCGGGCTGGCGCGCTATTTTACATAGGCAAGCAGGCTGAGAGAGTCTCGGGCCAACGACTTACATTTTTTGTCGTTAGCAATAGCGATACCGCTTAAATCACGATAGCTGGCTTCGCCGAGTGCCTTCATGTTGTAGTTGTTGTAATTGCTTAAATCCCAGCGGTTCTGCTGGGCAAAAAACACCAACGCCTTACGAATCTGCGCATCGGGCAAATCCTGGTAGCCACAATCATTTTTTAAATAAACGAATACCGCAGTGAGATCGGCAAGATCTTCTGCTTCGGATTCGCTCAGGGCAAAGCTGGTGGAGGAGAAGCCGAAGAGTCCCGCCAGCAGCAGGATCTTGATGCTTTTCTTCATAGTTATTCTCATCTGATAGGAGTCTTAGAGACGTTAGCACAGTTATGTAAAGATTTTCGATCAATTTACGTTTTTCGGGGCATTCTGTGTGGCAGGGCTTGACCTTGCCATAAGGGCAGGGTTTAGGCTTCAGGTCATTTCGTTACAAGGATGCTGATTATGCAACGTCGCCACTTTTTGAAACTCAGCGCGGCACTGGGCGCTGCGGGTGCGCTACCGCTCTGGAGCCGCTCGCTCATGGCAGCCAGCCGACCGCCGCTTCCCATCCCCGCGTTGCTGGAGGCGGATGCCAAAGGCCAGTACAGCCTGACGGCGATGGAGGGCAGCACGCAATGGCAGGGGAAAGCGGTGCCCACCTGGGGCTACAACGGCAGCCTGCTGGGGCCGGCTATTCGCCTGAAAAGGGGGACGACGGCCACCATTAACATCCATAACCGGCTCAGGGAGGCGACGACGCTGCACTGGCACGGCCTGGAAATCCCCGGCGAGGTCGACGGCGGCCCACAGGGCATTATTGCGCCGGGCGCGATGCGTCAGGTTACGTTCACCCCGGATCAGCCAGCGGCAACCTGCTGGTATCATCCCCATCTGCATGGCAAAACCGGTCATCAGGTCGCACAAGGGCTGGCGGGGTTAATCGTGCTGGAAGATCAGGCGTCAGGCACGCTCCGTCTGCCCAGCCAGTGGGGCACGGACGATGTGCCGCTTATTTTTCAGGACAAGCAGCTGACGCCGTCGGGCGAGCGTATCGATTACCAACTGGATGTCATGCGCGCGGCGGTAGGCTGGTTTGGCGACATGATGCTCACTAATGGCGTGCAGTATCCCCAGCATGCCGTCCCGCGTGGCTGGCTCCGTCTGAGGCTGCTTAACGGCTGTAATGCCCGTTCTCTGCATATTGCTGCCAGCGACAAGCGCCCTTTGTATGTTATCGCCAGCGACGGCGGACTGCTGTCTGAGCCGGTCAAACTAGACTCGCTCCCGCTGCTGCCGGGTGAACGCTTTGAGATCATGATCGATACCTCAGACGGCAACGCCTTTGATATCGTTACGCTGCCCGTCACGCAAATGGGCATGGCGCTGGCACCTTTCGATCACCCCTTACCATTGGTGAATATCTTGCCGCTGCGGATCATGGCCAGCGCAACCTTACCTGACCAGTTAGCGACGCTGCCGGCCGTGCCGAAAACAGAAAACCTGACAACGCGCTGGCTGCAGCTCAGTATGGATCCGCAGTTGGATCAACAGGGGATGCAGGCGCTGATGGCGCGCTATGGTGAGAAAGCCATGGGGAAAGGGGCGGACCATGATATGGCGATGGGCAACGATGCGAGTGGGATGAAACATGATGGCGATGCGCAGACGATGGATCACCAGAATATGGACCAGGGTGAGAAGGCTGCGGCGACCTATGATTTTCACAACGGAAATAAAATCAACGGCCTGCCGTTTGATATGACCCGGCCAGCCTTTGACGTGAAGCAGGGCACCCTCGAAAAATGGACCATTTCCGGCGAAGGCGACAGCATGCTGCATCCTTTCCATATTCACGGTACACAGTTCCGCATTCTTTCAGAAAACGGTAAACCGCCTGCCGCTCATCGTCAGGGTTGGAAAGACATGGTGAATGTCGACGGCTGGCGCAGCGAAGTGCTGGTCCGTTTCAACCACCTTGCCGCCGCCGATCATGCGTATATGGCCCATTGTCATTTGCTGGAGCATGAAGATACCGGAATGATGCTGGGTTTTACCGTGACCTGACCTCAGGCACGTTCAAGGGCCAGCCGGATATCCTCTACCAGGTCGCCGGCGTTTTCGATGCCGATAGATAATCGTATCGTCGCGTCGGTGATGCCAATCCGCTGACGCACTGCATCAGGCACGCCAGAATGGGTGGTGGTGCCGGGATGGCTGGCAAGCGATTCGGTGCCGCCCAGGCTGACGGCCTGTTTAAACAGTGAAAGCGCATTGAGAAAGCGAAACGCCGCGGGCTGTCCGCCAACAATGTCAAAAGAGAACGTTGATCCGGCGCCGCTGCACTGTTCACGATACGTTCTGCCTGCAGGGCTTTCTGCATCCAGGTAGGGTAACCAGTGCAGCGCTGCGACTTTGGGATGAGGGCGCAAAAAGGCGGCGACGGCTTCGGCATTGTGAAACGCTTTCTCCATGCGCAACGACAGCGTTTCCAGCGAACGGCCAATCATCCAGCTTGAGTGCGGGTCCAACTGTGTGCCAATCGCGCTACGCAGGGCACGAATTTGCGTCATCAGCGTTTTGTTACCCATCACCGCGCCAGCGATGAGATCGGAGTGCCCGCCCACGTATTTGGTCAGAGAATAAAGCGAGAGATCTGCACCCAGCGTCAAAGGCTGCTGAAAAATTGGGCCCAGCAGCGTGTTATCACAGGCGACCACCGGACGTGAACCCTGTTGCCGTGCAATGTCGTCGGCGATGCGTGCCATCAGGGCAATATTGACCAGGCTGTTAGTCGGGTTAGCCGGTGTTTCCACCAGAATCAGCGCAACCCGTCCCAACGCCATCGCGCTATGTGCCGCATCGCGCACTTTGGCCTCATCGTGCCCGTCACTAAAGCCAACCGCGTTGATGTTCAGATTATGCAGTGTCTTACTCAGCAGCGTTTCCGTACCACCATACAGCGGCTGAGAATGCAAAATGACGTCACCCGGCCTTGCAAAGGTTAACAGCGTTGTCGAAATGGCTGCCATACCGGAGGCGAACAAGGCACAGCTTTCTGCCTGTTCATAGATTGCCAGTCTGTCTTCAACGATCTCACTGTTAGGATGATTAAAGCGGGAATAGACCAGTCCGCCGCTTTTGCCTTCTGGCGGCTGACGGCGGCCTGAAACGTAATCGAAAAAGTCGCGGCCTTCTTCTGCGCTGTCAAAAACAAAGGTTGAGGTAAGAAACACCGGCGGCTTAACCGCCCCTTCAGACAGGCGAGGATCGTAGCCATAATTCAGCATCTGCGTTTCAGGATGCAGTTGACGATCGCCAACGTGCGTTTTCTTACTTGAGGGTAAGGCCATGGAGATCTCCCAATAAGGTCGTTAACCGCATAACGATATGTTGTTAAAATCGTATCATGCAGTAATTAATGCTGCTAAATGCCGTATTGTTCTAAGGTAATGCTGAAGATGCAACAGCCTGAACGCAGGTGAAGAATTTTACCGCACGTAAACGTTTGCTATTTCCGTGCGGCGTCAGTACTCAGTTCTACTATGATAAACTGCGTGGCTTTGTGAGCTACCAGGCAGAAGGCAATGAAACATACTGTTGACGTAATGATCCCTGAAGAGGCAATCGCCGCGCGCATTGCTGAACTGGGCAAAGAGATTACCGCCCATTACCGCGACAGCGGCAGTGATATGGTGCTGGTGGGGCTACTTCGTGGCTCGTTCATGTTTATGGCTGATTTATGCCGCGTCATTGACGTGCCACACGAAGTCGATTTTATGACCGCATCCAGTTACGGCAGCGGTATGTCCACGACCCGGGATGTCAAAATCCTCAAAGATCTGGATGAAGATATTCGGGGTAAAGACGTATTAATCGTCGAAGACATCATCGACTCCGGTAACACGCTTTCCAAAGTGCGCGAGATCCTGCGTCTGCGTGAGCCAAAATCACTGGCGATTTGTACCCTGCTGGACAAGCCTGAACGCCGTGAAGTCGACGTCAGGGTTGAATACGTGGGCTTTTCCATTCCTGACGAGTTTGTCGTGGGCTTTGGCATTGACTATGCGCAGCATTATCGCCATCTGCCTTACATTGGCAAAGTGGTGCCGCTCGAAGACTGAATGCCGTTTACCGCACATTCTTCCAAGGCCCGCGCCCTTCATTTCGTGTAGGCTTGTCGCGCACAGCGGTTACTGGCGCTAAAAATCGCCCTTAACCAACAGATTGGCCATGCCGTGACGATAGCGTTGCTCAAGGTTTTCCCGGCTGCTTGCCGTAACATCAAGGTTACGCAGGCAGCCATCCTGGATACCGTAAACCCAGCCATGCAGCGAAACTTTGCGTCCGCGCTTCCAGGCGGATTGCAGAATAGTGGAATGCCCCAGATTATAAACCTGCTCAACGACGTTGATTTCGCAGAGTTTATCCAGGCGTTTATCCGGCGGGAGTTCTCCCAGCAACACGCTATGCTTGTACCAGAGATCGCGAATGTGCAGCAGCCAGTTATCAATAAGACCGAGCTCTGGATTATCCATTGCGGCCTGCACACCGCCGCAACCATAGTGGCCGCACACGATGATGTGTTCAACTTCCAGCACTTCAACGGCGTATTGCACGACAGAAAGGCAGTTGAGGTCGGTATGAACCACCAGGTTGGCAACGTTGCGATGAACAAACAGTTCGCCGGGTTCAAGGCCGGTGAGACGTTCGGCGGGTACGCGGCTGTCTGAACAGCCAATCCAAAGGAAACGCGGTTTTTGCGCCTGAGCCAGTCGCTCAAAAAAGCCGGGATCTTCTTTGACCAGTAATGTGGACCATTCGCGGTTATTACTGATCAGGGTATCAATATCTGTCATGGCGTTAAGCAACCTGTTACTGCGCATTTGCGTGCGCGTACTATAGGCGAAGGCTTCCTAAATTCAAACGGCATTACAATGCCACAAAACAGGGTATGTATTCAGAATGACCTATGCACTGGAACTTTCCCGGCTGACCAAGACCTATCCCGGCGGCGTACAGGCGCTCAAGGGCATCGATCTCAACGTCGAAGCCGGTGATTTTTATGCACTACTGGGACCTAACGGCGCGGGTAAATCAACCACTATCGGCATTATCAGTTCGCTGGTGAATAAGTCTGAGGGAAGCGTACGCGTCTTCGGCCACGATCTGGAAAAAGACGTGGTCAATGCCAAACGCCAGTTGGGCCTTGTCCCACAGGAGTTTAACTTCAACCCGTTTGAGACGGTCATGCAGATCGTGGTGAATCAGGCCGGTTACTATGGCGTTGAGCGCCGTGAAGCGCTTCAGCGTGCGGAAAAGCATCTGAAACAGCTCGACCTGTGGGAAAAACGCAATGAGCGGGCGCGGATGCTGTCCGGCGGGATGAAACGTCGCCTGATGATCGCCCGTGCCCTGATGCATTCGCCTAAATTGCTGATTCTGGATGAACCCACTGCCGGGGTTGATATTGAACTGCGCCGCTCAATGTGGGTGTTTCTGAAAGATCTCAATGCCCAGGGCACCACCATTATCCTGACCACTCACTATCTTGAAGAGGCCGAAATGCTGTGCCGCAACATCGGCATTATTCAAAATGGTGAACTGGTAGAAAACACCTCAATGAAATCTCTGCTTTCAAAGCTGAAATCAGAAACGTTCATCCTGGATCTGGCCCCGCGCAGTCCGTTGCCGTCGCTGGAAGGTTTCCAGTACCGGCTGGTTGATACCTCGACGCTGGAAGTGGAAGTGCTACGCGAGCAGGGGCTGAACAGTGTATTTAGCCAGCTCAGCGCCCAGGGCGTACAGGTACTGAGTATGCGCAACAAAGCGAATCGTCTGGAAGAGCTGTTCGTCGGCCTGACGCAAGGAAAAACAGGAGCTAAAGCATGACACATTTGTACTGGGTGGCGTTAAAGAGCATCTGGGCCAGGGAGGTGAACCGTTTCGCCCGTATCTGGATTCAGACGTTGGTGCCGCCCGTCATCACCATGACGCTTTATTTTATTATCTTCGGTAACCTTATCGGTGCGCGCATCGGCGATATGAATGGGTTCAGCTACATGCAGTTTATTGTGCCTGGATTGATCATGATGTCGGTGATCACCAACGCCTATGCCAACGTGGCTTCCTCGTTCTTTAGCGCCAAATTTCAGCGCAATATCGAAGAGCTGCTGGTGGCACCGGTGCCGACGCACATCATTATTGCGGGCTACGTCGGTGGCGGTGTGGCACGCGGGGTTTGTGTTGGTGTGCTGGTCACGGCCGTCTCGCTGTTTTTCGTGCCGTTCCATGTGCACTCCTGGATGATGGTTGCCATCACGCTGCTGCTCACTGCCGTGCTGTTTTCGCTGGCGGGCCTGATCAATGCGGTGTTTGCCCGCACCTTTGACGACATCAGCCTGATTCCCACCTTTGTGCTGACGCCATTAACCTACCTGGGCGGCGTATTCTATTCGCTGACGTTGTTACCGCCAGTGTGGCAGGCGATTTCAAAGCTGAACCCGGTGGTATACATGATAAGCGGCTTCCGCTTTGGCTTTCTCGGTATCCACGACGTGCCACTGGCCCTGACCTTATCGGTTCTGATTGCCTTTATCGTGGTGTTCTATATCGCGGTGTACTTCCTGATCCAGCGCGGGCGTGGATTGCGCACCTGATGCAGTAACGGGCAAAAAAAAGCAGCGATATCGCTGCTTTTTTATGCCAACTGACCTATGCCAGCTGTACCGGCAGCGCTTTTGCGAGGCGCTTCATCTGATTATCCCCTTCAAAGTAGGCCACGTTGGGCTGCCACTGGCGGGCTTGTGCATCATCGACCTGCACATAGGAGCAAATAATCAGGATATCGCCTTCGCAGGCACAGCGAGCCGCTGCACCGTTTACCGAAATGATTTTCGAGCCACGTTCGGCCGCGATGGCATAGGTGGAGAAACGCTGACCGTTGGTAACGTTATAAATATCAATGGCTTCATATTGCAGGATGCCAGAAGCATCAAGGAAATCCTGATCGATGGCGCAGGAGCCTTCATAGTTCAGGTCCGCCTGCGTCACTTTCACGCGATGCAATTTGCCTTGTAAAACCGTGCGAATCATAGTCAGAAACCTTGTTAAACAGCCAAAAATACGACCTTCAACCCGCAGCCTTTACTGCGTGAGGTCGACCTGTTGATTATCGATCAGCCGTGCGTTCCCCAGCCAGGCCGCCATTAAAACCACGGCACGCTGACTGTCCACCGTCAGAGGCTGTAGCGTTTCTGCATCACAGATTGCCAGACCGTCCGGGCGAAAGCCTTTTTCCTGCAGCGACAGATTCGCGGCATCAATAATATCGTCAATCTGCCGCTCGCCATTAGCCAGTCGGGCTGCCATCTCATTCATCACCTGGCTCAGCGCGGGGGCCAACTTGCGTTCATCATCAGTGAGATAACCATTGCGTGAACTGAGTGCCAGACCGTCTTTGGCGCGCACCGTGGGCACACCAATAATCTCAATGTCGAAACCCATATCCGCCACCATTTTACGAATGATGGCTAACTGCTGAAAATCTTTCTCACCGAAGCAGGCAATATCGGGCTGAACCAGATTGAATAATTTACTGACGATGGTCGCGACGCCGCGAAAATGGCCGGGACGACTCGCGCCTTCCAGCAGCGATGACAACACGGGGACGTCCACAAACGTCTGATTGTCCAATCCCTGAGGATAAACCTCCGCAGGTGAGGGGGCAAACACCACATCGACCGCATGGCGGTTCAGCTTTTCGCAATCCTCCTGAAGCGTGCGCGGATAGCGGGCCAAATCGTCAGGACGATCAAACTGCATGGGGTTGACGAAAATGGACACGATCACGATATCACCCCGTTCACGTGCCTCGTCGACCAGCGTCAAATGTCCTTCGTGCAGATTGCCCATAGTCGGCACCAACGCGATGCGTTTACCTTGCTCGCGCCAGCGACGAACGTCGCGGCGTAACATGGGCAGAGTTTCGATGATCAGCACGGCAATTCTCCTGAATTACTGGAAACTGTGTTCCACGGCGGGGTAGCGTCCTGCTTCAACTTCGGCAATATATTGGCGAATGGCCGCCCGAATATCGCCCGTCTCCGCCAGGAAATTTTTAGCAAATTTGGGAACATGTCCGCCAGTGATGCCCAGGGCGTCATGCATGACCAGTATCTGACCGTCAGTGACATTGCCTGCGCCGATACCAATAACCGGAATCGCCAGTGCCTGGGTCACGCGCTGTGCCAGCGCAACAGGGACGCACTCCAGCACAAGCAGCTGTGCACCCGCCGCCTCCAGGGCCAGGGCATCAGCCAGAAGCTGCTCTGCGCCCGCTTCATCGCGGCCCTGCACTTTATAGCCACCAAAAATATTCACGGACTGCGGCGTTAATCCCAGATGCCCGCAAACCGGAACGGCGCGCTCCGTCAGCATTCGTACGCTGTCCGCCAGCCATGCGCCGCCTTCCAGTTTCACCATATTGGCACCGGCGCGCATCAATTGCGCCGCATTATCAAAGGTTTGCTGAGGCGTGGCATAACTCATAAAGGGCAGGTCAGCCAGCAAAAGCGACTGAGGCGCGCCACGGCGCACTGCAGCGGTATGGTAGGCAATGTCATTTACCGTAACGGGCAACGTTGAGTCATGGCCTTGCACGGTCATTCCAAGTGAATCGCCCACCAGCAGGACCTGAATGCCTTCATCGGCAAACAGTCGGGCAAAACTAAACTCGTAGGCGGTCAGGGTGGCGAATTTTTTGCCGCTTTCTTTCCACTGACGCAGGTGAGAAATGGTGGTGGGTTTCATGGTGCTCTCAACTCAGAAATTCAGATTGGCGCATTTTACTGGATAGTGTTGCAGAGCGGAATCCATGAAGTGTGATTAGGTGCTTAGCTGTGCCATGGTCGGATGCTGGAACGGTCCAGCTGTGCCAGGATTGGTTTAAGCGACCGACCATCTGGCAGGCTCAGATCGGGGGCAATCTCCAGCAACGGAACCAGCATAAATGCGCGATTAAGCAAATCATAATGCGGCACGGTGAGACGGTCGCTGTTGAGGCTGGCCGTACCAAACAGCATGATATCAATATCCAGCGTGCGTGGTCCCCAGCGCTCGGCCTTGCGAACGCGACCGTGTTCCTGCTCAATGCGCTGCGTCTGGTCCAGCAGCGCCTCGGCAGACAACGCGGTATCGAGAGCTACGGCCGCATTGAGATAATCGGGCTGGTCCGGTGGGCCGTAGGGCGGCGTCCGGTAAAAAGCGGAGGTCGCCACGCGCTGTGTATCAGGGAGTGCATCCAGCGCTGACAGCGCTGCATCAATCTGATGCAGCGGATCGGCAAGGTTACTGCCTAGTGCCAGAAACACACGTGTCATGACGCGCTATTGTTATCACGACGCGGAGCCGTTGAACGGCGACGTGGGCGACGTGTGCGGCTGCGTGGTGCCGGATCGTCTCCCAGCGTATTCAGCATGGTTTTCTGCTGTGGCGGCGCGGCCACCTGGAACTCGCCCCACCACTTACTCAGACGCAGCAGTTCCGGGTTATTTTCTACCTCAGCCCGCAAAGAAAGCAGGTCATAAGCGGCGCGGAACTTCGGATGCTCCATCAGCTTCCAGGCTCGCTTACCATGGCGACGAGACATGCGTAACTGCAGCTGCCAGATATCACGAATTAACGATGTGATGCGTTTAGGGATCGCCAGCGCACGGCAGGCTTCATCCAGCGTATCGTTCATTGCCAGGGCAAAGGCATCGTAATAGGTCAGGCCACTTTCCTGCGCAATGCGTTCGGCGGCTTCAAGCTGGGGATACCAGAACATCGCGGCAAACAGAAACGCCGGATTAACCCGCATATCATTCTGAATACGGTTATCGGTGTTCTTCAGCACCTGCGCCAGCATGCGTTCCATGTGGCTGTCGCCGTTCTCGGTAAAGTTACGCGCCAGCGTCGGGAACAGCGGCTGAAATAACTGGTATTCACACAGTTTAAGCCAGGTACTGTAGCCATAGCCGGCCTGCAGCAGCTTTAGCGACTCTTCAAACAGGCGCGCGGCGGGCACGTCACGTAGCAACGACGCCAGGCGTGGAATCGGCTCGGCCGTTTCAGGCGCAATGCGCATATTCAGTTTGGCAGCGAAACGCGCGACACGCAGCATCCGCACCGGATCTTCGCGATAACGGGTTTCCGGGTCGCCAATCAGGCGAATGATGCCTTGTTGCAGATCGTTCAGCCCACCAACATAGTCGCGCACCGAAAAATCAGCCACGCTGTAATAGAGGCTGTTGATGGTCAGATCGCGACGCTGGGCATCATCTTCGATGTTGCCAAAAATGTTGTCGCGCAGCAGCATACCGCTCTGGGCACGCTGAGAGTTGTTCTGATCGTCGGTGGTCTCTTCAATCTGATGATGACCGCGGAACGTTGCCACTTCGATCACTTCCGGGCCAAACATCACGTGCGCCAGACGGAAACGACGACCAACCAGACGGCAGTTGCGGAACAGTTTACGCATCTGCTCCGGCGTGGCGTTTGTGGTCACGTCGAAGTCTTTCGGCTTCTGCCCCAGCAGCAAATCGCGTACGCCACCGCCAACAAGATAGGCTTCATAACCGGCTTTATTCAGGCGATATAGCACCTTGAGGGCATTTTCGCTGATGTCTTTACGTGAGATGGTGTGGCTTTCACGAGGAATGATGGTCATATGACTCTCAGGTTCAACCTCTGCTGGTGCTTCCTCGTCATCACGCTTCAGGACTTTCCGGCAAAAATTAGCTACTCGGGTAAAAATGGGACACCTCGACAGTGACAATTAGGGTGTAGGTAAAATCAGCGGCTAATCATAGCCTGTTGTGAATCATTTGAGAATGCTGTTGTCTATGCATCCGTTATCAGGGCGTTATCATGAGGTATCAAAGCGATATTCCACTGCTTCACGGCCTCAGACAGCAGTTTCTCCTGCGTTTTGTCCTTCCAACCTTCGCCAACCGGCTGCCCCAGAAAGCGTAAAGCCTGTACCAGGCAGGGACGTGTATCCCCATCAGGCAGCGCGGGCGCATGATTTTGTTTAGAAAGTTTGTGACCATCAGCGGTGATCGCCAGGGGCAAATGCAGATAGTCCGGCGGCATCCAGCCGAATTGCTGATAAAGCGCAATCTGCCGTACCGTTGGCTCAATTAAATCAGCCCCACGCACAATTTCTGTGATGCCCTGATGATGATCGTCCACGACCACCGCCAGATTGTAAGCAAACAGCCCATCACGACGATGAATAATAAAATCTTCTTCAGCCAGTCGCCTGTCGGCGACGACCTCGCCCCTGAGCCGATCCTGAAAACGATAGACAGGTGCATGCTGGCGCAGGCGCAGGGCTGCCTTATCGGGGCCATGTTGCCGGTCCCGACAGTGACCATCGTAAAAGCCGCCAGTTTGCTGAATGCGGCTTCGCGAACAGGTGCAGAAATAACTTTGACGCTGCGTTCTCAACCACTGTAGTGCGTCACGATAGGCGTCATGACGCTGCGACTGCCACATCACCTCACCATCCCAGTTCAGGCCGTAATGCTCCAGCTGTTGCAGAATCCGCGTTGCGGCACCCGCGACTTCACGAGGCGGATCGATATCTTCAATACGCACCAGCCAGCGACCATGCTGTGCGCGAGCGCTGAGGTAACTGCCTAACGCAGCAATCAGGGAGCCGAAATGGAGTTCACCGGAAGGGGATGGCGCAAAGCGCCCAACGCAGGATGAGAATGACATAGGCATTATGAACCAGACGGCGGAAAAAGATGGCCTTTTCCCGCCGTGTGGCTGCAGTCAGACGGCAACATTAGCCCGCCATTTGCTTCTCACGAATTTCTGCCAGTGTCTTACAGTCGATGCACAGATCGGCAGTAGGACGCGCTTCAAGACGGCGGATACCGATCTCGACGCCACAGGAATCGCAATAGCCGAAGTCGTCGTCTTCGACTTTCTTCAGCGTTTTTTCGATCTTCTTAATTAACTTACGCTCGCGGTCGCGGTTACGCAGTTCCAGGCTGAACTCTTCTTCCTGAGCGGCACGGTCAACCGGGTCCGGGAAGTTTGCAGCTTCATCCTGCATGTGTGTAACGGTGCGATCGACTTCGTCCCGCAATTGATTGCGCCAGGCTTCCAGAATCTTGCGAAAATGGTCCAGTTGCGCGTCATTCATATACTCTTCGCCTGGCTTCTCCTGATAAGGCTCCACCCCAGCGATGGCGAGAATACTCAGGGACGATGTTTTACGGTTTTGCCCTTCTTGCATGTTGTTTCTCTCCTGGATAACACGCACTATACCCTTTGATTGCCATCGGTAAGCGCATACACGCTAACCTTAATGATGACCCTCTCTTGGGTACATCGATCCCCCAACGGGGAAAAAACAGGCCGCTATAAATAACAGAAGCAGTCAAGGTTGGCAATTATTCCTGATCGCATCTTGACAAGCCTGTGAGGAACAGCGTAGTTAGCCCCTGACAGAAGATAGTCATATCACAGAACGATGCCAATGATATTACAATGTTACGTCAATGGCGGTCGTCAGAAACATTCCTGCTGATGACAGTTCTGCCCGGTAAGCCAAAATCTCCACGCCACTCAGCTGCGCCTGTACCAGTTGTTCTGCGTAAGCAGCATCAATGTGACGCGCCGGGGAAACGTCCTCAATCCCCGAGTGCAGAACGGCAAACAACAAAACGGCCCGATGACCTTCTGCGGCAGCCTTACTCAGCTCACGCAGGTGTTTCTGCCCTCGAATCGTCACCGCATCCGGAAAATAGCCTTTACCTTCCTGTAAAAGCGTTACGGATTTCACCTCAATATAGCACTCAGGTCGCTCCTCTGCTTTGAGCAGGAAATCAATTCGGCTTTTTTCACTGCCGTATTTAACTTCCGCCTGACATTTCGCGTAGCCGGTCAGCGGTAAAAGTCGGTTTTCGTCCAGCGCTTCACGCACCAGTTGATTGGCGCGCAGCGTATTGACACAGATCCAGTGGCCTTGCTGCGTCTCGGTCATTTCCCAACTGTGCGGGTATTTGCGCGTCAGGCTGTCAGACGTGGAGTACCACACGGTATCGCCCGGCGTGGCACAGCCGGTCATTGCGCCGGTATTCGCGCAATGTATCGTCAGCGTTTCGCCTTCGGGCGTCACAACATCGGCCAGAAAACGCTTGTAGCGAGTAATAAGACGCGCGGGTTTAAGAGCGGGAGAAAAAAGCATAAGGCTCCTGATTAAGAGAGTAACGGCCAACTGGCCAGCGTGCGGTAGCGTGTCCGGCCTTGCGCGTACTCTGAGGCAAAAAGGGAAAATTGCCTGACCGTAAATTGCCAGTGAAAGCCACGTGGCGGCAGGGCGACAGGCTGGGTCGCCGCACGCAACAGACTGACGTGGGGATGAAAGGGCTGAGCCGGTTGTTCGCAGCCATGTCGCGCGGCCTGAGCGCGCAGCAGGCTTGCCAACTGCAACAAGCCGCGCGGGGGGCGCTGGCAACCCAGCCACACGACGCCGGGGCGCGGCCAGTGACCTGCATCGTCTAACGCAACGTCAAATGCTGGCTGGTTTATGCGTGACGCCAGGGCCTGCAACTGCTGTGACGTTCCAGCCGACACATCGCCCAGAAAAGCCAGCGTCAGGTGAAGGTTCGCTGCCGCAATCGGGCGGCCAGCCTCCGCATGAAAGGTTTGTGCCCGCCAGTGCACCAGTTGCTGCTGCAGCGTGTCAGGCGGGGTAATAGCAAAAAATAAGCGTTGTAACGCCATGGCGGTCTCCGGCAATCCTCACGGATGAGTGCTACAATGCGCGCCATCTTAACATAGCCATTCGCGGAGTTTGCGGTGAGTGATTTACCCGTCAGCGCGGTGTTGCCTGACCTTCTGAGTGCGCTTAATGATGCCTCAAACATCCTGCTGGCCGCGCCCACGGGCGCAGGTAAATCCACCTGGCTGCCACTTCAGCTTTTACAGCACAAGGCCCTGCCGGGACGCATTATTATGCTGGAGCCGCGCCGTTTAGCCGCGCGCAACGTGGCGCAACGCCTGGCCGAGCAGTTGGGTGAACAACCGGGCGTGACGGTGGGCTACCGTATGCGCGGCGAAAACTGCACAGGGCCAATGACCCGGCTTGAAGTGGTGACCGAAGGCATTCTGACCCGAATGCTGCAACAGGATGCGATGCTGGAGGGCGTGTCGCTGGTTATCCTGGATGAATTTCATGAGCGGAGCCTGCAGGCCGATCTGGCGCTGGCGCTGCTACTGGATGTGCAACAGGGGTTACGTGAAGATCTAAAAATCCTGCTGATGTCGGCGACGCTTGATAATGCGCGGCTGGCGGCACTGTTGCCGGACGCTCCTTTGATTACTTCTGAAGGGCGCAGCTATCCGGTTGAACGGCGCTATACGGCGCTGAGCCAGACCTTGCGTTTTGATGATGCGGTCGCGCGCGAAGTCGCACAGTTACTGCGCGACGAAACGGGCTCGCTGCTCCTGTTCCTGCCCGGCATCGCCGAAATTGAGCGGGTAAAACGGGAACTGGAGACGCGCGTTGACGACGACGTGGATTTAACGCCGCTGTATGGTGCACTTCCTCTTGCGGCCCAGCAACGGGCCATCCTGCCTGCCGCCAGCGGACGCCGCAAAGTGGTGCTGGCGACCAACATTGCCGAAACCAGCTTAACCATTGAAGGCATCCGGCTGGTCGTGGACAGCGCCCTGGAGCGAAAAGCCCAGTTTGACGCTCGCAGCGGCGTTACGCGCTTGCAGACTCAGCGCATCAGTCAGGCGTCCATGACCCAGCGAGCCGGACGAGCCGGACGTGTCATGCCCGGTATTTGTCTGCATCTGACACCACAGGAACAGGCCTCACGCGCGCCCGCGCAAAGCGAAGCAGAAATTTTGCACAGCGATCTCGCGTCGTTGTGGCTGGAGTTGCTGCAGTGGGGCTGTACCCGTATCGAACAATTGCAGTGGATAGATCTGCCGCCGGAAAAACACCTGCGTGCGGCGCAGCAGCAGCTGGTGCGGCTTGGGGCTCTGGACGAGCAGGGCCACCTCAATGCCCAGGGACGACGCATGGCGCAACTGGGTAGCGACGCCCGGCTCAGCGCTATTTTATGTGCAGCAGGCAGTGACCCTGACGCCGTTGCCAGCGCGGCCTTGCTGGTGGCGGTTCTGGAAGATCCGCCTCGCAGTGCCGGAGCCGATCTGCGTGATGCGCTTTATCGTCCATTGCCACAGTGGCAGCGCCGCGCACAGCACTGGCAAAAACGCATCGGCGTAAAGGGCGGTCGGGTAGACGAAGACCATTTTGCCGCCCTGCTGACCGCCGGCTTCAGCGACCGTCTGGCACGTCGCCGCGATAACAGCGGCCGCTATCAGTTAGCTAACGGCCTGGGCGCGATGCTGGACGAACAGCAGGCGCTGACGCGTTATGAATGGTTAATTGCCCCCACCTTGTTACAGGGCAGCAGCGCGCCCGACGCGCGTATCCTGATGGCGATTCCCGTTGATATCGAGGCACTGACGCAGCAGTGTCCGCAGCTGATTGAACAGCGCACCGAGGTGGAATGGGATGAGGAGAAGGGCACGTTACGCACGTTGCGCCGCGAGCAGATTGGCGAATTGATACTGAAAACCCAGCCGCTAGCCCGTCCCGACGCAAAAGTCTTGCAGGCGGCAATGCTACGCTGGATTGGCAAGAAAGGGCTATCGGTGTTGGGCTGGACGCCGGAGGCAGAACAGTTGCGTCTGCGCATCCAGTGTGCGGCCCAGTGGTTGCCAGAGGAACACTGGCCTGAGGTTGACGACGCCAGCCTGATCGAGACGCTTGAACACTGGCTTCTGCCCCAGATGACCACGGTGCGTGATCTGAAAAGTTTACAGGCGGTGAATCTGGTCAGCGCGCTCTTACATTTGCTCACATGGTCACAACGTCAGCGGCTGGATACTGTGCTGCCAACTCATTACACTGTGCCCACCGGAAGTCGGCTGCCTGTTCGCTATGATGCAGATAAACCGCCTGCACTGGCGGTGCGCATCCAGGAAATGTTCGGCGAAGCCAGCAACCCAAGCGTGGCAGAAGGGCGCATTCCACTGGTACTGGAGCTGTTATCGCCCGCCCAGCGGCCCTTGCAGATTACCCGTGACCTCGCCGCTTTCTGGCGTGGTGCCTATAAGGACGTGCAAAAAGAGATGAAAGGGCGTTATCCCAAACATCCCTGGCCTGACGATCCGGCTTCCGCCTTGCCGACAAGACGGACAAAAAAGAAGACGTCACAGGGTGGAACCTCTGATTAATTCAGAGGGTTCTGCCATGCGACAGTGAAGAAAGCAGTTAGAGTAGCGGCGCAGCCGTAAGCTATGCCTGGAGAATAAAACGAATGTCTGGGAACGATCGCGAACCTATTGGGCGCAAAGGAAAAGCGCTGCCTCCGCGCAGCAGCGCCCGCCGTGGGCGGCGCAGAGACATCGATGACGATGTTGCTCAGGACGATTTTGATGATGACTACGAGGAGGAAGCGCCGGTGCCACGTAAAGGTAAAGGTGGAAAACCGCCGCGCGGCAAACGCCGTTGGCTGGGATGGTTAATTAAGCTGTTCCTGGTATTTGTGGTGGTAATGGCCGCGTGGGGCGTATACCTCGACTCGGAAATTCGCAGCCGCATTGACGGTAAAGTGTGGCAACTGCCCGCAACCGTATATGGTCGTATGGTCAGCCTTGAACCCGGCATGGCCTACAACAAAAGCGAAATGGTCGCCCTGCTTGAAGGCACACAATACCGTGAAGTTTCACGTATTACGCGCCCGGGTGAGTTCTCGGTTAAGGGCAACACTATCGAACTGTTGCGCCGTCCATTTGATTTCCCGGACAGCAAAGAGGGGCAGATTCATGCCCGTATGACCTTTAGCAAAGATGAACTCAGCGAGATTAAAAACGTTGAAACCGGGCGCGATTTTGGTTTCTTCCGTCTTGATCCGCGTCTGATCACCATGCTGCAGTCGCCTAATGGTGAACAGCGCCTGTTCGTGCCCCGTGCGGGCTTCCCGGATCTGCTGGTCGATACGTTAATCGCCACCGAGGATCGCCATTTTTATGAGCATGATGGCATCAGCCCGTACTCCATTGGCCGTGCCTTTGTCGCGAATATCACGGCAGGTAAGGCGGTTCAGGGTGGCAGTACGCTGACTCAGCAGCTGGTAAAAAACCTGTTCCTGACCAACGAGCGTTCGCTGTGGCGTAAAGCGCGTGAAGCCTATATGGCCGTGATCATGGACGCGCGTTACAGCAAAGATCGCATTCTGGAGCTTTACCTTAACGAAGTGTATCTCGGTCAGGCAGGTAACGATCAGATTCGTGGTTTCCCTTTGGCCAGCCTTTACTACTTTGGCCGTCCGGTGGATGAGCTGAGTCTGGATCAGCAGGCAATGCTGGTCGGCATGGTAAAAGGCGCTTCGCTCTATAACCCCTGGCGTAACCCGAAACTGGCACTGGAAAGACGCAATCTGGTGCTGCGCTTGTTGCAGCAGCAGAAAGTCATCGACCAGGAACTGTATGACATGCTGTCGGCGCGTCCGTTAGGCGTGCAGCCGAAAGGCGGTGTGATTACGCCACAGCCTGCGTTTATGCAGATGGTGCGTAATGAACTTCAGGCAAAACTCGGTGACAAGGTTAAAGATCTGTCGGGGGTGAAAATTTTCACCACCTTAGATCCGGTCTCGCAGGATGCGGCTGAAAAAGCGGTTATCGACGGCATTCCAACCCTGAAAAAACAGCGCGGTCTGAAAGATCTGGAAACCGCGATGGTGGTCGTTGACCGTTTCAGCGGTGAAGTCCGCGCGATGGTCGGCGGGGCCGATCCGCAGTTCGCCGGGTATAACCGTGCGTTACAGGCCCGCCGTTCTATTGGTTCACTGGCAAAACCGGCCACCTATCTCACCGCACTGAGCCAGCCAAATACATATCGACTCAATAGCTGGATTGCCGATGAGCCTATTGCGCTGAAACAGCCCAATGGCAGCATCTGGAAACCCATGAATGACGACCGCCGCTTCAGTGGCAAAGTCATGCTGGTGGATGCGTTGACCAACTCCATGAACGTGCCGACGGTGAATCTTGGCATGACGCTGGGGCTGAATGCGGTGGTGGATACCTGGACCAAACTGGGTGTACCTAAAGATCAGCTCAACCCGGTGCCGGCAATGTTGCTGGGCGCACTCAACCTGACGCCGATTGAAGTGGCCCAGGCGTTTCAGTCGATTGCCAGCGGAGGGAATCGTGCGGACCTGTCAGCGGTGCGTTCCGTGATTGCCGAAGACGGAACGGTGCTGTACCAGAGCTTCCCGCAGGCGCAACGGGTAGAGCCAGCGCAGGCTGCCTATTTAACGTTGTACACGATGCAGCAGGTTGCCGATCACGGTACGGCACGCGCCCTGGGCGCTCGCTTCCCTAATGCGCATCTGGCGGGCAAAACAGGGACCACTAACGACCTGATAGACAGCTGGTTCGCCGGTGTCGATGGTAAAGAAGTGGCGATCACCTGGGTTGGGCGTGATAACAACCAGCCGACCAAGCTGTACGGTGCCAGCGGTGCGATGCAGATCTACCGTCGCTATCTTGATAACCAGGCACCGATGCCGTTGCAACTGACGCCGCCGGAAGACGTGACGATGATGAATATCGACTCAGCGGGCAACTTTGTTTGTGGCTCAGGCAGCAGTACCTGGCGCTCATTGCCGGTTTGGGCACTGGACCCGAATGCACTGTGTCAGCAACAGCAGCAACAGGTTCAGCAAATGCAGCAGCAACAGCAACAGCAGCAATTGCAACAGCAGCAACAGCAGGAGCAAAAAGACAGCGATGGCGTTGCAGGTTGGATAAAAGACATGTTCGGCAAGTAACGGGTCAAAAGCAGTGAAAAGAAGGCACTTCGGTGCCTTTTTTTATGCCTGATAAATACGCTGTAAACAGGCTACAAACAGCGCCACAGTAGGGAATTCTGCTTGCAGAGATTGTTGCACTTCGCATATTATCGAACCGTTATAATAATCATTATCGTTTCGATTCGCTTAATCATCCCCATTTGAGAGACACCTTCATGACTGCGCGCACCACCACTTTTGGTTTCACACCAGGGTCGTTTACCCCTCGTCCTTTGGCACTGATGATTGCGCTGATATCCAGTGGCGCAACTCCCCTGGCCTTCGCCGAACAAACGGTGGTGGTTTCAGCAAACGGCGGTGCCGCTGTTGCGCAGGAAAGTCCGTGGGGCCCGGCACCGACCGTCGCCGCGAAACGCAGCGCCACCGGCACCAAAACGGATACGCCGATTGAAAAGAACCCGCAGTCGGTTTCCGTGGTCACGCGTGAAGAAATGGACATGCGCAGCGTCAGCAGCGTCAAGCAGGCATTTAACTATACGCCTGGTGTACTGACCGGCAACCGCGGCAGTTCCGCAGTCATTGACGCGCTGTCGATTCGCGGCTTTAGCGAAACCAACACCAATCAGTATCTCGATGGGCTGAAGCTGCAGGGTGACAACTACTCTGAATTCGCTATCGATCCCTATTTTCTGGAGCGGGCTGAACTGCTGCGCGGTCCGGTTTCCGTGCTGTACGGTAAAAGCAATCCCGGCGGTGTCGTCGCTCTAGTCAGCAAGCGTCCCACTCAGGAAACGCTGCGCGAAGTCCAGTTCCAGATGGGCAACCATAACCTTTACTCCACCGGTTTCGATTTTGGCGGCGCAATAGACGACGCAGGCGTGTACAGCTACCGACTGACAGGCCTGGCCAGTAGCCAGGATGCCCAGCAGGCGAATAACAAGCAGAAGCGTTATACCATCGCGCCTTCATTCAGCTGGCGACCAGATGAAAATACCCGTCTTGATCTGCTGACCTATTTCCAGAACGAGCCGGATACCGGCTACTACGGCTGGCTCCCGCGTGAAGGGACCGTGGTGCCGATCACCCGGCCTGATGGCAGCCAGTACAAACTGCCGACCAACTTTGATGAGGGCGAGAAGAGCAACCGCATCTCACGCAATACCAAAATGCTGGGCTACAGCTTTGAGCACCGTTTTGATGAGACCTGGACGGTGCGGCAGAACCTGCGTTATGCCGAATTAACCACGGATTACCGCAGTATTTACGGCTTTGGTTATAATCCGGACACGCAGCTGATTACGCGCAATTCAGCACTTTCCAAAGAGAAGCTGAACCAGTTTGCTGTGGACAATCAGGTACAGGCTAAATTTGCCACCGGTGAACTCGCTCATACCTTATTGCTTGGCGTTGATTTCCAGCGTACCCGTAATGATATTGACGCACAGTTCGGTACGGCAACAGCGTTAAATCCGTTTAACCCGCAATATGGCAATGATACGACTTCGCCCTATGCTGAACCCTACAAGCACTTAAATAAACAGCGCCAGACAGGTCTTTATGCGCAGGATCAAATGGAATGGGATCGTTGGATCCTGACATTAGGTGGCCGCTACGACTATGCCATGACGTCAGTTTACAACCGCTACAACGGTAATCTTGATCGTCAGAACGATCAGGCCTTCACCTGGCGCGGTGGACTGAATTACGTATTTGATAACGGCATTGCACCTTACTTCAGTTACAGCGAAGCGTTCCTTCCTAATGCTGGCTCGACTTATGAAGGTAATGCGTTCGATCCTTCACGTGCTAAGCAGTATGAAGCAGGTGTGAAATATGTGCCGAAAGATCGTCCAATAGTTATGACGGCCGCAGTTTATGAGCTGACTAAGACTAAAAATCTGACGGCAGATCCCAATCCATTGCATCCTTTTGCCAGCATCCAGAGCGGCGAAATCCGTTCTCGCGGTGTTGAACTCGAAGCGAAAGCGGCGCTGAACGCCAACGTTAACCTGACGGCCTCTTATACCTATACCGATGCCGAATATACGGAAGATACCCAACTTCAGGGCAAGACCCCGGTTGAGGTGCCCAAACACATGGCGTCACTGTGGAGTGACTATACCTTCCACGAAACCGCGCTGTCAGGCGTCACGGTCGGCGCGGGCGTCCGTTACGTGGGCGAAAGTCAGGGGCTGTATAGCAACGGTCCTGATGCCAACCAGAACTTTAGCGTGGCGGGTTATACCACCGTCGATGCTGCGCTGAAATATGATTTAGGACGTTTTGGTTTGCCTGGATCAACGGTAGGCGTTAACGTTAATAACCTGTTTAACCGCGACTACGTTGCCAGTTGTTACCGTGAATATGCGTGCTACTGGGGCGCAGAACGGCAGATTGTAGGCACCGCCACGTTCCGGTTCTGATCGATGAGGGCGCTTCGGCGCCCGTTTACAGGGATTACCATGCAGCTTCCGCAGCACCAACAGACGACCTTCCAACTGGATAATGCCAGCTTTCGTGTACCCGGTCGCACGCTTCTCCAGCCGCTGTCTCTCTCTTTTACACCAGGCAAAGTAACCGCGCTGATTGGTCACAATGGTTCGGGAAAATCCACGCTGTTAAAAATGCTGGGGCGGCATCACGCGGCCAGCGAAGGCCGGGTGCTCCTGAATGAACGGCCCGTGGATAGCCTGAACAGCAAAGTATTTGCCCGTGAGGTCGCCTATTTACCTCAGCAACTGCCGGCTGCAGAAGGCATGACGGTGCGCGAGCTGGTGGCCATTGGGCGCTATCCCTGGCATGGGGCGCTGGGGCGTTTCACTCAGGAGGACCGCGACCGCGTTGAGCAGGCGATTTCGCGCGTGGGGTTAACGCCTTTTGCCTCACGGCTGGTAGACAGCTTATCGGGCGGCGAACGGCAACGTGCCTGGCTGGCGATGATGGTAGCGCAAAACAGCCGCTGTCTGCTGCTGGATGAACCCACTTCCGCCCTGGATATCGCCCATCAGGTTGATGTGCTGGCCCTGATTCAGACGCTGAGCCGGGAGCATGGCTTAACCGTTATTACGGTATTACACGATATCAATATGGCTGCCCGTTACTGTGACCATCTGGTGGCATTACGCGGTGGCGCGCTTATCGCTGAAGGCGGGCCGGACCACATTATGCAGGCGGACGTTTTGCAGGCGATTTACGGTATTCCAATGGGGATCTTCCCCCATCCCGGCGGCGGTGCGCCGGTGAGTTTTGTGTGTTAAGGACCCGATAATGCCCGATTTGTTCCGCCGTCGCCTGATGATGGCGATGGCGTTATCGCCACTGATGAGCCCCTTTTCACTCCAGGCGGCGCAGCCCGATCCCAATCCCGATCGCATCATCGCGCTGGAGTGGTTACCCACCGAGCTGCTGCTGGCGTTAGGCGTTAAGCCCTTTGGGGTCGCCGATGTGCATAATTATAATATCTGGGTTGGGCAGCCAGCCTTGCCTGCCGGCGTGGTGGATGTTGGGCTGCGTACCGAGCCTAACCTTGAACTGATGACCCAGATGCATCCCTCACTGATTCTCTGTTCAAACGGTTATGGACCGCCTAAAGAAAAACTCCAGCGTATTGCGCCGATTATGGGGTTTGACCTGCACGGCGGCGACGGTAAACCGCTCTCCCGGGCGCGTGTCTCTCTGCAGGCCCTCGGCGCCAGGCTGGGGCGGGAAGCCCAGGCCGCCGCGCACCTGCAACGCATGGACGAGGAAATCGCCGCGGCGCGCCAGCGTCTGGCACCGCATGCCGGACGTGCCATCCTGCTGATGTCACTGCTTGACAGTCGCCATGCCATCACCTTCGGTAAAAACAGCTTATTCCTTGAGGTCATGGCGTTGCTGGGTCTGCAGAACGCCTGGCAGGGCGAAACCAATTTCTGGGGAAGTTCAGTGATTGGCCTGGAACGGCTGGCGGCGTTTCACGACGTGGAAGCCATCTGCTTCGATCATGACAATGCGGCTGTTATGCAGCAGCTGTCACGCAGCCCGCTGTGGCAGGCAATGCCTTTTGTCCACAGCGGCCATTTTCAACGCGTACCGGCGGTCTGGTATTACGGGGCAACACTTTCTGCCTTGCACTTTGTACGCGTGCTGGAACATGCGCTGGAGAAAGTCTGATGCGCTATCGTTTTTTCTCTGTCACCGTGCTGGGCGTACTGTTTTTACTGGCGCTGGCGCTCACCGCAATAAACTTTCAGCAGGCGTTGCCCATAGGGCAATGGACACAGGCCCTGTGGGCACCTGATACCACGAATGTGCAACAGATGGTGTTTCACTACAGTTTGCTGCCGCGCTGGGCGTTGGCGCTGTTGGTGGGGGCCGGTCTGGGATTGGCGGGACTGCTGTTTCAGCAGGTTCTGCGTAACCCTCTGGCGGAACCGGGAACATTAGGCGTTTCATCCGGCGCACAACTGGGAATTACCGTCGCCACGTTGTGGCACCTGCCGGGCGGAGTCGTTACCCAGCAGCTTGCCGCCTCGGGTGGTGCGTTGCTGGTGGGGGCGCTGGTATTTAGCGTGGCCTGGAGCAAACGCCTGTCACCCGTAACCTTGATCCTGGCCGGGCTGGTCCTCAGTCTTTACAGCGGTGCTGTTAACCAGATCTTCGCCATCTTCAATCACGACCAACTGCAAAATATGTTTCTGTGGAGCACAGGCGCATTGAACCAGATGAGCTGGGACAGTGTTACCCAGCTCTGGCCGCGCCTGATGCTGGCGCTGGTACTGTCACTGGCGCTGCTGAGGCCGCTGACGCTCATGGGGCTGGACGATGGCGTGGCAAAAAACCTCGGGCTGGCCCTGTCCGCTACCCGGTTAGCGATTCTGGTGCTGGCGATATTGCTTAGCGCACAGTTGGTGAGCGTCGCCGGTATCATTGGTTTTATCGGCTTGTTCGCGCCGCTGCTGGCAAGGCTGCTCGGTGGACGCCGCTTGCTGAGCCGCATGCTACTGGCCCCGCTGATTGGCGCATTGCTGCTGTGGCTGGCTGATGCCTGCGTCCTGTGGCTTACGACGCACTGGCGCGAGGTTTCAACCGGCACGGTGACGGCGCTCCTGGGCGTGCCGATTCTGCTGTGGCTGTTGCCGCGTCTGCGAACCGGTTCCGTTCCACCCGCACTGGATCAGGGCGACAAGGTTCCGGTCGAACGCCATCACGTTCTGCGCTGGAGCCTGATCGGCTTAGCGCTGTTAGGCATGCTGGCATGGCTGTGTCTGGCGTTTGGACGGGATGCGCAAGGCTGGATCTGGACCAGCGGTGACCTGCTACAGCAGCTGCTGCCCTGGCGCGCACCGCGTGTGCTGGCGGCCCTGGAGGTAGGCTTAATGCTTGGCGTTGCCGGCAGCCTGATCCAGCGACTCACGGGTAACCCGATGGCCAGCCCTGAAGTCTTGGGCATCAGTTCCGGCGCGGCCTGCGGCGCAGTCGTGATGTTGTTCTTCGTGCCCGGCAATGCGCTGGCATTCCTGTTACCCGCCGGTGCGCTGGGCGCGGCGGTGACGCTGGCGATTATTATGTTGGTGGCCAGTCGCGGCGGTTTTTCCCCTGAACGCATGCTGCTGGCCGGGATGGCGTTAAACAGTGCCTTTGTCACCATCCTGATGTTGTTGATGGCCAGTGGCGATCCCCGGATGTCGGGGTTACTGACCTGGATCTCCGGCTCCACTTATAACGTCAGTGCCACCCAGGCGCTGCAAAGTGCTGTCTGTGCGGTGGTGCTGGTGTCATTAGCGCCGCTGGCCAGCCGTTGGCTCACGCTGTTGCCGCTTGGCAGCGCGACGGCGCGCTCGGCCGGAATGGCACTCACCGCCTCGCGTCTGGCACTGCTGCTGCTGGCTGCGGCCTTAACAGCCTGCGCCACGCTGACGATTGGGCCTCTGAGCTTTGTGGGACTGATGGCACCGCACATGGCGCGCATGCTGGGCTTCCGGCGGGCGCTACCGCAGCTGTTACTGTCTGGATTGCTCGGGGCAGGTTTAATGGTGGTTGCTGACTGGTGCGGGCGAATGGTGGCTTTTCCAAACCAGATTCCGGCAGGATTGATGGCAACCTTTTTAGGCGCGCCCTATTTTATCTGGTTGCTGCGGCGTTCACGTTAAAAAAAAGACCGGCGTTTGCCGGTCTGTCACCTTACAGCTTAGCGAAGCAGCGACGCGCGGCATCGATGGTGTGCTGAATATCCTCTGCACTGTGCGCCAGCGACATAAAGCCGGCCTCAAAGGCGGAGGGCGCAAAGTAAACGCCTTCTTCGAGCATCAAATGGAAGAAGCGCTTAAAGCGTTCAACATCGCACTGCGTCACGTCTTTATAGCAGGTGACGCTCGCGGCATCGGTGAAGAACAGGCCAAACATGCCGCCAACCTGATTCACGACGACAGGAATATTTTCCTGTTTTGCCGCCTCAACCAGTCCCTGTGCTAACTGTGACGTCAGGCTGTTCAGCTTGTCATGCATGCCCGGCTGGGCAATCTGGGTTAAGCAGGCATAACCGGCAGCCATGGCGACAGGGTTACCGGACAGCGTCCCTGCCTGATAAACCGGGCCGGTCGGTGCCAGTGCATTCATCACCTCCCGACGGCCACCAAAGGCACCGACAGGCATGCCACCACCGATGATTTTGCCGAGGCAGGTGAGATCCGGTTTCACATTGTAATGTGCCTGCGCGCCACCCAGCGCAACGCGGAAACCTGTCATTACTTCATCGATAATCAGCAGCGCGCCAAACTCATCACAGAGCGCGCGCAGGCCCGGTAAAAACGTGGGTTGGGGCGGAATACAGTTCATATTCCCGGCAACGGGTTCGACGATAATGGCAGCGATAGCCTGCGGATACTGTTCAAACGCCGCGCGAACCGAATCGAGATCGTTGTATGTGCAGGTCAGCGTATGCTTTGCAAAATCGGCAGGCACGCCAGGGGAATTAGGTTGCCCCAGCGTCAAGGCACCGGAACCGGCTTTCACCAGCAGGTGATCGGCATGACCGTGGTAGCAACCTTCAAATTTAATGATTTTGTCGCGCCCGGTAAAACCCCGCGCCAGACGAATCGCGCTCATGGTGGCTTCGGTACCGGAGTTCACCATCCGCACCATTTCCATGCTGGGGACCAGCTTACACACCAGCTGCGCCATGGTGACTTCCATCTCAGTTGGCGCACCAAAGCTCAGGCCGCGCTGGGCTGCCTCAATCACGGCATTACGGATGCCATCGTTATTATGTCCCAGCACCATGGGGCCCCATGAACCGACATAATCGATGTATTTTTTACCATCGGCGTCATAAAGATATGCACCGTCAGCATGTTCAATGAACAGCGGAACGCCGCCCACACCGGTAAACGCACGTACCGGCGAGTTCACACCGCCGGGAATCAGGCGTTGTGCTTCAGCGAACAGTTCTTCAGACTTACTCATTTTCGGCTCCAGCAGTTCATAAAATATCGGGCTATTCTACGGAAGAGGGGCGGCAGACGAAAGGCCGCTATAATTAACCAGGTGAATCCGGCACAGAGTGCGAAGCTGAGAGCTTGATTGCGTCGGGTCGCTGGCAGATAATAGCAACATTGAGGTCGTTTTCTGACCCGGGCGTTTACGGAGTAACACATGAGTGATGAAGTAGTAGCACTGCCGTTGCAGTTTACCGACGCAGCAGCCAACAAAGTTAAGAATCTGATTGCTGACGAAGATAACCCGGCGCTGAAGCTGCGTGTGTATATCACTGGTGGTGGTTGCAGCGGTTTTCAGTATGGTTTTACCTTCGACGATCAAATGAATGACGGCGATATGACCATCGAGAAGCAGGGCGTTTCGCTGGTGGTTGATCCCATGAGCCTGCAATATCTGGTGGGCGGTTCTGTGGATTACACTGAAGGGCTGGAAGGATCGCGCTTTATCGTGACCAATCCCAATGCCAAAACCACCTGCGGCTGCGGGTCGTCATTTAGCATCTGATAGCATCTGATTAGCGAGCCGCCATCACCCGGCGGCCTCGTTTACCATTCAATGGTCACCAGCCGATCGCTGGTTCCCCTACTCCCCTGGCGTTTTAGCACCGTTTGCGTCACGCGCGGCTGTGCGCTGATTTGACGACCACACTCAACCTGCGGCACAGATTGACCCACTGAAGTGTTAATTTCACAACGTGAATAGATGACGAGTCTGACGTTAATAGAGCCGGTCGTCGATCCCGCGAATGCCTGTTGCGCGATCACAAGCCCTATGGCCAGAAGCAGGGCTTTGGTCATATTAAATACCTGGTGTAGTAAAAAGCGCTGAGCGCTAAAAAGGACATCGGGCTTACGTGGCACGTGTCTCATATCTAAAATTAACGGCAGTAAGGGTGATTTCTTTAATTTATAGCGTTACGCACGCCAGTCTGCAGCATTATTTAACTGGATGCAGGGCTTTACAAAGCTGATATGCGGCTAACAGGATGCGCGGCCCCGGGCGGCTGATCCAGTCGTCGTTAAGGGCAATGACTCTGACGCTAAGTTGTGGCAGCCAGAATTGCGCAGTCTGACTCGCCTGTTGGGCATCGCCGGTGGTAATGATGACCTGAGGATGGCGCATCAGCACCTGTTCACGACTCACCTGAGGCCAACTGACTGCACTGTCAGCAAAGATATTCTGCCCGCCGCACAGCCTGATGACGTCGTTCTGCAGCGTCGCCTTAGCCGCGGTAAACATGGGTGAAAAGCCAAACTGCAGAAAGACCGGGACAGGGCGCTGTTGGCTATAGCGCTGTCGCAGTGCGGCTTCCTGCTTTCGCAGTTGCCCGGCGGCTTGCGCGGCGCGTTGCGGGTCCGGACTCCACGTTGCTAATCCCGCCAGCGCATCAATCATGTCATCCAGCGTTGAGGCATCGACCCATTCCACGTTAATACCGAGCTGCCGCAGCTGATCCACCTGACGCTGCGGGTTACCGCCACGCCACGCGAGTACCACATCGGGTTTAAGCTGCAAAATACGTTCGAGATTAATGCCCTGCCAGTTAGCAACCTGTTCAATTTTTTTCGCCTCAGCGGGATAACTGGACCATGCGCTGACCGCAATCGGGGTAATCCCGGCGGCAAAGGCCAGTTCAGTCAGGTGCGGGGCAAGGGTGATGACGCGGGACGGGGCAGCAAACAGGCTGCTGCTCAACAGCAGCAGCCAGCAAAACAGCAGGTGTTTAGCCACGAGCCAGGCGGGCCAGCAAATTTTCAACCATCAATGATGACTGTCTGGCGGCGACGCTTAGAAACTCGTCAAAGCTCAGGTGGGATTCCTGATCGGCAACGTCGGAAATCGCCCTGACGACCACAAAAGGCACCTGGAACTGATGGCAGACGTGGCCGATGGCGGTCGCTTCCATTTCAACCGCAATGGCCTGCGGGAAGGTCGCACGGATGCGTGCCAGGGGTTCTGAACCATTGATAAAGGCATCGCCACTGACCACCAGACCGCGTACGGCGTTCAGGTTTAGCTGCTTTATGCAGGCTTCCGCCTCGGCAATCAGGTTACTATCAGCCGTAAAGGCGGCAGGACAACCCGCCATCTGGCCTGGTTCATAGCCAAACGCCGTGACGTCAGCATCGTGATAGCGCACTTCTTCAGACACCACGATGTCGCCCACGGTTAACGTAGGGGCTAAACCGCCCGCGGAGCCGGTGTTAATAACCAGATCGGGTTTACATAATTGCAGCAGCAGCGTTGTGCCGAGAGCGGCTGAGGTTTTACCGATGCCTGATTTCAGCAACGCAACCTCGACACCATTGAGTGTGCCTGTGTAAATTTCACAACCCGCCAGAGACAGGGTCTGGCGATTTTCAATTTTGTCACGCAGCAGGGTAACTTCCTGCTCCATTGCGCCAATGATGCCTGCTTTCATTTTGCGTCTCGCTAATGTAATGAATGTAAAAATCGGGCATAGTCTATCATGGCAATGACGGGATTATTTCACGAAAAAATACGGGGACATGTATGGCAGCGATCAATTTCAGGACGAAGATCAGCTTCACTCGCCCTTATAGCAACCGTAAAGATCCGCAAGGCGAATATTTTATTACCCGCCATTTTGAAAGCGATCGCGGACGCATCATTAATTCGGCGGCTATTCGCCGACTGCAACAAAAAACGCAGGTATTCCCGTTGGAGCGTAACGCCGCAGTACGTTCCCGCCTGACGCATTCGCTTGAAGTGCAGCAAACCGGTCGATATATCAGTAAAGAGATTCTGCAAACGCTAAAAACGCAGGGTGGACTGGCAAAATATGGACTGGAAGACATGGAAGGAGCATTTGAAAGCCTGGTCGAAATGGCGTGCCTGCTACATGATGTGGGTAATCCACCGTTTGGCCATTTCGGCGAAGCCGCCATTAACGACTGGTTTGAAGATAATCTGGCTGCCGAGCTGGTCGATCCGCTGGTAGCTGGGGTAGAAACTGATGAGCAGCGCCATGCGTTTGACCAGATGAACGCCATGATTCGTCAGGATTTATGCCATTTTGAAGGCAATGCTCAGGCCATTCGCATGGTGCACACGCTGCTGGAGCTTAACCTGAGCTATTCCCAGGTTGCCTGTATTCTAAAATATACCGCGCCGGCATGGTGGCAGGGCGAGAAACCGGCTGAATTTAGCGTCTTAATGAAAAAACCGGGTTTCTATCTCTCTGAACGGGAATATATCCGCGACCTCCGTGCGGCCACCAATTTGACGGAGCATCATCGTTTCCCCCTGACCTATATCATGGAAGCGGCTGATGACATTTCATATTGTATTGCCGATTTGGATGATGCCGTCGAAAAAGCCATTTTCAATGTAGACAGTTTGTATGAATATCTCAGCAAAGCCTGGGGGACGATAAATAATAATGATGCGTTCAGCCGCACCGTAGGCGAAGCCTGGCGCGAGGCGGGAAGTAAAAAACGCCGCAGCCGTAGCGATCAATTCTTCATGTCACTCCGGGTTAATGTTCAGAATGTTCTGGTCACCTATGCCGTTAAGCGTTTTATTGATAACCTGCCCGCTATTTTTGATGGAAAATTCAACCATGCGTTATTAGAAGATGAGGGTGAAGAGGGCCGTTTACTACAAATATTTAAAACCGTTGCGCGTCAGCAGGTGTTTAATCACTCTGAGGTTGAACAGTTGGAACTCCAGGGTTACCGGGTTATCAAAGGTTTGCTGGAAATATATCAGCCGCTGATGATGTTAAATTATGAAGCTTTCACTACGCTGATAAACGAAGACTTTTTACGCAATCACCCGATTGAAACGCGCCTGTTTCATAAGCTTTCTGGAAAACACAGGAAAGCCTATTTGCATAAAATGCGCACGCTGGTTGTTGAACATAAATATGAGCGTTTATTATGGGAGCGGTATTATCGGTTTCGCTTAATTCAGGACTACATTAGTGGCATGACCGATCTCTATGCCTGGGATGAGTACCGTCGTTTGATGGCGGTGGAATAAGCCGAGAATTGTAAAGAGCGCGAATAAATTTTTACCTTTGCCTAAAACTTTTAGAGGAACTTCGCGCTAAAACATTTATCTCAACATTCGACCACAGCAATGGTCAGTATATCCATCATTGTGAGATACCAAAATGAAAAAAACCTCGTTAATGTTAAGCGCCCTGGCGCTTAGTCTTGGCATGGCACTGACCCCTGTGAGTGCTTTCGCTGCAGAAACGTCATCTTCCGTTTCATCCTTCACGACCCAGCCGTTGCCAAGCCTTGCCCCAATGCTGGAGAAGGTGATGCCTTCGGTTGTAAGCATCAGCGTTGAGGGAAGCACCACGGTCAAAACGCCGCGGATGCCACAGCAGTTCCAGCAATTTTTTGGCGATAATTCGCCTTTCTGCCAGGACGGTTCGCCGTTCATGGGCTCGCCCCTGTGTCAGGGCGCGGGTGGCAGCGGCGGCGGTGCGCCTGCCGGTCCTGATACGCAGCAGCAAAAATTTAAAGCGTTGGGTTCAGGCGTCATTATTAACGCAGAAAAAGGCTATGTGGTGACCAATAACCATGTGGTCAATGATGCGACGAAAATCCAGGTCAAACTGAGCGACGGCCGTAGCTACGATGCTAAGGTGATCGGCAAGGACCCCAGCTCCGATATCGCCCTGATTCAACTGGAAGGCGCGAAGAATCTGACCGCGATCAAAATGGCTGACTCCGACAATTTACGCGTTGGCGATTATACCGTGGCGATCGGTAACCCCTATGGCTTGGGCGAAACCGTGACATCGGGCATTGTCTCCGCGTTAGGACGTAGTGGTCTGAACGTTGAGAACTATGAAAACTTTATTCAGACCGATGCCGCGATTAACCGCGGTAACTCGGGTGGTGCCCTGGTCAATCTCAACGGAGAGCTGATCGGTATTAATACCGCTATTCTGGCTCCGGACGGAGGCAACATTGGTATCGGTTTTGCCATCCCAAGCAACATGGTGAAAAATCTGACCGCCCAGATGGTGGAATATGGTCAGGTGAAACGCGGCGAGCTGGGTATCATGGGGACCGAGCTTAATTCTGAACTGGCTAAAGCGATGAAAGTCGATGCGCAACGCGGCGCGTTCGTCAGCCAGGTGGTGCCAAATTCAGCCGCAGCAAAAGGCGGCATTAAAGCCGGAGACGTGATCGTTTCCATGAACGGCAAGCCATTGACCAGCTTTGCCTCACTGCGTGCCGAAGTGGGATCGTTACCGGTGGGCACTACGCTGAAGCTGGGCCTGCTGCGTGACGGTAAACCACTGGATGTCTCTGTGCAGTTGCAGCAGAGCACACAGGACAAAGTGCAGTCCGCGACGATTTACACGGGCATTGAAGGTGCGGATCTGAGCAACAACGCAGGCAAAGAGAAAGGGGTTCGGGTCGATAGCGTAAAAGCAGGCAGTGCTGCGGCACGAGTGGGTCTCAAAAAAGGCGACCTGATTCTTGGCGTCAACCAGCAGCCGGTAACCAACTTAGGGGAACTGCGTAAGATCCTGGATACCAAACCACCGGTACTGGCGCTGAACGTGCAACGCGGCGATACCTCGCTTTATCTGCTGATGCAGTAATCACAGTCTTGTGTTTAGCAGGCGGACTTCGGTCCGCCTTTTTTATGCCACAAATCACAAATGTGATGCCTGCCGCATTTCTGTTAACGCCGCCGCGGCTATGGGCGAATGCATAATGTTCTGCGCGTGACGCACCGCTATCCTGTTCTCCCTCTTATATGACTCAGGAGTAAAGGATGGCTACCTGTCATCTCGACGCACGGCTGGCGCAGGAAATTGTCGCGCGCACCATGAAAATCATTGATGGTAATGTCAACGTCATGGACGCACGTGGACGAATCATTGGCAGCGGCGACAGGGAGCGCATTGGCGAGTTGCATGAGGGCGCGCTGTTGGTGTTGTCTCAGGGACGCATCGTGGATATTGATGATGCCGTGGCAAGGCATCTGCATGGCGTGCGGCCGGGCATTAATCTTCCGCTGCGCATTGACGGGGCGATCGTTGGCGTAATTGGTCTGACAGGCGAGCCGGGTGCACTCCGTCACTATGGTGAGCTGGTCTGTATGGCGGCAGAGATGATGCTGGAGCAGGCACGGCTGTTACATATGCTGGCTCAGGACAGCCGCCTGCGTGAAGAGCTGGTGCTTAACCTGATTCGCAGTGATGAGCTGACGCCGCAACTGACGGAATGGGCTCAGCGCCTGGGGATCGATCTTAATCAGCCCCGCGTTGTGGCGGTTATCGAAGTCGACAGCGGGCAGTTAGGCGTGGACAGCGCCATGTCTGAGTTACAACAGCTGCAAACGTTACTGACAACGCCTGTCAGGGATAACCTGATAGCCATTGTGTCGTTGACCGAAATGGTGGTACTGAAGCCCGCCTTAAACGCACACGGACGTTACGACCAGTACGATCACCGGCGGCGGGTTGAACAGCTCATGCAGCGTATGAACGAAAGCGGTCATCTGCGAATGCGTATTGCACTGGGCAACTTCTTCACCGGCCCGGGCAGCATTGCCCGCTCTTATCGCACCGCGCACACGACCATGGTGGTGGGAAAGCAGCGTATGCCAGACGTACGCAGCTACTTTTATCAGGACCTGATGCTCCCGGTCTTGCTGGACAGTTTGCGCGGTGGCTGGCAGGCAAACGAACTGGCGCGTCCGCTGGAAAAACTGAAAAGTATGGACAGCAATGGCTTACTGCGGCGCACTTTGAGCGCCTGGTTCAGCAATAACGTGCAGCCCGGTGCCACGTCGCGGGCGCTGTTTATCCACCGTAATACTCTGGAGTACCGCCTCAATCGCATTGCTGAATTGACGGGACTGAACATTGGCCATTTTGACGACCGGTTACTGCTGTATATTGCATTACAGTTGGATGAGCAGGGCTGAGGCTGTTCACCGTAACCGGGAGGAACCCCAGATGCGTACACTGTTTTTAACACTTTGCCTGCTGATATTCACGTTCACCTGCCAGGCACGGCCTGACAACCTGGTTTTTCTGTCTGCTGACGCGTTAGTGAAAACCCGACAGGCACTCCAGAAGCATCAGGCAGATGCACTGACCGAACAGGCCTGGCGTCAGTTGCAACGTCAGGCGGATAAGGCGCTCAGTCAGCCTGACCCCAGCGTCATGGACAAAGGTCTGATACCACCCAGCGGCTCGCGGCATGATTATCTCAGCCTGAGCGCCTATTGGTGGCCGGACGCCCGGCAGAAAACGGGTTTACCTTGGATACGTCGGGATGGTGAGGTGAATCCTGATACCAAAAACGACCAAACCGACGGCGTGCGCCTGGCGCGATTTAGCGCAGACGTGCAGGCACTGGCGTTGGCATGGTTCTTTTCAGGGGATGCGCGCTACGCCAGCAAGGCACAATCCATGATCCGCCACTGGTTTATCGATCCTGCCCGTCGTATGAACCCAAACCTGAACTATGCGCAGGGCATTCCGGGTCGAACCGCGGGTCGTCATGATGGCGTACTGGACGGGCGCTATTTTGCAACCCGCATGGTTGATGCGCTGATATTGCTGCGTCAGTCGCCCGGCTGGCGGAATAGCGACGAGGCGGCGTTGCATCGCTGGTTCAGCGACTATCTCAGTTGGTTGCAGACCAGCAAGCTGGCGCAACAGGAGCGGAATGCGCCCAATAACCACGGTAGTTGGTACAGTGTTCAGGTTGCCGGCATTGCCGCTTATCTGGACAACCGTGCGGTGATTGCAGACATGACTGCCCTGGCCAAAAGCAAGATTGACGGGCAAATAGAGCGTGAGGGAACTCAACCGCTTGAACTGGCCCGAACCCGTTCTTTTCATTACAGCTTCTTTAATTTACAGGCGCTGACCGCAATGGCGGCGTTGGCTTCCCAGCGGGGAGAGGGCGATCTCTGGCATTATAAAAATAAACAGGGCGGCTCACTGCTGACCGCGCTGGATTATATGGCGCCTTTCAGCGATCCGGCACGTCACTGGCCGTGGAAAACGCGCGAACGAAACAGCGAACGGTTAATTCCCTTGCTGCTGTTGGCGGACACCACACTCAAGTCAGATCGTTACCAATCCTGGATCAATCACGTGGTATGGCGTGATGCGTCTGCCGAGGTGGTGCGCGACGTGTGGTTGCTCAGGCACTAATCGGGCAGGGTGACAATAAAAAAGGCCAGCCGCGTGAGGTGAATTCCACCACATACGGCTGGCCTTATCGTTGTCTGAAATAATTAACGACCGTTGCGGGTCAGTTTTTCCAGATCGGATTCAATTTCCGCGATCTTATGAGAAACCACACCTTCAAGATGACGCAGGTCATCGAGGATTTTACGTTTCAGATCGACTTCAACCTGGTCGCGCTGACAGATTTGATCCAGTTCATCAATAACATAACGCAGGTTCGGGCTGATTTCCTGCACTTCACGATAGCCCTGAGAGGCGTTATCGGCAACGACGGTTTTACGCTGACGAGGATATTTAAATTTCACGCTTTTGGCGAAGAATTCACCTTTATCTTTGCGGAAATAAATTTTCAAAATATCGTTATTCGCTTCCTGACGCAGGCTATAGCGATCGATATCCTCAGGGTTACTAATGCCTAAGCTCTTAATATTGTCATACATAACGTTTTTTCCACCAAATGAATAAGCGCGCAGAAGTGTTCATGACTTAATGACTATAGACATAAATAACATGAATCAGTGCGCAACAGGATTTAACTGGCGCGAATTATGACCTGGATGAAAAGTAAACGCACCTGTTGGTTCGCGTAGAAAAACAACATTACCCGTAACAGCTGTAAACAAAAGATGACGGGCTGTCTGGTGCAGCCCGTCCGACAGTCCGACAAATTAGTCGATAGTGCGCAGCAGTTCGTTGATACCGGTTTTCGCCAGGGTTTTCGCATCGACCTTTTTCACGATCACTGCACAGTAGAGGCTGTAGCTACCATCTTTAGACGGCAGATTACCCGAGACGACGACAGAACCGGCAGGTACGCGACCATAGTGGATCTCTCCGGTTTCGCGGTCGTAAATCTTGGTACTCTGACCGATGTAAACGCCCATTGAGATGACGGAGCCTTCTTCAACGATGACGCCTTCAACAATTTCAGAACGTGCACCAATAAAGCAGTTATCTTCGATAATGGTTGGGTTGGCCTGCAGCGGCTCAAGGACACCACCGATTCCTACGCCACCGGATAAATGCACGTTTTTACCAATCTGCGCACAGGAGCCGACGGTCGCCCAGGTATCTACCATGGAGCCTTCGTCAACATAGGCACCGATATTTACATAGGAAGGCATTAACACCGTGTTACGCGCAATATAGGCACCTTTGCGTACCGCAGCAGGCGGTACAACGCGGAAGCCCGCTGCTTTAAAGCGCGCGTCATCCCAGTCGGCAAACTTCATCGGTACTTTGTCATAAAAACGGGTTTCAGCCCCTTCCATCACCTGATTGTCATTGATGCGGAAAGAGAGCAGAACGGCCTTTTTCAGCCACTGATGCGTTACCCATTCACCCTCGATTTTTTCAGAAACGCGTAGCTCACCGCTGTCCAGTTTAGCGATAACCTGATTAATCGCTTCGCGAGTTTCCGTATCGACACTGGTCGGGGTGATGTCAGCGCGACGTTCGAAGGCAGATTCAATAACACTCTGTAACTGTTGCATATTTTTTCCTGATCTGTCATTTGTGGTGCCAGCCAGTGACCGGCACGGGTAAAAAGTTGATGTTCACAAATTGAAGCGGGTCACACTTTATCGTTTGGATTAAGGGCCTCTGTCAACCGTTGTTGCAACGTGTGACGCATTTCCTCGTCCAGTGCCTTGCGTTCGCTATTCGCTAAAATGAACAAATCCTCGACTCGCTCCCCGATGGTGCTGATACGTGCGCCATGCAGAGAGACGCCAAGATCGGCAAACACTTCGCCCACGCGCGCCAGTAACCCCGGCTGATCCAGGGCCACCAGCTCCAGATAACTGCGACGATCGGTGTGCGTTGGCAGGAAATTCACCTCGGTATCCACGTTGAAGTGTTTCAGCCTGGCGGCCTGGCGACGGGTCCGCGGTGGCACCCATTCTGACTGGGTAATCGCCTGCTCCAGCGCCTGAATGATCAGCGCATGACGATCGGGCGACAGCGGGCTGCCATCCGGCTCCAGCACGATGAACGTGTCCATCGCCATGCCATCGCGGCTGGTAAAAATTTGCGCATCATGCACGCTGAGATTGCGACGATCCAGTTCGCCTGCCACGGCGGCAAACAGGTGTGGACGATCCGGACTCCAGATAAAAATTTCGGTGCCGCCGCGCGTCGCCTGCGGGCTGACCAGCACCAGAGGGTGATTAAGATCGTGCACCAGTAAATGACGGGCATGCCAGGCGATCTGATTGGGCGTATGGCGCAGGAAGTAGTCGGCGCGACAACGGTTCCAGATATGGTGTAAGCGCTCTTCATCAATGTTGTCCATGCGCAGCAGTGCCAGTGCCTGCAGACGGTGATGGCGCACGCGCTCGCGCAGATCCGGGCTGTTCTCCATACCGCGGCGTAGCTGTTTTTCGGTAGCAAAGAACAGTTCACGCAGCAGACTTTGTTTCCAGCTGTTCCATAAGCTCTCATTGGTGGCACAGATGTCAGCGACCGTCAGGCACACCAGATAACGCAGTCGGTTTTCGTTCTGCATGACCTCGGCGAACTGCTGAATCACCGTGGGGTCCTGAATGTCGCGGCGCTGAGCCGTCACGGACATTAACAGATGATGGCGCACCAGCCAGGCGACAAGTTGCGTTTCACGCGAGTTAAGGCCGTGCATCTCGGCGAACGCCAGCGCGTCCTCGGCACCAAGAACAGAGTGATCGCCGTTGCGTCCTTTCGCGATGTCGTGCAGCAGCGCCGCCATGAGCAGTAATTCCTGCTGGGGCAGGCGCGGCCACAGCTCAACGCATAAAGGATGCTGTGGACGCGTCGCTTCATTGGCAAAACTCTCCAGCTTCTGTAACACCCGGATAGTGTGCTCATCGACGGTATAAGCGTGGAACAGGTCAAATTGCATCTGTCCGACGATCTGGCCCCAGAGCGGCGTATAAGCCCAGAGCACACTGTGGCGATGCATGGGCACCAGGGCGCGACTGACCGCACCAGGATGACGCAGGATCGACATAAATAAGCGCCGTGCTTCAGGCAACTGGCACAGCGGCTGCTTGAGGTGACGGCGAGTATGACGCAGGCGGCGCAGCGTGGTGGAGTAGATGCCTTTGATATTTTGATTGCGCACCATGACGTAGAACATGCGCATAATCGCCTGGGGCTCTCGGTCAAACAGGGTTTCATCACGCAGATCGATCAGGTTGCCCCGAAGCTGAAAGTCATCATCAATGGCACAGGGTTTTTCGTTAGTGGAGAGCGCCAGAATGGCTTCATCGAACAGCTGCAACAGCATCTGGTTCAGTTCGCTGATACGACGCGTGACGCGATAAAAATCCTTCATCATGCGCTCGACCGGTTCGTTGCCTTCGCCCTGATAATTAAGGCGCTGAGCAACGCTCAGTTGGCGATCAAACAGCAGGCGGTTATCGTAACGCGGCAGAGACAAATGCAACGCGAAACGAATCCGCCAAAGAAACGACTGGCACTCGTTCAGTTCGCTGCGTTCGGCTTCTGTCAGAAAGCCAAATCCCACCATTTCGTCAAGTGTTGTGGCACCAAAGTGACGCCGTGCAACCCACTGCAACGTATGAATATCGCGTAATCCGCCGGGACTGCTTTTAATATCCGGTTCCAGGTTGTAGCTGGTGCCGTGATAGCGCTTATGGCGTTCTTGCTGTTCGTCTATTTTGGCGGCGAAAAAGCGAGATGATGGCCAGAAGCCATCGCTGAAGACATTTTTTTGCAGTTCAAGAAACAGGGCGACATCGCCGGTCAGCATCCGCGCTTCAATCAGATTGGTTGCCACCGTCAGGTCGGATAAACCTTCCAGCAGGCACTCTTCCAGGCTGCGTACGCTGTGGCCCACTTCCAGCTTGAGATCCCACATCAGCGTCAGCAGTGCGCTGGCACTCTGGGCGGCCGCTTCATTCAGCGGCTGACGACTGAGAATTAAGACGTCAATGTCGGAGAGCGGATGAAGCTCACCCCGGCCATAGCCTCCTACGGCGACAAGGGCGATGGATTTCATACTGTCGAAGCCAAAAAAACGCCATAAACGACGTAAGAGGCGATCGATATACAGGGTTCGGGCATAAACCAGACTTTCGACAGCCTCACCACTGTCAAAGGCCGCCGCCAGGTGCTGCTGGAAGCCCTCAAGGCGCTGCTTGATTATTTCACGTGTTAGCTGATCGTCCTGCCACTCGCCAGGCGAATCTTTCAGGCCGTTTTTTACTTCTTGCGACAGGCTCATGCAACGCTCTCATCGTTAACCATAAAAAAACCGGCATAGCGCCGGCTTTTTCATCAGTGGTGGAATTAATCCTGGTTAACTAACACCGCGGGAAGGGTGTCGTCTTTGCGCAGGGTTAAAATCTCACAGCCGTTATCCGTCACCACAATAGTATGCTCATACTGCGCCGACAAGCTGCGATCTTTGGTTTTCACCGTCCAGCCATCTTTCATAGTACGAATGCGATAGTCACCGGCATTCACCATCGGCTCTACGGTAAAGGTCATGCCCGCCTGCAGGATAACCCCGCTGTCATCGGCATCGTAGTGCAGCACCTGTGGCTCTTCATGGAAACCTTTGCCAATGCCGTGACCGCAATATTCACGCACCACCGAGAAGTCATTCGCTTCGACATATTTTTGGATAGCGCGGCCTAACTCACGCAGGCGAATACCCGGTTTTACCAGGCGTAAGGACAAATAAAGGCTTTCCTGCGTCACACGACACAGGCGCTCACCCTGGATAGTGGGTTTGCCGACAATAAACATTTTCGACGTATCGCCGTGGTACTCGTCTTTAATGACGGTCACGTCGATATTCACGATGTCGCCATCTTTTAACGGGCGATCGTCACTGGGAATACCGTGACAAACCACTTCATTCACAGAGATACAGACGGATTTGGGAAAACCGTGGTAACCCAGGCAAGCGGATATGGCCTGTTGCTGCTGCGTAATGTGTTCATGGCAGAGCCGGTCCAGTTCACCGGTGGTCACGCCGGGCTGCACATGCGGTTCGATCATTTCAAGCACTTCGGCGGCCAGGCGGCCTGCGACGCGCATTTTTTCGATTTCTTCGGGGGTTTTAATTGTGATTGCCATTAAATTATTCCGCTGCTGCTGAAATTTTCAGCAATAATGAAAGCTGTGCTCTCATGTTAACAGCAAGCCAAAAGGGCTGCCAAACAGAGAACGCTTCGCGGCCAGTTAGCGAACATTTATTGGCGTCCAAAGCGTGATTATGGTATAAAGCGCGCCGACGATTCTCTGTATGGCCGTTAAGGTCAGCGGGAAACGCAACAATCTCACTATGTGTAAATAAAACACACATGTATCGACACATACGCCGGGGTGCCTTGAAAGAGGTCGGTTGTATGGGATACATGGAGGCCCAACCCCAATTAAACTAGAGGTAGTAATCATGGCAACTGTTTCCATGCGCGATATGCTCAAGGCTGGTGTTCACTTCGGTCACCAGACCCGTTACTGGTGTCCAAAAATGAAGCCATTCATTTTTGGTGCGCGTAACAAAGTTCACATCATCAACCTTGAAAAAACGGTACCAATGTTCAACGACGCTCTGGCTGAGTTGACCAAAATCTCTTCCCGTAAAGGTAAGATTCTGTTCGTTGGTACTAAGCGCGCTGCTGCCGAAGCGATCAAAGAGTCTGCACTGAGCTGCGACCAGTTCTTCGTAAACCACCGCTGGTTGGGTGGCATGCTGACCAACTGGAAAACCGTTCGTCAGTCTATCAAACGTCTGAAAGAGCTTGAGACTCAGTCTCAGGACGGCACTTTCGACAAACTGACCAAGAAAGAAGCGCTGATGCGCGCTCGTGAGCTGGCCAAGCTGGAAAACAGCCTGGGCGGTATCAAAGACATGGGCGGTTTGCCGGATGCACTGTTTGTTGTCGATGCTGACCACGAACACATCGCAATCAAAGAAGCAAACAACCTGGGTATCCCAGTATTTGCTATCGTTGATACTAACTCCGATCCAGATGGCGTTGATTACGTTATCCCAGGTAACGACGATGCGATCCGTGCTATCAACCTGTACCTGACTGCCGTTGCGACCACCGTTCGCGAAGGCCGCTCTCAGGATCTGGCTGAGCAGGCTGAAGAAGCGTCTTTAGAAAACGCTTAATTAAGGTTTGCTCTGCATAAGAGCCCTTAGCATTCAGATGTGATCTGTAAGGGGCCAAACTTGGCCCCTTTATTTTATCCAAGTCTGTTACGCCCCTGTTCAGGTCGGCGGGACAGAGTAAATTTTCCGCAAATAAGTACCTTCTGACGCACTTGTGCTCAGGTACGAACCGAGGATTCTGGAATGGCTGAAATTACCGCTGCATTGGTAAAAGAACTGCGTGAGCGTACTGGCGCAGGCATGATGGACTGCAAAAAAGCGCTGACTGAAGCGAGCGGCGACATCGAGCTGGCGATTGAAAACATGCGTAAGTCTGGCGCAATTAAAGCAGCGAAAAAAGCGGGTAACGTTGCTGCTGATGGCGTAATCAAAACCAAAATCGTTGGTAACTACGGTGTGATTCTGGAAGTTAACTGCCAGACTGACTTCGTTGCAAAAGACGGCGGTTTCCAGGCGTTTGCTGACAAAGTTCTTGACGCTGCTGCGGCTGACCGCATCACCGACGTTGACGTTCTGAAAGCACAGTTCGAAGAAGAGCGTGTTGCCCTGGTAGCTAAAATCGGCGAGAACATCAACATTCGTCGCGTTGCACTGCTGGAAGGCGAAGAACTGGGCAGCTACCTGCACGGCGCACGTATCGGCGTTCTGGTTTCTGCCAAAGGCGCTAACGACGATCTGATCAAACAGATCGCCATGCACGTTGCGGCAAGCAAACCTGAGTTTGTTAAGCCAGAAGACGTTTCTGCAGACGTCGTTGATAAAGAATACCAGGTTCAGCTGGACATCGCGATGCAGTCTGGCAAGCCAAAAGAGATCGCTGAGAAGATGGTTGAAGGCCGTATGAAGAAATTCACCGGCGAAGTCTCTCTGACAGGTCAGGCATTCGTTATCGACCCAAGCAAAACCGTTGGCCAGGCGCTGAAAGAGCAGGGCGCTGACGTGATTAACTTCATCCGCTTTGAAGTGGGCGAAGGCATCGAAAAAGTTGAGACTGATTTTGCTGCTGAAGTTGCAGCAATGTCCAAACAGTCTTAATGATCTGAAAGAACCGCCAGATGGCGGTTCTTTTTTGTCTGCCTCAGGCAAAAGATACGTTTTCAGTTTCATCCCAATAGCAATTCTTTTGCTCTAAGCGGATGATTGATCGGAATTACTTCTCATTCATCATATCTTCCAGGAAGAATTGACCATGGCGACCAACGCAAAACCTGTTTATCAACGTATCCTGCTCAAACTCAGCGGCGAAGCACTCCAGGGTGCAGAGGGTTTTGGTATCGACGCGAGCGTGCTTGACCGCATGGCTCAGGAAGTCAAAGAGCTGGTCGAGCTGGGTATCCAGGTGGGCGTTGTGATTGGCGGCGGTAACCTGTTCCGTGGCGCCGGTCTGGCACAGGCAGGCATGAACCGTGTTGTGGGCGACCATATGGGGATGCTTGCGACGGTAATGAACGGCCTGGCGATGCGTGATGCACTGCACCGCGCGTACGTGAACGCCCGTCTGATGTCCGCCATTCCCCTGAATGGCGTTTGTGACAACTACAGTTGGGCAGAAGCCATCAGCCTGTTACGTAACAACCGCGTTGTCATCTTTTCTGCGGGTACCGGCAACCCGTTCTTTACGACGGATTCCGCTGCCTGTTTGCGTGGCATTGAAATCGAAGCGGATGTGGTGCTGAAAGCCACCAAAGTTGACGGTGTTTACTCGGCCGACCCCGTGAAGCAGCCCGATGCAACCCTGTACGAAAAACTGACTTATGCGGAAGTGCTGGATCAAGAGCTTAAAGTGATGGATCTCGCCGCGTTTACGCTGGCGCGCGATCACAAACTGCCAATCCGCGTTTTCAACATGAACAAGCCTGGCGCATTGCGTCGCGTAGTGATGGGTGAAAAAGAAGGTACCCTGATTACGCATTAATACCCGAGGCGAGATAAAATAAGGTATATTCTGTCAGTGCGGTATTGTTTAACCGTGCACCAGTCAGGATTATCGATGATTATCGATCCCGCTTCCGGTGATGCCGGAACTGGCCAGGTCAAACCGAATCCAAGGGTTTTAACGTGATTAACGACATTAAAAAAGATGCTGACACGCGCATGGACAAATGCGTCGAAGCATTCAAAACCACTATCAGCAAGGTACGCACAGGTCGTGCTTCACCTTCACTGCTCGACGGCATTATCGTTGAATATTACGGTACGCCGACGCCACTGCGTCAGCTGGCTTCCGTCACCGTTGAAGACTCCCGTACGCTGAAAATCAACGTGTTTGATCGCTCTCTCGGCCCGGCCGTAGAAAAAGCGATTATGGCATCCGATCTTGGACTTAACCCGAACTCAGCGGGTGCTGACATCCGTGTTCCACTGCCTGCGCTGACGGAAGAGCGTCGTAAAGATCTGATTAAAATCGTACGCGGTGAAGCGGAGCAGGGACGTGTATCCGTACGTAACGTCCGTCGCGACGCCAACGATAAAATCAAAGCGTTGCTGAAAGATAAAGAAATCAGCGAAGACGACGAACGTCGTGCGCAGGACGAAATCCAGAAAATGACCGATGTGCACATCAAGAAAGTTGATGCGGCATTGGCCGAAAAAGAAACGGAGTTGATGGACTTCTGATTCCATCATCACCGATTAAAACGCCGTACAGAGAGGCCTTCTGACAGAAAGCCACCTCTGGCGGCGTTTTACATTGTGCCCCACGTTTTACCTTTACATGGACAGCATTATGAAGCGATTAACTCTGCTCGGTTCTACCGGTTCGGTAGGCACCAGTACGCTGGCAGTGGTCAGTGCCAATCCCACGCTTTACCAGGTCACGGCGCTGGTGGCGGGTAAAAATGTGGCTCTAATGGCGGAGCAGTGCGTGCAGTTCCAACCGCGCTATGCGGCAATGGCAGATGAAGAGTCCGCCGCCGCGCTACGTGAGCGACTGAGAGCATTAAAGATCAACACTGAAGTGCTCTCCGGCGTTCAGGCAGCCTGTGAACTGGCAGCATTAGATGACGTTGACCAGGTGATGGCGGCGATTGTGGGTGCCTCAGGGTTATTACCGACATTGGCAGCGATTCGCGCGGGTAAAACCGTCTTGCTGGCTAACAAAGAATCACTGGTGACCTGCGGCCGTTTATTTATGGAGGCGGTGCGCCAGCACAATGCCCAGCTGTTGCCGGTAGACAGCGAGCACAATGCGATTTTTCAGAGTTTGCCCGCTACCATCCAGCATCAGTTAGGTTACGCTGACCTGCAGAATAACGGCATTGAGTCGATTATTCTTACGGGATCGGGTGGCCCTTTTCGTGACACAAATTTAGCGGATCTGAGCAGCATGTCGCCAGATCAGGCCTGTGCACATCCGAACTGGTCAATGGGGCGTAAAATCTCTGTTGATTCGGCCACCATGATGAATAAAGGTCTTGAATACATTGAAGCTCGTTGGCTGTTTAACGCCAGCGCAGCGCAGATGGAAGTGATTTTGCACCCACAATCGGTGATCCACTCCATGGTGCGTTACTGCGATGGCAGCGTGCTGGCACAGTTAGGTTCGCCTGACATGCGAACACCTATCGCCCACAGTATGGCCTGGCCAGCGCGAATTCACGCTGGGGTCACACCGCTGGACTTTACCCGCATGTCGGCACTGACGTTCTCAGAACCTGATTTTGGCCGTTATCCCTGTCTGAAACTGGCGATTGATGCCTGCGAAGCCGGGCAGGCGGCGACCACCACGCTCAATGCGGCCAATGAGATAGCCGTGGCGGCTTTCCTGAATCAGCGAATTCGCTTTACGGATATTGCGGCGTTAAACAGTGCGGTGCTGTCAGCTCAGCAGTGTCAGGAACCGGACTCTGTGGACGCTGTCATCGAAATTGATCGTATCGCGCGGGCGGCGGCGACAGAAATGTTGCCACGTTACACGGTATAACAACGATTGCGTTGAGGCTATTTGTTCGCTTCAGGTGAAAATGTTATAGTCGCTGGCTCGCGTTTAACGGTCTGTCACCAAATTCGGTGTGGCCTGGCAGACAATGTCGGGATTTGTACCGGGCGCAATGTATTCAGAAACCACAGCATTTCTGATGAAAGGAATTGATTACGCGTTATGTCGTCTGAAAATCACAACAACACCGATGACCAACAGGGAACCGGTCCACGCCACGTCGCTATCATCATGGATGGCAACGGCCGCTGGGCTAAGAACCAGGGAAAACTGCGTATCTCCGGTCACAAAGCTGGCGTGAAATCAGTGCGCCGCGCCGTAAGCTTTGCCGTCAGCAATAATCTGGAAGCGTTAACGCTTTACGCCTTTAGTAGCGAAAACTGGAGCCGTCCAGCGCAGGAAGTGACTGCCTTGATGGAACTGTTTGTCTGGGCGCTGGATAGCGAAGTGAAAAGCCTGCACAAGCACAATGTCCGCTTACGCATCATTGGTGATATCAGCCGTTTCAGCCCGCGTATTCAGGAACGTGTCCGTCGTGCAGAAGCACTGACGGAGAATAACGATCGACTGACGCTGAACATTGCTGCTAACTACGGCGGGCGTTGGGATATTATCGAAGGCGTTAAAAAGTTGGCTGAGCAGGTTCAGGAAGGCTTGTTACGCCCTGACCAGATAACCGAAGAGAGTCTGACGTCTCAACTGTGTATGAACCAGTTAGCGCCAGTGGATTTAGTGATAAGGACCGGGGGAGAGCATCGGATTAGCAACTTCCTGTTGTGGCAAATTGCCTATGCGGAATTCTATTTTACTGATGTGCTTTGGCCGGATTTTGATGAACACGTTTTTGAAGGTGCACTGAATGCATTCTCTCTGCGGGAGCGACGCTTTGGCGGCGCTGCACCAGGCGGCGCCTGAGCAATCTGGGGGTAACCTTTGCTGAAGTCTCGTCTGATCACCGCGCTGATTCTTATCCCGCTGGTGATCGCTGCATTGTTCTGGTTACCGCCTGTTGGCTTTGCAATTATTACGATCATTATCTGCATGCTTGCCGCCTGGGAATGGGGGCAGCTGTCTGGTATGGCATCTCGTCAGCAACGTGTCTGGCTGGCACTGATATGCGGTCTGGTACTGACGCTGATGCTGTTGACCCTTCCTCCTTACGAACATAATGCGCATCTGCCGCAGGTGGCTGTCTGGCTGTGGGCCTCGCTGGCCTGGTGGATCGGTGCGTTACTACTGGTTCTGTTTTATCCTGCCTCTGCCGCAATATGGCGTCGCTCACGGCCATTGCGCCTGTTGTTTGGCGCGCTAACGGTTATCCCTTTCTTCTGGGGCATGATGGCGCTCCGTCAATATCATTACGAAGCCGATCACTTTGCCGGTGCATGGTGGCTGCTGTTTGTCATGTTTCTGGTATGGGGCGCCGATTCGGGTGCCTATATGTTTGGCAAACTGTTTGGCAAACACAAACTGGCGCCAAAAGTCTCCCCGGGCAAAACATGGGAAGGCTTTCTGGGTGGACTGGTTTCTTCCGCGTTGATTGCGGTGCTGTTTGCCAGTTTTGCGCCGCTTTCCGTTCCTACCGGCACACTGGTGATATGTGCTGTGATATCGACCCTTGCATCGGTACTGGGCGATCTCACTGAAAGCATGTTTAAACGCGAGGCCGGCATCAAAGACAGCGGCAACCTGATTCCGGGACATGGCGGTATTCTTGACCGCATCGACAGCCTGACAGCAGCAGTGCCGGTATTTGCCTGTTTATTGCTGTTGGTGTTTCAGACACTCTAAGGGCAAACAACGATGTTAAGCGTAATCTGGAGTTTTGCCGCATTTATCGTTGCACTGGGCGTACTCATCACCGTGCATGAATTTGGTCACTTTTGGGTGGCGCGGCGTTGCGGTGTGAAAGTAGAGCGCTTTTCGATCGGGTTTGGCAAAGCGTTATGGCAACGACGCGACCGTCACGGTACCGAATTTGTCATCGCCCTTATTCCTCTTGGCGGTTACGTCAAAATGCTGGATGAGCGGGTTGAAAGCGTGCCCGCTGAGCTTCGGCATCAGGCATTTAACAATAAAGCCATCTGGCAGCGCGCTTCGATTATTGCGGCGGGCCCGATTGCCAACTTCCTGTTCGCTATCTTTGCCTATTGGGTTGTGTTTATCCATGGCGTGCCCGGTATAAAACCGGTTGTTGGTGAAATTCTGAACGGTTCGGTGGCGGCAGAAGCGCAAATTACACCCGGTACGGAACTTAAGGCCGTTGACGGTATCGAAACGCCTGATTGGGAAGCTGTCCGCATGGCGCTCATCGGTAAAATCGGTGATGCCAGCACCACGCTAACGGTGAGCCAGTTTGGCGAGCAGGGGACGCAGCAGAAGCAGGTCGATTTGCGCAACTGGCAGTTCGAGCCTGATAAGCAGGACCCGGTCGTGGCGCTGGGGATTCGTCCTCGTGGGCCGCAGATTGAAACGACCCTGGCTGAAGTGCAAAAGAATTCGCCAGCCAGTGAAGCCGGTTTGCAAGCTGGCGACAGGATCGTTAAAGTCGATGGTCAGTTATTAACGCAATGGCAGCTTTTTGCCACTCAGGTTCGGGATAACCCTGGAAAAAGCATCGCTCTTGAGGTCGATCGTAACGGTGAAGCGGTGCAGTTAACCCTGACGCCGGAAGCGAAGCCTGGGAATACAGCGCAAGGATTCGCAGGGGTGATCCCCCGCGTTGTGCCATTGCCAGACGAGTACAAAACGGTAAGACAATATGGTGCGTTTTCAGCCATTGGTGAAGCCAGTGTAAAAACCTGGCAATTAATGAAGCTGACCGTTTCCATGTTGGGCAAGTTAATAACCGGTGATGTGAAGTTGAACAACCTGAGCGGCCCGATTTCGATTGCGCAAGGTGCAGGTTTGTCAGCTGAGTATGGAATGATTTACTACCTGATGTTCCTGGCGTTGATTAGCGTCAACTTAGGAATTATCAACCTGTTCCCGCTACCGGTTTTAGATGGTGGGCACTTGCTCTTCCTTGCGATCGAAAAGATTAAAGGTGGACCGGTGTCCGAGCGAGTTCAAGACTTTAGTTACCGCATCGGTTCAATACTGCTGGTGATGTTAATGGGGCTTGCACTTTTCAATGATTTCTCACGTTTGTAACCGCTGGAACGCGAGCTTGCGTGGGATGTGTTAGGAAAACGCATAATAACGATGGCGATGAAAAAGTTGCTCATAGCGTCGCTGCTGTTTAGCAGCGCCACCGTTTACGGTGCAGACGATTTCGTGGTGAAGGACATTCATTTCGAAGGGCTGCAGCGAGTCGCCGTTGGCGCGGCTCTGCTGAGCATGCCGGTTCGGGTTGGCGATACGGTGAATGACGATGACGTCAGAAATACCATTCGCTCCCTGTTCGCAACTGGCAACTTTGAGGATGTTCAGGTCCTGCGAGATGGTAATACGCTGATTGTTCAGGTCAAAGAACGTCCCACCATCGCCAGCATTACCTTTAGCGGTAACAAAGCGGTTAAAGACGATCAGCTCAAACAAAACCTTGAAGCCTCAGGCGTGCGCGTCGGCGAAGCGCTGGACCGCACCACCATCTCTTCTATCGAGAAGGGACTGGAGGACTTCTACTACAGCGTGGGCAAATATACCGCCAGCGTTAAAGCCGTGGTCACGCCGCTGCCGCGTAACCGCGTCGATTTGAAACTGGTGTTTACCGAAGGTGTTTCTGCAAAGATTCAGCAGATCAACATTGTAGGTAACAAAGCGTTTAGCTCAGATGAGTTGATTTCTCGCTTCCAGTTGCGCGACGAAGTGCCGTGGTGGAACGTCGTGGGTGACCGTAAATATCAGAAGCAGAAACTGGCGGGTGACCTTGAAACCCTGCGCAGCTTCTATCTGGATCGCGGTTATGCCCGTTTCAACATCGATTCGACGCAGGTCAGCCTGACGCCGGACAAGAAAGGCATCTACATCACCGTTAACATTAACGAAGGCGATCAGTACAAGATTGCTGGCGTTATCGTCAACGGCAGCATGGCGGGCCATTCGGCTGAAATCGAACATCTGACAAAAATACCGGCGGGCGAGCTGTATAACGGCACGAAAGTTACGTCGATGGAAGATGATATCAAGAAGCTGCTGGGCCGTTATGGCTACGCTTATCCCCGCGTTGTGACGCAGCCTGAAATCAACGATGCCGATAAAACCGTTAAGCTGCATATCAACGTCGATGCGGGCAACCGTTACTACGTGCGTAAAGTGCGCTTCGAAGGTAATGACACATCGAAAGATGCCGTCTTGCGTCGTGAAATGCGTCAGATGGAAGGTGCCTGGCTGGGCAGCGACCTGGTCGATCAGGGCAAAGAGCGTCTGAACCGTACGGGTTATTTCGAAACCGTTGATGTCGATACGCAGCGTGTACCAGGTTCACCTGACCAGGTTGACGTGGTGTATAAAGTCAAAGAGCGTAACACCGGTACCTTTAACTTTGGTGTGGGCTACGGTACGGAAAGTGGCGTCAGCTTCCAGGTCGGCGTAACTCAGGATAACTGGCTCGGTACCGGTAATACCGTAGGTATCAGCGGGACCAAAAACGACTATCAGACCTATGCAGAATTCTCTCTGACCGATCCTTACTTCACCGTTGACGGTGTGAGTCTGGGCGGCCGGGTGTTCTACAACAACTTTAAAGCCAGCAACGCGGATCTCTCCGGCTATACCAACAGAAGTTATGGTACAGACGGGACATTGGGCTTCCCAATCAATGAGAACAACTCGCTGCGCGTCGGTCTGGGCTATGTCCATAACGACCTGTCAGACATGCGTCCGCAGGTTGCAATGTGGCGCTATCTCGACTCGGTTGGTAAGCCACAGCAGTTGAACAGCAATGGTGACTTCTCGGCGGATGACTTCACCTTTAACTATGGCTGGACATACAATACGTTGGACCGTGGTTTCTTTGCCACCTCAGGTAACCGTACTAACCTGAACGGCAAGGTCACGATTCCGGGTTCTGACAACCAGTTCTACAAAATGACCTTAGACAGTCAGCAGTATGTTCCCATCAATAAAGATCATACCTGGGTTGTCTTAGGCCGTGGTCGTGTTGGTTATGGCGATGGACTCAGCGGTAAAGAGATGCCGTTCTATGAGAACTTCTATGCCGGTGGCTCCAGTACCGTGCGTGGTTTCCAGTCCAACACCATTGGTCCTAAAGCGGCTTACCTGAACGATGGCTCTTCATTCTGTAACCTGAGCGATCCGAACGGTATTTGTAAGTCGAGTGATGCCATCGGTGGTAACGCCATGGCGATTGCCAGCCTTGAGCTGATCACGCCGACCCCGTTCCTGAGTGAGAAATATGCTAACTCAGTTCGTACCTCGCTGTTTGTCGATGCAGGTACGGTCTGGGATACCAAATGGCAGAACACGGCGGAAACGCGTGCTGCTGGCATTCCTGACTACAGCGATCCGAACAATATTCGCGTTTCGACCGGTGTATCTTTACAGTGGATGTCGCCGCTGGGGCCGTTGGTATTCTCTTACGCCCAGCCGATCAAGAAAGTTGATGGAGATAAGTCAGAGCAGTTCCAGTTTAACATTGGTAAAACCTGGTAATGCTCTACACAGGGATGTGAAAAAATTAGCTTGCAGGCGTGGCGCATTGCTATGCTCCACGCTGCAAACATACATGTTGAGGGTAAGGAGTTTATAGTGAAAAAGTTGTTATGTGCAGTTACTCTGGGTGTTGCATTGGCTGCTTCTGCTGGCGCACAGGCGGCGGACAAAGTCGCAACTGTTGATCTGAGCCAGGTTTTCCAGAAATCACCTCAGCGCGCGACCATCACCAAACAGCTCGAGAGTGAGTTCCAGGGCCGCGCGGCAGAACTCCGTTCTCAGCACGATAAAATCCAGCAGGAAATGCAGGATCTGCAGCGTAATGCGCCAACCATGAAAGCCAGCGAGCGCAGCAAGAAAGAGAAGCAGATCACCGCTGAGCGTGATGCATTCCAGGTGAAAGCGGATGCGTTCGAAAAAGACAACCAGACGCGTCAGGTTCAGGAACGTAACAAGTTACTGGAAAAAATCCAGACCGCTGTTCAGTCTGTTGCCAAAAGCGGCGGTTATGACCTGGTGCTGAATTCTCAGGCTGTCCTGTATTCGGGTTCCGATGTTAAAGACATCACCGATGATGTTGTAAAGCAGGTTAAATAATCGATGTCATCAATTCGACTGGCTGATTTAGCCCAGCAGTTGGATGCAGAATTGCACGGAGATGGCGATATCGTCATCTCCGGCATTGCTTCTATGCAATCCGCCACCTCTGGTCAAATCACATTTCTTGCCAACAGCCGTTACCGCGAGCAGCTCGCCCTGATTCAGGCATCAGCCGTGGTGCTGACGGAAGCGGATCTGGAGTGGTGTAAAACCGCTGCGCTGGTGGTCAAAGACCCTTATCTCACCTATGCGCGCATGGCGCAGTTGATGGATACGACGCCGCAGCCGGCGCAGAATATTGCACCCAGCGCCGTAATCGATTCCAGCGCCAGACTCGGTGAAAATGTCTCTGTCGGTGCGAATGCCGTGATTGAGTCCGATGTTGAGCTCGGTGATAACGTTGTCATCGGCGCAGGCTGCTTCGTCGGCAAAAAAACCCGTATCGGCAAGGGCTCGCGTTTATGGGCTAACGTCTCGGTTTACCATGAGGTGCAGATTGGTCAGGATTGTCTGATTCAGTCCGGTACCGTCATTGGTTCGGATGGGTTTGGTTATGCTAACGATCGCGGCAACTGGGTGAAAATACCGCAGTTGGGCTCCGTGGTGATTGGCGATCGGGTAGAAATTGGTGCCTGTACCACCATCGATCGTGGCGCTCTGGATAACACTCTGATCGGCAATGGTGTTATCATAGACAACCAGTGTCAGATTGCTCACAACGTGGTTATTGGCGACAATACTGCGGTTGCTGGCGGTGTGATCATGGCGGGTAGTTTGAAAATTGGTCGTTATTGTATGATTGGCGGTGCCAGCGTCATCAATGGCCATATGGAAATCTGTGACAAAGTGACCGTAACCGGCATGGGCATGGTTATGCGTCCGATAACAGAACCTGGTGTATACTCCTCAGGGATTCCATTACAGCCCAACAAAACCTGGCGCAAAACTGCAGCGTTGGTGATGAATATCGATGAAATAAGCAAACGCTTAAAAGCAATCGAGCGGAAAGTCGGTAAAGACGACTAAACGCCATCCCATGACTGACCGGCTTTCATAATAACAGTGTTAAGCAGGGAAGCCAGGCGCCACGGAACCTATTTGCGGCCTGCCAACGATCATGATGATCGGTGCAGGCCGTGTTATTGATGTCATCAGATTTTTTAGGACAGGAAGAGTATTTTGACTACTGAAACTCATACTCTGCAAATTGAAGAGATTTTAGAGCTGCTGCCGCATCGTTATCCGTTTCTGCTGGTAGACCGCGTGCTGGATTTTGAAGCAAACAAATATCTGCGCGCCGTGAAGAACGTCTCCTTTAACGAACCGTTTTTCCAGGGACATTTCCCTGGTAAACCGATTTTTCCCGGCGTGCTGATTCTGGAAGCGATGGCTCAGGCCACCGGCATTCTGGCATTCAAAAGCGTAGGTAAACTGGAGCCAGGCGAGCTTTATTATTTTGCTGGCATTGATAATGCCCGTTTCAAGCGTCCGGTTGTACCGGGCGATCAAATGATCATGGAAGTGACCTTCGAGAAAACCCGTCGCGGTCTGACTCGCTTTACTGGCGTAGCGACTGTCGATGGTAAAATCGTCTGTGAAGCGACCATGATGTGTGCCCGTAGCCGGGAGGCATAATTCGTGATTGATCCAACCGCCAACATCCATCCCAGTTCAGTGATCGAAGATGGGGCAATTATTGGCCCCGGCGTGCATATTGGCCCTTTCTGTTTTATTGGGGCAAATGTCGAGATTGGTGAGGGAACCGTACTCAAGTCACACGTGGTCGTGAATGGCCATACGCGTATCGGCAAAGACAATCAGATCTATCAGTTCGCATCGATTGGCGAAGTGAATCAGGATTTGAAATACGCGGGTGAACCTACCCGGGTTGATATTGGCGACCGTAATCGCATCCGTGAAAGCGTGACGATTCATCGCGGTACGGCGCAGGGTATTAACACCACGACCATTGGTAGCGATAACCTGTTTATGGTGAATGCCCATATCGCCCATGACTGCGTGGTGGGTAACCGCTGTATTTTTGCCAATAACGCGACCCTGGGTGGGCATGTCACTGTGGATGATTTTGCTATCATTGGCGGCATGACGGCGGTGCATCAGTGGTGCACTATTGGTTCACATGTCATGATCGGCGGTTGTTCAGGCGTTGTTCAGGATGTCCCTCCGTATGTGATTGCGCAAGGCAACCATGCCACGCCATTCGGTATCAACATTGAAGGCCTGAAGCGCCGTGGCTTCAGCAAAGAAGCACTGCACGCTATCCGCAACGCCTACAAGTTACTTTATCGCAGCGGCAGAACGCTGGATGAAGTCAAACCGGAAATCGAAGCGATTGCTCAGCAGCACAGCGAAGTGCAGCCTTTCTTTGATTTCTTTGCCCGCTCAACACGTGGATTAATTCGCTAATTCATGTCAGCGCGTCCCCTTACGATAGCCCTGGTCGCCGGAGAAACCTCTGGCGACATTCTTGGCGCAGGCCTGATTCGGGCTTTAAAAGCCCGTCATCCTGATGCCCGCTTTGTCGGTGTCGCTGGCCCATTGATGCAGGCCGAAGGCTGTGAAGCCTGGTACGAGATGGAAGAACTGGCGGTAATGGGCATTGTTGAGGTGCTGGGGCGGTTACGGCGTTTATTGACGATTCGCCGCGATTTGACCCAGCGCTTTATCTCGCTCAAACCTGACGTATTTGTTGGGATAGATGCGCCGGATTTTAACATCACGCTGGAAGGCAACCTCAAACGCGCAGGTATTCGCACCATTCATTACGTCAGTCCCTCTGTCTGGGCCTGGCGGCAAAAACGTGTGTTTAAAATTGGTCGCAACACCGATCTGGTACTGGCGTTTCTGCCTTTTGAAAAAGCGTTTTACGACCGTTTTGACGTCCCCTGCCGCTTTATTGGACACACGATGGCCGATGCCATGCCGCTACAGCCCGACAAATCAGCGGCGCGCCGTCATCTGGGCATAGATGAGGATGCGCTCTGCCTCGCGTTGCTGCCGGGCAGTCGCGGTGCCGAAGTCGAAATGCTCAGTGCAGACTTCCTCAAAACGGCGCAACGACTGCGCCAACACTATCCGTCGCTGGAAATTGTTGTGCCCCTGGTTAACGCTAAGCGCCGCGAGCAGTTTGAAAAAATCAAAGCGGAGGTTGCGCCTGAGCTGCCAATGCATCTGCTGGATGGACAGGGACGGGAAGCGATGGTGGCCAGTGATGCTGCACTGCTGGCGTCTGGCACGGCCGCGCTTGAGTGCATGCTGGCAAAATGTCCGATGGTTGTCGGCTACCGCATGAAGCCGTTCACCTTCTGGCTGGCTAAGCGACTGGTCAAGACTGACTACGTTTCGTTGCCAAACCTGTTGGCCGGGCGTGAGTTGGTCAAAGAGCTGTTGCAGGATGAATGTCAGCCTGAAGCGCTGTCAGCCGCGCTGGACCCGTTGCTGCACGCCAGTAGCGAACGTGAAACGCTGCTGCATACTTTTTACGAACTGCATCAGCAGATTCGCTGGAACGCCGATGAACAAGCCGCAGATGCGGTGCTGGAGCTCGCCAATGGCTGATTTTATCTATCCTGCTGCCCGGTGCATTGCCGGTGTGGATGAAGTGGGCCGCGGGCCATTAGTGGGCGCGGTGGTGACCGCTGCCGTGATCCTCGATCCCGCCAACCCGATCCCCGGCCTGGCGGACTCCAAAAAACTGTCCGAAAAACGCCGCCTGGCGCTGTTTGATCAGATCAAAGAGAAAGCGCTCGCCTGGAGCCTGGGGCGCGCAGATCCAGAAGAGATCGACCGTCTTAATATCCTGCATGCCACCATGCTGGCAATGCAGCGCGCGGTGGCTGGCTTGCCGCTCACGCCAGACTTTGTGCTGATTGACGGCAATCGCTGCCCGGCGTTACCGATGCCTTCTCTGGCCGTGGTAAAAGGGGATAGCCTGGTCGCCGAAATCAGTGCCGCGTCCATCATTGCCAAAGTCACGCGCGATCGCGAAATGGCAGAACTGGATTTGTTGTTTCCCCAGTATGGTTTCGCGCAACATAAAGGTTATCCTACGGCGTTACATAGGGAAAAGTTAACGCAGTACGGTGCGACACCACATCATCGGCGCAGCTTTGCGCCTGTGCGCAATGCGCTGATTGATGCCGACGTGCTGGCGAGCAGCCTGACCACGCTGCGCTAATCCGACCTTGTTTTAACCGGAAACTGATATGGCCGAACCTCGTTTTATACATCTGCGCGTTCACAGCGACTATTCAATGGTCGACGGTCTGGCGAAAACCGGACCGTTGGTTAAGAAAGCGGCTGCGCTGGGTATGCCAGCCATTGCGATTACCGACTTCACCAACCTTTGCGGTCTGGTGAAATTTTATGGTGGTGCGCATAGCGCAGGGGTTAAACCAATTATCGGGGCAGATTTTAACGTTGCCAGCGAGTTAATGGGCGATGAACTGACCCAGATTACCGTGCTGGCGACCAATAACACCGGCTATCAAAATCTGACGCTGCTGATCTCTCGTGCTTACCAACGGGGATACGGTATTGCCGGCCCCATTATCGATCGCGACTGGCTGGCTGAACTGCAGGAAGGACTGATTCTGCTGTCAGGCGGGCGACGCGGGGATGTGGGCCGTAGCCTGCTGCGCGGTAACAGTACCCTGGTGTCGGACTGCCTGGCTTTCTACCAGCAACACTTTGCCGATCGCTACTTCCTTGAGTTGATCCGTACCGGTCGTCCTGACGAAGAGAGCTACCTGCATGCGGCGGTTGAGCTGGCGATTGCAGAAGGAATCCCGGTTGTTGCCACTAACGAAGTCTGCTTCATCAATGAAGAAGATTTCGATGCCCATGAGATCCGGGTTGCCATTCATGATGGTTACACGCTCGACGATCCTAAGCGTCCGCGCAACTACAGCCCTCAGCAATATATGCGCAGTGAAGAAGAGATGTGCGAGTTGTTCGCAGACATCCCGGAAGCGCTGGAAAACAGCGTAGAGATTGCTAAGCGTTGTAATGTGACGGTACGACTGGGTGAGTACTTCCTGCCTCAGTTCCCTACCGGCGATATGACCACCGAAGACTTTCTGGTGGTGAAATCACGGGAAGGGCTGGAAGAGCGTCTGGCGATGCTGTTCCCTGACGAAGCCGAGCGCGCAGAGAAGCGTCCAGAATACGACGAGCGTCTTGAGGTCGAGCTTAACGTCATCAACCAGATGGGTTTTCCGGGCTACTTCCTGATCGTGATGGAATTTATCCAGTGGTCCAAAGACAATGGCGTGCCGGTCGGTCCGGGACGTGGTTCAGGTGCGGGATCGTTGGTGGCCTATGCACTCAAGATCACCGATCTTGATCCGCTGGAGTTTGACCTGCTGTTCGAACGCTTCCTGAACCCGGAACGTGTCTCCATGCCCGACTTCGACGTCGATTTCTGCATGGAAAAACGCGACCAGGTAATTGAACACGTTGCCGACATGTACGGCCGCGAAGCCGTGTCCCAGATCATCACCTTCGGAACGATGGCGGCGAAAGCGGTGATTCGGGATGTCGGTCGCGTACTGGGCCATCCTTATGGTTTCGTCGATCGTATTTCAAAACTGGTGCCGCCCGATCCCGGCATGACGCTGGAAAAAGCCTTTGCTGCGGAACCGCAACTGCCGGAAATCTATGAGGCAGATGAAGAGGTCAAAGCGCTGATCGATATGGCGCGCAAGCTGGAAGGGGTAACGCGCAACGCCGGTAAACATGCGGGTGGTGTGGTTATCGCGCCAACGAAAATCACCGATTTTGCGCCGCTTTACTGTGACGAAAACGGACAGTATCCGGTTACACAGTTCGATAAAAATGATGTGGAATATGCCGGTCTGGTGAAGTTCGACTTCCTGGGACTACGCACGCTCACCATTATTGACTGGGCGCTGAAGATGATTAACCCGCGCCGTGAAAAGCAGGGTCTGCCGCCGATTGATATCGCCACCATCCCGCTGGAAGACAAAAAGAGCTTTGATATGCTGCAGCGCGCGGAGACCACGGCGGTCTTCCAGCTTGAATCGCGCGGCATGAAAGATCTGATTAAGCGCCTGAAACCTGACTGCTTCGAAGATATGATCGCTCTGGTGGCGCTGTTCCGCCCTGGCCCGTTGCAGTCGGGCATGGTGGATAACTTTATCGACCGTAAGCATGGTCGTGAAGCCATCTCCTATCCTGATATCCAGTGGCAGCATGAAAGCCTGAAGCCGGTGCTTGAGCCAACCTATGGCATCATCCTTTACCAGGAACAGGTCATGCAGATCGCCCAGGTCCTGTCAGGCTATACGCTTGGCGGGGCGGATATGCTGCGACGCGCCATGGGTAAAAAGAAACCCGAAGAGATGGCTGAGCAGCGCTCAATATTTAAAGACGGCGCGGAAACGATGGGCATCGACGGTGAACTGTCGATGAAAATCTTCGATCTGGTAGAGAAATTTGCTGGATACGGTTTTAACAAATCGCACTCTGCTGCTTATGCGCTGGTGTCCTACCAAACGCTGTGGCTGAAAGCGCATTACCCGGCTGAGTTTATGGCGGCGGTAATGACGGCCGATATGGACAACACCGAAAAAGTGGTTGGCCTGGTGGACGAATGCTGGCGCATGGGGCTGAAGGTCTTGCCGCCGGATATTAACTCAGGGCTGTATCAGTTCCACGTGAACGATGAAGGCGAGATCGTTTACGGCATTGGCGCGATTAAAGGCGTGGGTGAAGGCCCGATCGAAGCGATCATTGATGCGCGTAATGAGGGCGGTTACTTCCGTGAACTGTTCGATCTGTGCGCGCGCACCGACACCAAAAAGATCAACCGTCGGGTCATGGAAAAGCTGATCATGTCCGGTGCCTTTGATCGTCTGGGGCCGCATCGTGCTGCCTTGATGAGTGCGCTGAACGATGCGCTGAAAGCGGCGGATCAACATGCGAAAGCCGAAGCCATCGGCCAGGCGGATATGTTTGGCGTGCTGGCCGACGAGCCTGAACAGGTCGAACAGTCTTATGCCAGTGTTACGCCCTGGCCAGAACAGGTGCAGTTGGATGGTGAGCGAGAAACCCTTGGGTTGTATCTTACCGGCCATCCCATTAACCAGTATTTAAAAGAAATTGAGCGTTACGTTGGCGGGATGCGTTTGAAAGATATGCATCCTACCGATCGTGGTAAGATTACCGTCGCGGCAGGTCTGGTGATTGCGGCGCGTGTAATGGTGACCAAACGCGGCAACCGAATTGGTATTTGTACACTTGACGATCGCTCTGGTCGTCTCGAAGTCATGTTATTTACCGATGCGTTAGATAAATACCAGCAACTGCTGGAGAAAGACCGTATCCTGATCGTTAGCGGACAGGTCAGCTTTGATGACTTCAGCGGTGGGCTTAAAATGACCGCCCGGGAAGTCATGGACATCGACGAAGCGCGCGAAAAATACGCGCGTGGACTTGCTATCTCGCTGACGGACAGGCAAATTGATGACCAGCTATTAAACCGACTCCGTCAGTCCCTGGAACCTCATCGTTCAGGGACAATTCCGGTGCATCTCTACTATCAGAGAGCCGACGCGCGAGCGAAGCTACGCTTTGGTGCAGCGTGGCGAATTTCGCCCAGCGATCGTTTACTCAACGATTTGCGGTCGTTAATTGGGTCGGAGCAGGTGGAACTGGAGTTTGACTAAAACAGGAACATTATGAGTCTTAATTACCTGGATTTTGAACAGCCAATTGCAGAACTGGAAGCGAAAATTGATTCGCTTACCTCGATTGGTCGTCAGGACGATAAACACGTCAATCTCGACGAAGAAGTGAAGCGACTGCGCGAGAAAAGCGTTGAGCTGACCCGTAAAATCTTCGCCGATTTGGGCGCATGGCAGATTGCGCAACTGGCACGTCATCCATTACGTCCTTATACCTTTGATTACGTGCGCAATGCCTTTGACGATTTCGATGAGCTGGCGGGTGACCGTGCTTATGCGGATGACAAAGCCATTGTGGGCGGGATTGCGCGACTCGATGGTCGCCCGGTCATGATCATTGGTCACCAGAAAGGACGTGAAACCAAAGAGAAGATTCGCCGTAATTTTGGTATGCCAGCACCAGAAGGCTATCGCAAAGCGCTGCGCCTGATGGAAATGGCTGAACGCTTTAAGATGCCTATCCTCACCTTTATCGATACGCCGGGTGCTTATCCCGGTGTCGGCGCGGAAGAGCGCGGTCAGTCTGAAGCGATTGCCCGTAATCTGCGGGAAATGTCAGGTCTGAAAGTGCCGGTGATTTGTACGGTCATCGGTGAAGGCGGGTCAGGTGGCGCGCTGGCGATTGGTGTTGGTGACAAAGTTAACATGCTCCAGTACAGCACGTATTCTGTCATCTCTCCGGAAGGCTGTGCTTCAATTCTGTGGAAAAGCGCCGATAAAGCGCCGCTGGCTGCAGAAGCAATGGGCATTACCGCTCCGCGTCTGAAAGAGCTAAAGCTGATTGATTCGGTTATCCCTGAGCCACTGGGCGGTGCACATCGTCACCCGGTTGAAATGGCACAGTCGCTGAAAAAGCAACTGTTGGCCGATCTGGCCGATCTGGAAGGACTCAGCACCGAAGAACTGTTAGATCGCCGTTATCAACGGCTGATGAGCTACGGTTACGCCTGATTCAGCCTCATCAAGCGCTAAAGCGGACTTCGGTCCGCTTTTTTTATGCCACTAATCTGACTGCAGTATAGCGGTATGATTCGCTATGCTTACTCAATGCCTCAACAATCAGGGAGATGTGCATTGAATATTCTGGCGATCATGGGCGCGCACGGCGTGTTTTTCAAAGATGAACCCTTACGCGAGCTGGAAGTCGCACTGAGTCAGCAAGGTTTTCAACTTATCCATCCCAAAAATCATGACGATTTGCTCAAGCTCATTGAGCATAATCCCCGAATCAGCGGTGTCATTTTTGACTGGGATGAGCACAACAGCCCGGAGCTGTGCGGCGAAATTAATCAGCTCAATGAACATCTGCCGCTGTATGCCTTTATCAATACCCATTCTCAGATGGATATCAGCATCAACGAAATGCGTTTGCCCCTGCATTTCTTTGAGTACGCGCTGAATGCCGCCGAGGATATCGCCTTACACATTCGCCAGTACACGGATGACTACCTCGACAACATTACACCGCCGTTAACCAAAGCGTTGTTTACCTATGTGAAAGAGGGGAAGTACACCTTCTGTACGCCAGGGCATATGGCCGGCACCGCCTTCCAGAAAAGCCCGGTCGGCTGTTTGTTCTATGACTTTTTTGGCGCTAATACGCTGAAGTCCGATATCTCCATTTCGGTAACGGAACTGGGCTCGCTGCTTGATCATACCGGGCCGCATCTCGACGCTGAGGAGTACATCGCGAGAACCTTTGGTGCAGAACAGAGTTATATGGTGACTAACGGTACCTCGACCTCGAATAAGATCGTGGGGATGTATGCGGCACCGGCAGGCAGCACCATACTGGTGGATCGCAACTGCCATAAATCGCTCACCCACCTGTTGATGATGAGCGATTTGATCCCTGTCTGGCTGAAACCGACACGCAACGCACTAGGCATTCTGGGCGGGATTCCGCAAAAAGAATTCACCCGTGCCAGCATCGAGCAGAAGGTCGCCGCCACGCCGCGCGCAAGCTGGCCGGTCCATGCGGTGATCACCAACTCGACCTATGATGGTTTGCTCTACAACACGCAATACATCAAACAAACGCTGGACGTGCCATCGATCCACTTTGATTCTGCCTGGGTTCCTTATACTAATTTCCATCCTATCTATGAGGGAAAAAGCGGCATGAGTGGCGAGCGGGTGCCGGGTAAAGTCTTTTATGAAACCCAGTCCACGCATAAACTGCTGGCAGCGTTTTCTCAGGCGTCGCTGATTCATATTAAAGGCGAGTATGACGAGCAGACGTTTAATGAAGCCTACATGATGCACACCACCACCTCACCCAACTATGCCATCGTTTCATCCATTGAGACGGCGGCGGCGATGCTGCGGGGGAATCCGGGTAAAAGGCTTATCAATCGCTCAGTGGAACGCGCACTGCACTTTCGTCGCGAGATACAGCGGTTGCGAGAGGAGTGCGACAGCTGGTTTTTTGATATCTGGCAGCCCGAACACGTCGATGAAGCCCAGTGCTGGCCGATCCAGCCGGGGGAAGAAGACTGGCATGGATTTACCCAGGCCGATCGCGATCATATGTACCTTGATCCGATCAAAGTGACCATTCTGACACCGGGCATGAGCGAGCTGGGCGAGATGGCAGAAGAGGGGATTCCGGCCGCGCTGGTGGCAAAATTTTTGGATGAGCGCGGGATTGTGGTTGAAAAAACCGGCCCTTACAATCTGCTGTTCCTCTTCAGCATCGGCATCGATAAAACCAAAGCGATGAGCGTGCTGCGGGGATTAACGGAATTTAAGCGCGCCTACGATCTCAATCTTCGGGTCAAAAATATGTTGCCGGATCTCTATGCGGAAGATCCTGATTTTTACCGTAACATGCGTATTCAGACGCTGGCGCAGGGGATTCATCGTCTCATCCAGCAACATGATCTACCCAGGCTCATGTTGAAAGCGTTTGATGTCTTACCCGAAATGAAAATGACGCCGCATCAGGCTTTTCAGCAGCAGGTCAAAGGCAATATTGAAACGGTGAGCATCAATGCGCTGGTGGGCCGCATCTCCGCCAACATGATCCTGCCTTATCCTCCCGGTGTCCCGCTGGTAATGCCCGGTGAAATGATCACAGAACAAAGTCGCGCCGTACTCGACTTCCTGTTAATGCTGTGTAGCATTGGACGCCATTATCCCGGCTTTGAGACAGATATTCACGGCGCGACCTTAACCGAAGAGGGTGAGTATCGGGTTCGTGTGCTGAAACAGGCTGAATACCAGGATATCAATGTTTAACAGGGAGCAAACATGCTGCAGCTAACGCACATCCATCACATCGCCATCATTGCGTCTGACTACCCGCGCAGTAAAGCTTTTTACTGCGACATTCTGGGCTTTGAATTGCAAAGCGAGCACTACCGTGAAGCGCGTGATTCCTGGAAAGGTGATCTGGCATTGAACGGCCAGTATACGATTGAGCTGTTTTCTTTTCCGACGCCGCCTGCCCGCGTCAGTCAACCGGAAGCCTGCGGCTTACGTCATCTGGCCTTTAGCGTACCGGATGTCGAGGCCGCGGCAGATTATCTGGCGAGCCAGGGCGTAACATGTGAACCGATTCGCATCGATGCGCTGACCGGTAAACCCTGTACGTTCTTTGCCGATCCGGATGGTTTGCCGCTGGAACTCTATCAAGCGTAAAATAGCGACTTTATGGCTACACCGCTAGCCGTCTCATGGATTGACATCATGTCTGATTTCGACGCACTGCTGAATGAGCGTGACGCGCTGGTCGTGGCCTTTAGCGGTGGCCTGGATTCGACCGTCCTGCTGCATCAGCTTCGGGCCTGGCAGCAACGTCATCCGTTATCCCGGCTACGTGCGCTGCATGTGCACCATGGCCTCAGCCGGAATGCCGATGACTGGGCGGCGCACTGCCTGAATGTGTGCGAACAGTGGCAGATCCCCTGTGACGTTCTGCGTGTGCAGATCGCGGAGAAGGGACAGGGCATCGAAGCGGCGGCGCGTCAGGCGCGTTATCAGGCACTGAGCCAGGCACTCCACGGGGATGAAAAGCTGCTGACTGCGCAGCATCTGGACGATCAGTGTGAAACGCTGCTCCTGGCGCTGAAGCGCGGCAGCGGCCCGGCGGGCCTGGCGGCCATGCCGATGGTGGCCATGCTTGCCGGACATCCCTTATTAAGGCCACTGCTACACCATTCCCGCCTGAGCCTGGAGCAGTATGCCGACGCGCACCAACTGACCTGGGTCGAGGATGAAAGTAATCAGGATGTGCGTTATGACCGCAACTTTTTACGTCAGCAGCTATTACCTGCGGTACTGAGCCGCTGGCCGCATTTTGCCGAGGCGACGGCACGCAGTGCCGCCTTGTGTGGTGAGCAGGAGCAACTCCTGGATGAATTGCTGGCCGGGCAACTCAGCGAGCTAATACAACCCGACGGTAGCCTGTGCTTTACGCCGTTAGTGACCATGAGTGAGGCGAAAGGGAATGCCCTGTTGCGTCGCTGGCTGGCCAGACAGGGTGAGAAGATGCCCTCGCGGGAAGCATTACGCCGTATTCGTCAGGACGTCATGCTCTGCCGGGAGGATGCCCAGCCGCGGTTAACGTTAGGGAACCACGAGATCCGTCGCTACCGCCAGCAGCTTTACCGCTTGCCTCTCAGTGCGTCCTTAACCGACTGTGAAATGGCATGGCCTGACCTCAATCAGCCCCTGGTTTTACCGCAGAACCTGGGCGTACTCACGTCCGAAAAAAACGTGAGTACGCTTCGCTGTCCACAGCCGGAGGAGCAGGTATTCGTGCGGTTTTACGCAACAGGCTATGTTCATATTGTGAATCGCACAGGGGGACGTGACATAAAGAAAATCTGGCAGATGCTGAATATTCCCCCCTGGCAGCGTACGCGCATTCCATTAATTTATTTTAATCAGACACTGATTAGCGCACCCGGGCTGTTTGTCACCCGTGAGGGCGCAAGTCAGGATGCCCATGGCTGGCAAGTCAACTGGCAGAAAACGACGGGAGCGCCATGATGATACAACGACTAGCAGCCTTGCTGCTGCTAACCGTCTTACCGGCCCACGCCGCAGGCGATGTGAAAGCGGGCGAACAACGTTCGGCCGCCTGCATGGCCTGCCACGGGGCACAGGGGAAAGCGACCGCGCCCCTTTATCCTAATCTGGCCGGGCAAAATGCCGCTTATCTTAATCATGCGTTACAGGCGTATAAAAAAGGGGAACGAAGCGGTGGTCAGGCTGAAGTGATGAAGGCGTTTGTCGCAGGCTTAAGTGATGACGATATGGCAAACTTAGCCGCGTACTACAGTGCGTTAAAACCTTGATGAGATGGGCGGGAGTGCATCCCGCCCGACGGGAAGTGAATTACTCTTCGCTGACAACAACGGTGCCAAGTTCAGGATGGCTAAAGCTGGCAATGTGGTCGAGACGTAGCTCGCGTGTTTCACCGGAAAGATCAATCGCCAGGTACTCAACGTTTTTACGTGAAAGAATATCCCTGGCCTTGGCCTTGAGCTGTTCGCCATCTTTCAACTCCAGCGTCAGCATCCAGTTTTTTTGGCAGGCGAGTTCCAGATTATCGTAGTCATCGCAATTGATGGGTTTATAAGCTTCATTCATCAACATAGTCGCTCACCAATAAGTTTGCGGCGGCGTAGGCCGCCTGTTCCCTGAGAGAAGCATTTAGCGCAGCATTCGCGGCAATATCATCAAGCGCTTTTAAGGCGCAGCCTATCGCATCGGGTACATATCCCAGATCCCCGCTGCCGATTTCGGCATATTTTTGGCGAACTAACTCACAATATTTTTGCACAGGCACCTCCTCAGCAGAGCATAAATACCCTGGTTGATTAGCGACTATATCACAGGCATTTCCAGAAAATCAGCCAGGCAAAAGCAGGAACAACGCGCAAATCACTGCTAAAGTAGCTGGCTATGCAGTATCAGACGACTCAGGATAAAGCACGAAAGGTTAAGTTGATGAACAGCCCAGGACAAAAACACACGAATTGGACGCAGGCAGGTGGCAGATGATTATGCTGTCACGTAACGTGGAGCTGCCGGACAGTGAAATTGAGCTGACGGCCATTCGGGCGCAGGGTTCCGGCGGTCAGCATGTGAATAAAACCAGCACCGCCATTCATTTGCGTTTTGACATTGCCGCCTCGTCCTTGCCACCGTTCTATAAAGAGCGGCTGTTAAATGCCAGCCATCATTTAATTACGGGTGAGGGAACCGTCATCATTAAGGCGCAGGAATACCGTAGTCAGGAGATGAACCGGGAAGCGGCACTGCAGCGGCTGATCAACCTGATTCGTGAGCTTACCACGGTAGAGAAAGTCCGGCGGTCAACGCGGCCTACGCGCGCTTCGAAAGAGCGCAGGCTGGAAGGCAAGTCGCGTCGCAGTAGTACCAAAGCGCTGCGCGGCAAGGTGCAATAACGCTTAGATGCTTATGCGCGCGGGACTTAATAACCGCAATACGTGTCTGTGGGTTCTGAAAGCGTAAATAAGCGACAGAGCAGGGCGTTATTCAGCGGGGAATAAAAACGCCCCATGAAGGGGCGTTTTGAGGGCGTTACTTATTCAGTGCGTTAAGCAGGAACCCGACAATCTCATCCTGCTTGATCATCTGTTTCTCACCGGCACGACGGGCTTTATACTCAATCTCGTGGTTATCAAGATTGCGGTCGCCAATCACGATGGTGTGCGGTACGCCAATCAGTTCCATATCGGCAAACATCACACCCGGACGCTCTTTACGATCGTCCAAAATCACTTCTACGCCTTTGGCGCGCAGCGTGTTGTACAGCTCTTCTGCTAACTCTTTCACGCGGAACGATTTCTGCATGTTCATGGGCAGAATCGCCACCTCAAAAGGTGCCAGTGCTGCAGGCCAGATGATGCCGCGATCGTCATGGTTTTGCTCGATGGCTGCCGCAACGACACGGGTAATACCGATACCGTAACAGCCCATGGTCATGACCTGGTTACGACCATCCTCACCCTGTACAGAGGCTTTCATCGCTTCGGAGTACTTGGTGCCCAGCTGGAAAATATGGCCGACTTCGATACCGCGTTTAATCTGCAATGTGCCTTTGCCGTCCGGGCTAAGGTCGCCTTCCACAACATTGCGGATATCGGCCACCTGCGCCATAGGAAGATCGCGTTCCCAGTTGATGCCGAAATAATGTTTACCATCAATGTTGGCACCGGCGCTGAAATCGCTCATCTTCGCCACCGTACGGTCGGCAATAACCGGCATATTCAGCCCGACCGGGCCGAGCGAGCCTGGACCGGCACCGACCGCTGCGCGGATCTCGTCTTCTGTCGCGAACGTCAGGGGAGAAGCGACAAGCGGTGATTTTTCTGCCTTGATTTCATTCAGCTCGTGATCGCCGCGAACCAGTAACGCAACCAATGCGTGACCGCTTTCTTCTGCGCCCTTAACCATCAGGGTTTTCACGGTTTTCTCAATCGGCAGCTGGAACTGACTCACCAGTTCTGCGATGGTTTTGGCATTCGGCGTATCGATCTGGCGCATCTCTTCTGCAGGCGCAGGACGATCGCCAGCTGGCGCGACGGCTTCAGCCAGTTCAATGTTGGCAGCGAAGTCAGACTCCGTGGAGAAAATCACATCATCTTCACCACTTTGTGCCAGTACCTGGAACTCGTGAGATGCGCTTCCACCAATCGAACCGGTATCAGCCTGCACCGCGCGGAAATCCAGGCCCATACGGCTGAAAATCTGGCTGTAGGCGCGGTACATCGCGTCATAGGTTTCCTGCAGCGATTCCTGGGTCGTATGGAAAGAGTAAGCATCTTTCATGATGAATTCACGCGAACGCATCACGCCAAAGCGCGGGCGCACTTCATCACGGAATTTGGTCTGGATTTGATACAGATTCAGCGGCAGCTGCTTATATGAGCTCAGCTCATTGCGAATCAGATCGGTAATCACTTCTTCATGCGTCGGGCCGAGCACAAACGGACGCTCGTGGCGATCCGCAACACGCAGTAATTCTGGGCCGTACTGCTCCCAGCGCCCGCTCTCTTGCCACAGGTCTGCGGGTTGGACCACAGGCATTGAAATCTCAATGGCACCGGCGTTGTTCATTTCTTCACGAACGATGTTTTCGACTTTTTTTAATACGCGCAGACCGGTTGGCAGCCAGGTATATAAACCCGAAGCCAGTTTACGGATCATTCCGGCACGCAGCATCAGCTGATGGCTGATCACTTCCGCGTCAGAAGGTGTCTCTTTCTGAGTAGAGAGCAGATATTGAGTAGTACGCATTGATTACGATTCCAGTTGATCGGAAATTCACAGACAAAAATTTGCTGGCGGCTAGTGTACCAGTGAGATCACTGGCTAAAAAGCGGGTTTTAACGCGGATCGATAGCCACGACTTCTGTCCCTGCCTCATCAATGCGCCAGCGCACATTAAACTCCAGTAGCCAGGCGGCATATTCCCGGTCCTGGGTTTCACCTTTACGGTAAGCGGGCCGCGGATCCTGAGCGAGTACTTCGCTGATAAATCTCGCCAGATGGGGATAGCGGCCGTGTTGTTGCAGTTGCTGCTGGGCGTGCGGTGAAAACCGGACCGGCATGGTGCTTTCCGGCGCGGACTGGGCAAAACCTGCACGAGCCTGGGGCAGGGCTTCGGCAAAAGGCAGGTAGGGTTTGATATCGACAACCGGTGTACCGTCTACCAAATCCAGACTGCCCAACTGCAGAATGACCTGTTGTTTCTCGCAGCGAATGCCTTTGAGCTCAACCAGCGACATGCCAACAGGGTTGGGGCGAAAGGTGGATCGTGTGGCAAAAACGCCCATGCGGGCGTTACCGCCCAGGCGCGGCGGTCGCACAGTAGGACGCCAGCCACCGTCCATGGTCTGATGAAAAACGAACAGTATCCAGAGATGGCTGAAGTCTTCCAGGCCGCGCACCGCATCCGCCTGATTGTAAGGCGGCAAAAGATGCAGTTCGCCGCCGCCATCCTGAACCAGCCCCGGCTGGCGCGGCACGGCGAACTTCTCTTTCCATGGTGAACGGATCACGCCGATTTGCGCAAAGGCGAATTCACTCATTGACTGGTGACTTTCAGCGCCGATCCCTGACAAACAGCCTGACGGTAGCAGCCTTGCGTGCTGCTGACGATTTCACATTTATGCAGCAGCACAGCATTGGCTTTCATCTGTGACGCTTTGATTTGCATACGTTTACGTGCGGTAGCGATATTGGGGGGCGAACTCTGGTTGCTTACCTGGCAATCTTCAGCGGACACTTCGCCCAGATCGCGGAAGGGTTTGCTCACCAGATCGGCAGCGTCGGTATAAACCTTAACAGGTGCGGGTCGATACGTTGGCTTACGTGTCGGTTCGCTGGGTTGCTGCGGCTGAGAAGGTGCGCTGCTTATTGGGTGGTACTCTCGAACACACCCTGTCAGCATCAATGCTAACAAGCAGAGCGGTAAAAAACGCATGGCAACATCCTCAAGTTTCAAAAAGTGGCGTTATTGAAACAAGGACACGGATAAATAACAAGTCAGCAAAGCGCAATAACAGAAAGGGCGGCTAAAAGCCGCCCTGAGGGAAGATGTCAGACGGGATTACCAGCCTTTAACCGCGCCGCCGTTAAAGACTTTATTCGCGGCGTCAGCAACTTCGTCAGACTGATAAGCCTGAACGAATTTCTTCACGTTTTCCGCGTCTTTGTTGTCTTCACGCGCCACAATCAGGTTGACGTAGGGTGAGTCTTTGTCTTCAACAAAGATGCCATCTTTCGCCGGCGTCAGGCCAATCTGGCTGGCGTAAGTGGTATTGATCACCGCCAGCGCAATTTGCTGATCGTCCAGTGAACGTGGCAGCTGCGGTGCTTCCAGCTCAACAATTTTCAGGTGTTTTGGATTCTCAACGATATCCAGTGAGGTTGGCAGCAGGCCCACACCGTCTTTCAGCTTAATCAGGCCAACTTTCTGCAGCAGAAGCAGCGAGCGACCCAGATTGGTTGGGTCATTAGGAATCGCCACCTGTGCGCCATCCTGCAGTTGATCAAGTGATTTGATTTTTTTCGAGTAGCCAGCAATCGGATAAACAAAAGAATTACCAACGGATACCAGCTTGTAACCGCGATCTTTGATTTGTTGATCCAGATACGGTTTGTGCTGGAAGGCGTTCACATCAATATCGCCTTTACTCAACGCTTCGTTAGGCAGCACGTAGTCGTTAAACGTGACCAGCTCAACATCCAGGCCATACTTGTCTTTAGCAACCTTGGCCGCAGCTTCTGCAACCTGCTGCTCTGCGCCTACGATCACACCCACTTTAATGTGGTTTGGATCTTTAGCTTTTTGATCGCATCCTGCCAGCGCAATCGCGCCAATTAATGCACCCACAGCGGCAATTTTTTTAAATTTGAAAGACATATCCTTTCCTTAAGAGTGATATTGCTTGCTTATTTATGGGACACAGCACGCACGATGCGGTCACCACAGAATTGTATGAGATACACCAAAACGACTAATAACACTAATACCGTATTCATCACCGTGGCGTTATATCCGATATAACCATATTGGTAGCCAATCTGGCCCAGGCCGCCCGCGCCTACTGCGCCGCCCATTGCGGAGTAGCCAACCAGCGTAATCAGCGTGATGGTGGCAGCATTGACCAGGCCGGGCAGCGCTTCAGGCAGCAGGACTTTACGGACGATTTGCATCGGCGTTGCGCCCATTGCGCGCGAGGCTTCAATCAATCCGGTCGGAAGTTCCAACAGCGCGTTTTCAACCATACGGGCAATAAACGGGGCTGCGCCCACAGTCAGCGGCACGATGGCGGCCTGCAGACCGATTGAGGTGCCGACAATAATGCGGGTAAACGGAATCATCCATACCAGCAGGATAATAAAAGGAATAGAACGGAAGATGTTGACCAGCGCCGACAGCACCCGGTACAAGCCTTTGTTTTCAAGAATCTGCCCCGGACGGGTAACGTATAACAGCACGCCCACCGGTAAACCCAGCACGAAACCGAAAAAGCCAGAGACAAAGGTCATCATCAACGTTTCCCACACGCCGCGCCCCAGCAACGCAATCATCGCTTCAGACATAACCTAATACCTCTACTTTTACATGATGTTCTTGCAGCCACTGAATAGCGGCTTGTGTATCACTTTCACTGCCGTGAATTTCCGCCAGCATGATGCCGAACTTCACACCGCCGGCGTAATCCATCTGCGCACTGATAATATTGTTATTGATATTAAAACGACGTGCGGCTTCAGACAGTAAAGGTGCATCAACGGACTGCCCGGTGAATTCCATACGCAGCAACGGCATGCTTTCAGGACCGGCTTCAGGCGACAGGCGCTGTTGATAATCGTCTGGAATATCCAGATGCAGTGTTGACTGGATAAACTGCTGTGCCAGCGGCGTTTTAGGATGCGAGAAGACTTCGCTCACGCTGTCCTTTTCGATTAGCTCACCTTGACTGATCACCGCGACCTGATCGCAGATGCGCTTTACGACATCCATCTCATGCGTAATCAACAGAATGGTCAGGCCGAGACGACGGTTAATATCTTTGAGCAATTCAAGAATCGAACGCGTGGTGGCTGGATCGAGCGCGCTGGTGGCTTCATCGCACAGCAGAACCTTGGGGTTGCTCGCCAGCGCACGCGCAATGGCAACACGCTGTTTCTGACCACCGGAAAGATTGGCTGGCCAGGCGTCGTGCTTATCAGCCAGACCGACCAGGTCTAACAGTTCAGCCACACGCTTTTTAATCTCGTCACGGGTGAGGTTGCCCAGCTCTAACGGCAGGGCAACGTTGCCAGATACCGTGCGGGAGTTCATCAGGTTAAAATGCTGAAAAATCATGCCAATCTGGCGACGCGCCTGAGTCAACTGCCGTTCACTCAGCGCCGTTAAATCCGCACCATCAACCAGTACCCGGCCTGAGGTAGGGCGTTCAAGCAGATTAACGCAACGAATGAGCGTACTTTTACCGGCACCGGATGCGCCGATGACGCCATAGATTTGTCCGGCAGGCACATGCAGGCTGACATTGGATAACGCCTGTATCGAACGCGAACCTTGCTGGAACACTTTGGTGATATTTTCTAATTTAATCATTACGTTATTTATTATCGTCTTGCATTGTCCGTGGTCTGGTGTGCTTCCATAGATGAAAGCATGCATAAGCTGGATGGATGGTAAGGCATCCAGACGTCTAAATCAATGGAAGTGATTCAATCTGACATTCTCCCTTTTATGGCAATCGTGCGATACTAAGCGGCAATTTTTATAGCAGGAGTTTTTACGTGACGAATCAAGTCCCGGCCATTTTTCTCGATCGCGATGGCACCCTCAATGTTGATCACGGCTATGTCCATGAAATCGATAATTTCCAGTTTATCGATGGCGTCATTGAAGCATTACAGCAGTTAAAGAAGATGGGCTTTGCGCTGGTGGTCGTAACCAACCAATCCGGCATTGCACGCGGTATGTTTAGCGAAGATCAGTTTATGCGGCTCACCGAGTGGATGGACTGGTCATTGGCCGATCGGGATATCGATCTTGATGGTATCTATTTCTGTCCGCATCTCCCCGATGCGACGATTGAAGAATTTCGCCAGCAGTGTGACTGCCGTAAACCTCAGCCAGGGATGTTTCTGTCAGCACAAAAGGAGCTGCACATCGATATGGCTGCTTCTTATATGGTAGGTGACAAACTGGAAGATATGCAGGCCGCTCAGGCCGCTGGCGTAGGTAAAAAAGTATTAGTGCGCAGCGGTAAGCCGGTTACGGCTGAAGGTGAGGCCCTGGCTGACTGGGTCATCGCGAGTCTTGCCGAGCTGCCTTCGCGCATTAAAAACGCGTAAAACAGCGCTTTTGTGCAAATTTCAGACGAACAGCAAAAAAGTTTAAATTTGCACTTGCGCTCTGTGAAAGCTTCCCTATAATGCGCCTCCACTGACACGGCACAACGGCTTACGGAACGCGGTGTCGGGAGGTTCAGGAAACTGAGCCGCCGGAGAAAAACTTCTGAAAAAGAGGTTGACTCTGAAGGAGGAAAGCGTAATATACGCCACCTCGCGACAGACGGTTAACCCGCTGTTCGCACTGCTCTTTAACAATTTATCAGACAATCTGTGTGGGCACTCGCAGGATTGATATCAGCGTCTCCGGACGTAAAAAATATCAAGTCTCACGAGTGAACACATAATGAAATTCATTATGACGTTTTACAGATGAGCACCGCTGAACTGGTTTCAGCAAATCAAACTT
>NZ_VIVB01000003.1:0-93057 GCF_007828605.1 Pantoea sp. SJZ147
AGTGTGGGGTCTCCCCATGCGAGAGTAGGGAACTGCCAGGCATCAAATTGAAAACCTGCACGTTACTTCGGGCAGTTCTCTACTCAAAAGAGAGTGGGACAAAAGCAAATGCTTTTGAACGCTGCAGAGCAGCGGCCCGAAGGGTGAATCACCGCGTGATTCATCAACTGCAGGCATCAAATTAAGACCAGTACGCTGGTCGTGACCTTACCGGTGACGCGGAAGGGCGAAACACCTGATATCAGAACGTTTTTCTGACGTCAGTACAGAATCGGTGGAGCGGTAGTTCAGTTGGTTAGAATACCTGCCTGTCACGCAGGGGGTCGCGGGTTCGAGCCCCGTCCGTTCCGCCACTTAATTGGAAAGCCCTGACTTAACGGTCAGGGCTTTTTCCATTTCTGCGCGGAAATTTTCAATAATTTTCTCCTCAGCTTCAGGTTCTACGTCAGCAGGCTCTTAAAACACTCAGGCCGACGTAGCTCTGTCAGGACTTTAAAGAGAGCTGATGCAGCAACTGTGTCTGCACATGCCAGGGCTGCTTCACCACCCACTCACTTAGAAAATCAATGAAAGCGCGAACACGCTGGGTGACGCCAAGATCGCTGTAATATACGGCGTTAAACGGCATCTCTACCGGCAGCCGCTGCTCGGACATGATTTCCACCAGACTTCCTTCTTCTATTTCTTTATGCACCATGTAATCAGAAAGACAGGCGATGCCATTGCCGTCAAGGCACAACTGCTTGATCGTTTCCCCGCTGTTAGAATCAAGCTCTGAACGAATGCCATAGAGCTCACCACCTTCACAGGCTACGGGCCAACGGTTAAGACGAGGCGCATCAATAAAACCAAGACACTGATGGTTATCCAGATCGGCCGCGCGTTGAGGGATGCCGTATTTTTCCAGATAGTCAGGTGACGCAATGAGACGGCGATAGCTGATAAAGAGCAACCGTGCTCTAAGGCCTGAATCCGTTAAGCTTCCTGCGCGGATCGCCACATCAACTTTACGCTCGATAAGGTTAATAAAGTTTTCAGAAGAAATAAGCGAAAGGTCTATTTCCGGATAGCGTTCCCGAAAGGACTTTATCATCGGCAGAAGCAGATGCAGTATGACCGGTGTTGCCGCATCTATACGCAATAACCCCTTCGGCATCTCACGGCTTTCTATTAACTCATTTTCCGCAGCGGTCATGACCTGAAGGAAATTTTGAACCTGATGAAAATAGCGTTCCCCTTCCTGAGTTAACGCCAGATTCCGGGTGGTACGTGTAAGCAAAGCCAGGCCTAATTTGTTTTCCAGCTTTTTTATCGTACGACTCACGGCTGAATTGGCCATCTGTAACGTCTCAGCGGCCCGACTAAAGCTTCCACTTTCAACGACGCTCACAAATACTTTCAGTTCTTCAGACGATGCCTTCATGGTTTCTCTTCACGTGAAATAGCCTGTAAGACCAACATGACTGTTATTAAAGCACAGCCTCTACCGGAGCCCTTGGCGTAGAAGGCTTTTTCATTATATCGATGCATCACCAGTCTGCCATTTTACAGCGGATGAGAGAACTGAGAAGACATTGACGCGGCCATCAGGTGCCGGTTATCACGGAAATAAAACGGGGTAGGGTGAGAACAATCGGCAGCATCCATTGAAACTGCGTACTAAAATCCCTATAACAGATAAGTCACACGAATTTTTGAACGATTAGCCAGGCGGGAAAGTGCGCAAAAAAACCTATGCGATGAGATATGTAGCCGGACAGCCAGCGGAAAGGATCTTTCCCCCGGGTGCAATGTTTCATCTCGGTCAGGCGTTGCCTCCTGGCGCACCGCTCCCTGCCGATCCCAATCTTAAAGTGCTGGTATGGAATATCTTCAAACAGCAGCGTGCCGACTGGATGTCTGTACTGGAAGGATTCGGCAAAGATGCACATCTCGTTTTACTACAGGAAGCGCAGACGACGCCTGAGCTTATCCGCTTTGCCACCAGTAATTATCTGGCGGCCGATCAGGTCCCTGCTTTCGTGTTGCCTCAGCATCCCTCAGGCGTGATGACGCTGGCTTCCGCTCACCCAGTCTACTGTTGTCCTTTGCGCGAACGAGAGCCGCTGCTAAGGCTCTCTAAATCGGCACTTGTCACCGCCTATCCGTTACCTACCGGCGAAACGCTAATGGTAGTAAATATTCACGCCGTAAACTTTAGTCTGGGCGTAGACGTTTACAGCAAACAACTGGGCCCCATTGGGGAACAGATCATCCATCACCGTGGGCCGGTGATCATGGCCGGCGATTTCAACGCCTGGAGTCGCCAGCGAATCAATGCCCTTTACCGTTTTGCTCACCAGATGCAACTGGAAGAGGTGATGTTTACTGCCGATCACCGACGCAAAGCTTTTGGCCGACCGTTAGATTTCGTGTTCTATCGCGACATGCGCGTCAGCGAAGCCTCTGTGCTGGTCACGCGCGCATCCGATCATAATCCTTTACTGGTCGAGTTTAACGCCAAAAGGTAAGGACGATGGCGGAAGGCTTTCTGTCAGGGGGAGGGCGGAAAAGCGCGAGGTCAGGCAGATTGCGGCAGAATCGAATAAGAAAAAAGGCTGACAAATGTCAGCCTTTTCAATGTATCAGGTATCTGGCGTTGCGTTATTCTTCACGAACAACGTTAACTCATCGCCAGGCTGAATATCTTTCGCGTTACTCACAACACTGTTCCAGCGCATCACGTCTTTAATGTTTACGCCGTGACGACGGGCGATACTGTCAAGAGAATCACCCTTACGAACGCGATAGGTGATGCTGTTGCCATTATCCGCCAGGCTGGTGCCATTCGATCCGACAGTCAGTACCTGACCTGGACGAATACTGGCACTGCGCAGATTGTTTTGCTGCTTCAGTGTTGCAACACTGACGCCTAACTTATTCGCGATTCCCGACAGGGTATCGCCATTTCGCACTTTGTAACCGCCATCGCCACTGGCTTTCGCCAGTTGGGTCGGCTGTACTGCGGAGATATCACCGGAAGCCAGTGAATCACGCAATTGTGCGACATTAGACTTCGGCACCATAATGTAATGTGGCCCATTTGGTGCTGTCGCGCCGCCTTTGTATCCGGTATTAAAGCTCTTTAACTTATTGAGCGGCATACCAGCCATTTCTGCGGCCTGCGTCAGTTTAATCTGCTGGCCTACTTCAACACGTGCTAATGCGCGGTTTTCATTAGGCGTCGGCAGTTTAATTCCGTAACGCTTGTTGTTCTTGAGAAGTTCGCTCAAGGCCAACATTTTCGGGACATAAACCGTGGTTTCACGTGGAAGCGAAAGATGCCAGAAGTCGGTGGGCTTGCCGCGCGCCTTGTTCTGTTTAATCGCTTTTAGCACACGTCCTTCACCACTGTTATAAGCAGCAACTGTCAGAAGCCAGTCACCGCCGAACATGGTGTTGAGACGCTGCATCATATCCAGCGCAACCTTGGTTGAGGCGACAACGTCGCGACGACCATCGTAATAACGGTTCTGTTTTAAACCATAGTTTCGACCCGTACTTCCCACAATCTGCCAGATGCCAGCGGCATTTGCAGACGAGGTTGCATGAGGATCAAAAGCGCTCTCCACTATGGGTAGCAGTACCAGTTCCATCGGCATCTTACGTTTCTTAATCTGCTCGACTATCCAGTACATGTACGGCTCTGCCCGTAATGTTACATCGTGGAGATAGCTCTTATTTTTTAAAAATTTTAATTTTTGTTCGCGGATTCGCGGGTTTTCCGGAATCCCCATCTTCAACTCGTCACTAATGAAACTCCAGAGATCACTATCTTCTGCGAGGCCAGTTCCATCTTCCTGCCATCGCGGCGATAAAAGTCGATCACCGTATTTTCCATTTTCACTTTGACCAGCTGAAGACAGACTCTGTGCATGCTGTTCGGGGATATTGGCGTCATTCCGTGATGCCTGACATCCTACCAGCAAGACCGAGGCGAGTAATATCGCTTTAGCCTTCATATGTGTGTCAATAGTTCGTTCGCTTAAAAGACGAGCAACTATACGTGACGGTGCTTCACAACACAACCTGAAAAATCAAAAACGGTCTTTCTTCTCGCGTAGAACGGCAAATGTCTGCCATACCGGCCCAACCTCTGAATCAAGGCCTAAAGCACGTTGTAAATCAGGATCTTGCGTTCTGAGAAATAAATTTATTATGCGCTCGTGGGCCAGTTTTGTAGGTAAAGTAATACGGTTTTCGGCCCGTAAGTCCTTAATTTTGTGGTATTCAGCCGTTATTTGCGGGTCGTGGGGTAAAATTGCAGCAGCAAACTTCAGATTGGATAAAGTATACTCATGTGCGCAGCACACCAGAGTCTCTCCTGGAAGCTTGTTAAGTTTTTGAAAAGATTCATACATTTTTTCTGGCGTACCTTCGAATAACCTTCCGCAGCCGCCTGAAAACATCGTGTCCCCACAAAAAAGATAAGGCGAACTGTAATATGAGATATGTCCTAAAGTGTGCCCCGGGGTAGCGATGACCTCGAATGACAGACCCAAAATGTCAAACTCATCCCCTTCACTAACAAGGTTTTTTGCGCCTTTGTCCGCCGTTTCCTGTGGACCGTAAACCACAATGTCGGGGAAGTGTTCACACAAGGTTTTAACGCCGCCGACGTGGTCATTATGGTGATGGGTTAACAGAATGGCTTCGGGCTGCCAGCCGTTCGCGTGAATCTTCTCCAGCACCGGCTGGGCTTCACCAGGATCAACAATCAGGCATTTTCCCTTGTCATCTGTTAACGTCCAGATGTAGTTATCTTGTAATGCAGGAATACTGGTAAGATTCATAAAACCCTCTCGCTGGCCGTAAAAAAGGAAAATGGTAAAGCATGAAGTCCGCTAAAACACGCCAAATCCTGAACGCGCCACTCTCATGGCGCGACATGCCATGGGGAGTCTACTTCCGCGATGCACTGACACAGCAACTTCAGCCTTACCTTGGAAAGCTGTACGGCTTTCATATGCTTAAGCTTGGCAACCTCAGCGCAGAAATCAACACGGAAAATTGCGCTATCTCACATCAGGTCAGTGTTGGCACTGAGGGAGAACAGTTACAGGTACTAGCCAATCCCGCACAACTGCCGTTTGAGTCAAAATCGGTTGATGCCTGCTTACTGGCACATACGTTGTCATGGAGTCAGGACCCCCATCGGATATTACGGGAAGTCGATCGTGTGCTAATCGATGATGGCTGGATGATCATCAGCGGCTTCAATCCGTTCAGTTTGCTGGGGATCAGTAAGATGGTGCCGGGCATTCATCGTAAAGCGCCCTGGAGCAGCCGCATGTTTAGTCAGATGCGTTTACTGGACTGGCTGGGCTTGCTGAATTACGAAGTGGTTTTCCGCACGCGTTTCCAGGTGTTGCCCTGGCATCGACAGGGGGGGAAAATGATCAGCGCTCATTTACCCGCGTTAGGTTGCCTGAACATTGTCGTGGCGCGTAAACGAAGTTTTCCGCTCACGCCCACGAAGGCGCGGATGAGTCTGAGCAAAAGGCAATTACCCCAGACCGTCAATGCGACGCGCCAGTTTCGGCAGGCTAACGATCAGGATTCGGGCTGATAGCCAATATCATCAAAGGCCGGATTGTTAGCCGCACTGCGCGCCAGTTCATCACAGCGTTCATTTTCGGGATGGCCCGCATGGCCTTTAACCCATTCCCACTGAATCGTATGAGTGCTGAGCGCAGTATCAAGCCGTTGCCATAAATCGACGTTTTTAACGGGCTTCTTTTCGGCGGTTTTCCAGCCACGCTTCTTCCAGTTATGTATCCATTGCGTAATGCCCTGGCGCACATACTGACTGTCGGTACTCAACACCACATCACAGGGCTGTTTCAGGGCTTCCAGTGAAACAATGGCCGCCATCAACTCCATACGATTGTTGGTCGTCAGGCGATAACCCGCACTGAAGGTTTTTTCATGCTCTCCGTAACGCAAAATTGCACCATAACCACCCGGACCTGGGTTGCCGAGACAAGATCCATCGGTGAAAATCTCTACCTGTTTACGCATCTCTGGTAGACTTCCTTCTGACAAAACGCCAAGTCTGACATAAAACGAGCCCTATGAGCACTGCAAATAACCGTCAAATTGTTCTCGATACTGAAACCACCGGTATGAATATGATCGGGGTGCATTATGAAGGTCACCGCATCATCGAGATTGGTGCTGTTGAAGTGGTTAACCGTCGTCTGACGGGGAACAACTTCCATATGTATCTGAAGCCTGACCGGCTGGTCGATCCTGAAGCGTTTGGCGTTCACGGTATCGCCGATGAATTCCTGCTGGATAAACCCACCTTCAGCGATATTGCCGATGAGTTTCTCGACTACATCCGCGGGGCGGAACTCGTTATTCATAACGCGTCGTTTGATATCGGCTTTATGGATTACGAGTTTGGCAAGCTTCAGCGCGGCATTGAAAAAACCGAAACCTTCTGCAAGATAACCGACAGCCTGGCGATGGCGCGCCGCATGTTTCCTGGCAAGCGTAACAGCCTTGATGCGCTGTGTTCGCGCTATGAAATAGATAACAGCAAGCGTACGCTGCACGGCGCACTGCTTGATGCCGAGATTCTGGCTGAAGTCTTCTTAACGATGACCGGTGGGCAGACGTCGTTGTCGTTCTCGTCGGAAGAGGAGCGAGCGCGCCAGCAGCAGAGCGAGGGCATTCAGCGTATCGTTCGTCCCAGTTCAGGCTTGCGTGTCGTCACCGCCAGCGCGGATGAAGTTAACGAACACGAGTCACGCTTAGATTTGATTATGAAGAAGGGCGGCAACTGCCTGTGGCGCGTCTGAAAGCCAACGTTTTGTGTGTAAAATCAACATTGGGGCGAAAATAGCAGCAAACGGAATGTTACGCGGGGAAAAGCGTTGACGCGTAAAGACGTTGTGATTAATATGCGCCTCGTTCCCGACGGGGAACAAAGCGCGGAGCGGTAGTTCAGTTGGTTAGAATACCTGCCTGTCACGCAGGGGGTCGCGGGTTCGAGCCCCGTCCGTTCCGCCAAATTTTGACGCCATGCTGGTTATCAGCATGGCGTTTTTGCTTTTTAGCGACTGAAAGCACGAAGCATTCCCCCCCTTTACTCACTCGTCCAAAGCGTTAATGCTGCCAAACAGAAGATGCTGTGCCCGCAGCAAAACTTTGCTCTCGCTTATGCACTATTAACGCGTTCGCAGAACTAAATAATCAACTGCTGACGGTTAAATGCCTGATTCCAGTCATGGCTGAAATCATCAATGGCGTGCTTTGCCAGAGGGGAGTTAAACATTTCACACATAACATCGACAGGCAATGTAACAGCCGCCGCTCCCGCCAGCAGACAGTCTGCCACCTGAGTGGTGTTTTTAAAGCTGGCAGCGAGTATTTTGCAATCCATCTTGTGCAGTTGAATAAACTGCTGAATATCTGAAATGGCCTGCTTTGCATTAATATTGTTATTTTCCATGCGATTAAAATAGGGCGCAATATAATCAGCGCCTGCGAAGGCCGCTAACATCGCCTGTGAGGTGGAATAAACCGCAGTACCTAACGTTGGAATGTTACGCTGTTTCAACTGAGTCATTGCGGCCAGCCCTGCACGATTGACGGGTATTTTTACGACCATATTGGCGCACATTTCATGCAGATACTGCGCTTCGCGAATAATATTCGCTGTATCGCTTGCTAAAACCTGAGCAAAGATAAGTTTCTCCTCACCCAAAATAGTCCGGATGTCACTGATTAAGTGCGTCAGTTCGACGCCAGATTTAGCAACCAGCGAAGGGTTGGTGGTAACGCCATTGACGGGTAAAATTTTTACCATCTCGCGAATAGCAAACGTATCTGCACTATCGATATATAATTCCATATTCCCTCTCAGGTATTCTGGTGTTTCAGTCACTCGCTAATGAATGTCATTTATGCAAATCATAGATATTGATGGCCCCGACTAACGTACCTTGTTGGTTGACCACCGGTGCCGCGCTAATGCGTCGGTCATATAATTTCTGCGTAGCCGCCGCAACGCTGAGGTGCTCGGCCAGTTTATAACCGGGACGTGTCAGGAGTGGCTCAAGTTGATCGTCCAGCTTTTTACCTGCCAATAAGGCGCGACGCAGGTCGCCATCAGTAAAAATACCCTCAATATCATTGTTATCATCGCAGGCAATAACAATTCCCATACCGGTGCGGGTAAGTTCTTCCATCGCATCTAAAACGGAGGCGTTTTTATTTACGCGCGGAATACCTTCGGCTTTACGCATACTTTGAGTAACCGAGTTAAGCAAACCAGCGCCTATACTGCCTCCAGGGTGGGAGCGGGCAAATTGCTCCTCACTGAAATTGCGGGAACGCATTAGCGCCATTGCCAGAGCGTCACCCAATAACAGGGTATTCACGGCGCTCGACGTTGGAGCAAGCCCCATCGGGCAGGCTTCACGATTTACAGCAAGGTGAAGGACGTGGTCGGCTTGTTGTGCCAGAAAGGAGCTGGTTACGTTGGTTATTGCAATGATGGGGACATTGAGTGCCTTAAGAGCAGGTACAATAATCTGTAATTCAGTGGCTCTTCCGGAATTTGAGATAAAAATAAATACGTCCTGTGAGGTGATCATGCCCAAATCGCCATGCAATGCCTCGGCGGGATGCACAAAAAAAGCCGGGGTGCCAGTACTGGCCAGTGAGGCAGCTATCTTTTTACCAATATGACCTGATTTACCGATCCCAGAAACAATGGTTTTGCCCTTGCATTGAAGAATCAATTTACACGCATTTATAAACTCACCATTTAAACTATTAAACAGATTCTGAGCTTCGGTAATTTCAAGCGAAAGCGCCTCTCTGGCATAGTCCAGCAGCACTTCTGGATTATTCATCATCACCTCCTGCGACAATGACGTTGATTTTTTTATCCGCTAATTGTTGAAGATAATGAGCAGTAATACCGGCATCCGTGATAATGGTATCAACCTTATCCAGGCTGCAAACAACATTCGGACTTTTGCGACCAAACTTGGATGAGTCAGCTAACACAATAATCTTGTCAGCCGCCGCGCACATCGATGTGCTGACGGCATGAACTTCATTAAAGGTGGTGATCCCCATATCCAAATCAATGCCATCGGCGCCAATAAATAACTTATCAAAGTTAAAAGAGCGGAATGCTGACTCGGCAAGCCCTCCATGAAATGAAACTGACTTTTTTCTTAACGTTCCGCCGGGCATTAAAATGGTCTGATCGCCGTCTAATTCCATCAGCGCATTCACAATGTGTAGGCTGTTTGTCATAACAGTAATGTTATTGAACGGCTTCAGATGCCTGACCATTTGGAGCACTGTGCTGCCGGTATCAAGGATCAGCGAATCACCATCGTTAACCAGTTGTACGGCCGATTCAGCAATGCGCCTTTTCCTGTCACTGTTAATATGTGTTTTATGGTCGATAGGTTGATCGCCTTCTTCATGGCTCAGAATGACGCCACCGTGAATACGAATAACCTCACTGCGCTTCTCCATCTCGGTCAAATCTTTACGAATAGTGGTGCCTGTTGCTTTAAAATGTTCGATCAGATCGCTAATTGTGGTTTTGCCATTTTTTTGTAGATAGGCAAGGATGGCTTCCTGTCTTTGTCGCGGTTTCATTGGTAAAGCCTTATCTGAAAGGTGTTTTTTATCAAAATTAAAGCAGTGCTGTAATTTTCATCCTGCTTTCAATTTAACACATTACTCTTTCATTGATATGGCGGAAAGTAAGGCTTTTTGACACGTTTCACGCTCAGGAAAAATTTTTTTCGCATCTATATCATTAAGATAACAGCCATTTAACAAAGGTAGCGCGCGTGGACGGGCAAAAACGGTGAAACCTTTCATAATGACAGCCGATATGATTCGTCCTTTTGTATCTACAGCGAGTGCGATAATAACGCGTGGTTCAACATTGAAGCGGGTAGATGCTGAACGCCCAATTCCGACTCTGCCTTGCTGAAATAAGCCCTCTAACATGCGGTTAAAGCTTCGTAGCTGATACCAGCCAAACAGCGTATGTGCCAGCCATGCTAAAAGTGCTACAGCAATTATCCCGCTACTCATCTTCTTCTCCTGAGCGATGCCAACATACCAGGCCAGCTAATCATGAGCGGGTCGATCAAAACATCACCTGACCGCCCGTGATGTTGATAGACTGTCCAGTGCAATACGAGGATTTATCACTGGCATAAAACAACAAGACATTCAGGACATCCTGATACTCGCATCCGCGTTTAAGTGGCACTTTCGCAATATAACTGGCTTCAACTTCGTCGGGCGAGATGCCCAATTTTTTTGCATACTGGGGGAGCAGAGATTGAAACATCGGCGACTTGAGCAAATTACCCAGCATCAGTGAATGTACCGTGATGCCATAATCCGCTAAATCAAGTGCCAGGGACTGTGTTAATCCTACCCCGCCAAATTTAGCAGCACTATAGCCCGAATTATGTTTACTGCCTGTTTTACCCGACTTTGAATTAATCTGAATAATGCGGCCTGGAATATTATCGCGAATCATCAGCCTGGCAAATTCACGCGCGCAAAGAAAATAGCCTACGAGATTGACCTGCAAAGATACTTCAAAATCTTTTAATGCAAAATCAGTGACGAAGGAGGCTTTTGCCATGCCGGCACTATAAATCATCACATTGACCTGTTTAAAGATCGTATCGATATTGCCAGCAAGCTCAATAACACTTTTCTCATCTGTTGCATCAACCTCAAACCCCACGGCCAGATCAGCGCCATATTCGGCGTTAATTTCTGAGGCAACTTTTCTGGCGTTTTCACCCTTCAAATCTGCTACGGCAACGCGGTAGCCCGCTTCGGCCAATCCTTTCGCCAGAAACGCACCCAGCGTTTGCCCTCCACCGATTACAACAGCAACTTCAGACATAACAGGCTCCTAAGCAAAGAGTTTGACGGATGTTTCAGGCGTGATCCTTTCGGGCGCTTTTCCACTGACATGGATTGAGCCGGGTAATTGCGCTATTGACTGCCCATCGAAAACGACGGTGATATGTCCCAGCTCGCGTAGGTTCTCAATCGCGACCTCACCGATAGCGGTCACTGGATAACACCTTTCTCCCAGTTGCAGGGTTGAACCCGTTACAGGATGTCCCATCAGCATGCCATGCTGATGAATAAAGCAATAATCCTGAATATCGGCTGGTGCGCCTTCCCGAAATAAAATCATCATGTTTTCAAGCAGCGCATCGTGGGCATTTATGCCAACTTTGATTATTTCAGTTTCAAAGTGCGTCATGACTTTTCTCCAGAAGGTTAACGTTCAGTGATAAATAAAAGCAGAGACGGCCCAGGCAATCAGCACAGTCGGTGCACCGGTCAGAAAACGGCCTACCAGTACAGAAGGAACCCCCACGCGCACGGTGTCCTGTTTCGCCTCCGCCAGCGATAAACCGACAGGAATAAAATCCGCAGCAGCTTGTGCATTGATGGCAAACAGGGCAGGCAGGGCAAGATGGGGTGGAATATTACCCAGCCCGATCTGAACGCCAATAAGTACACCGATAACCTGGGCAATCACCGCCCCCGGTCCTAAGAACGGCGACAGTAGCGGGAACGAACAAATTAACGCCAACGTGATTAATCCAAGCGGATTGGTGGCTAGTGGGGTCAGCCCGTGGGCAATCATATCCCCCAAACCTGAGGCCATGATGATTCCAATGATGGCAGCAACGAATGCCATAAAAGGGAGAATAGTCTTGAGTACGGTATCGATTGTATCGCGGCCGGCCTGGAAAAACTCGGCAACGATGGTCCCCATTCCCGTGCCGATTTTTGCCAGTAAACCGTCGCTTTGCTCGGTGATTTTTTTACTCGGATCGTAATCTTTACCCGTAGTTGAATCACACGGTGCCAGGGCAGCAAACTTTGCGTCATGCTCGTTTACCTGCTCTTTACTGTCATGCTGCTCTTCATTGACGATGCTTATATTCTCAGGCTTAACGCCAGAGACATAAATGTTCTCCAGAATATATTGCGCCAGCGGTCCGGATTTCCCCGTGGCATGGATATTCACAGTGGGAATACCTCGTTTGGGATAAAGACCACAACGTAGCGTGCCACCACAATCGATGATTGCCAGGCCAATCTCATCAGCGGGTGGTTCACCTTGTTTAAAACCATCTACGGCTTCCCAACCGGTGATTTCGCTGAGCCTGTCCACAATTGACGGTCGGGTGCCTGCTGTGATGTAAACAATTTTTTTCCCAGGTGTTATATCAAGTTGTAAAGGGCCGCCCCAACCACTGCTTCCTTTTTCGATACGGATTTGTGTCGTCATTTTATTTTCCGCCTTTATTAAAGCTGAACGTTTTTGTCGAGCTTAATGCCCATCTTTTTTTCAAACAGGCTGGTGGTGAGATCGGTAATCCAGCCCCGAAAAAAATTAGTAAAAAGTCCAACCAGAAAATAGCTAACAGCAAGGGGACCTAAGGGCAAACCTAAGGTTGTCAGGCCGCTGGCAACGCCTAAATAAACAAAAAGTTCGCCTGGATTAACATGAGGAAATAATCCATTCATGGAATGGCAACTGTACGAAGAGGCCGCGTAGTATCCTGGCTTGTATTTTTCGGGCATAAATCGCCCCAGGCTGAGTGTCATAGGGTTACAAAAAACGAAGGTGCCGATAAGCGGTAAAAGCAGATAGCGTGAAACAGGGTTGCCCGCACATTTTTGTGCCAGTCGCTCAATTCGATGCTGCCCTACGAATCTGATCAACGCGTTCATTACGACTAATAAACTAATTAACAAAGGTAAAATTCCTGTCACCATGCCGACAAAAACTTCACCTCCTTTCTGGAACAGTCCAATAAACCATTCCGCACCAAAGGTGATTGCATCAATCATGTTGCCACTCCTTTAAGGTTGCCTGGATTTTCGCGCTTGCTACGCCTTAACTCGCAAAAAATATAATCGTTTTGAAGGGGTAAATATTTTATATAGATCACAAATAAATTATTTAACTTTCAATTTGAACTATTTTTGTTTTGAAATGAATTTTTTGTCTGGTGGGGGCATCGCATTCTTTATTTGCCGTTGCGACAGGGTTAGCTGACTCTGTAAAGGTTTATGCTTATGATTTTTAAGTTTTTTATACCTACTGAGTTTCAGCTGGCAAAGACAGGATCAATGCGAACGCGGAGCGTTTCTACGAAAGAGGGAGGGCTGATATGCATCAAGATAGCGTGTTGATACGCGGATGCAGGATAGGGCACTCAAGGCTGAATAGAAAAACCAGTCAAAATCATTCCTCATCAATGCAGTCCGGTGGTCTGCGGCCCAACGAAAAACGACTCTACGTAGAGTCGTTTTGTGGGGTTACTGTACAGGCACAGGGCTTGTGGACAGGCCGCTATTCCTTCTGCATCACCGCCGCACCAGAAGCCATTGAGCGATCTTTCTCAACGATCTGCTTTTCGCGTGCCACCATCCAGTAGCCACCGGCAGCCAGCGCCACACCAATAAACCAGCTAAAGTTGGCCACCTGATGCAGGGCAGGGATAAAACTGATCACCAGGCAGATTGCGACCGCAGGCAATAATGCACCAATGGCTTTTGGATTAAATCCACCGCGATACCAGTAGCGCCCTTTTGGCGTGTCATCGAACAGGTCATCAACATAAACGCGGCCGCCTTTAATCAGATAAAAATCCGCTAATAAAATGCCAAACAGTGGGCCGATAAAAGAGCCCAATACATCCAGCGTGTAGTGAATCAGTTCCGGCGACTGGAAAAGATTCCAGGGCGTTAACAGCACCGAACCTACTGCCGCAATCATCCCACCTGTACGGAAGCTAATTTTCTGCGGTGAGCAGTTTGAAAAATCGAAAGCGGGTGACACAAAGTTCGCAACAATGTTGATACCAATCGTGGCGGTAATCATCGTCAACAGGCCAATTGCCACGGCTAAATCACTCCCCACCATGCTGACGGTTTCGATTGGATCGGTGATCATTTTACCAAACAGCGACTGTGTGCCGGAGACAATCACCACGGTAACGATGGAGAACAGCAGAAAGTTGAACGGCAGCCCCCAGCGATTACCCCGACGAATGTCGCCTATGCTTTTGCTGTAACGCGAGAAATCGCCAAAATTCAGCAGCGGACCTGAGAAGTAAGAGACAACCAGCGCCGTGGCGGTAATCATTTGCCAGGTCTGTTCACCTGCCGTCAGTTGTTTGCTGGCAAGCGTAAACGAAATACCGTCGAAACCTGTTTTGTATACAATCCAGCCGGCCAACGCCAGCATCACCACGTAAACTGCAGGACCGGCAACATCAATAAAGCGTTTGATCGCGCTCATGCCGTGCCAGAACACCATGGCCTGGAGAATCCACATCACCCCAAAGCAGCACCATCCCAACTGAGACAGGCCAAGCCAGTGGCTGTGTGTCAGACTTTCGAGCGCAGGATAAAACTTTAACAGCACCAGCATCAGCGCATTGGCCGCCAGCCAGGTCTGAATGCCGTACCAGGCGAAAGCAATCAATCCGCGAATCACCGCCGGAATATTGGCGCCAAAGACACCAAATGCCTGACGGCAAATAACCGCATAAGGCACGCCCGCCATTTGACTCGGCTTAGCCACCAGGTTGGCGCAAAGCTGCACGATACAGATCCCTGCCAGCAGACACAGCAGCACCTGCCAACTGGCCAGCCCGAGTGTAAAGAAGCTTGCCGCTACCACATATCCACCCATGCTGTGTACGTCCGACATCCAAAACGAAAAGATGTTGTACCACGACCAGTTTTGATTGCGGGTGGGCGCCAGGTCTGCATTACATAGCCTTGGACTGTACGCTGCTTCGGCTTCAGAGGCCGATGTGTTACCCACCGTTGAATGATTTGGCATGAAACCTGCTCCTCTCAAAGACATGAATAAATGACCCTATGTGTAAACGTTGCAGGATCCAGGCCAAATTTGATTTTTGTATACAATATTTATTTTTAACGTATACGATAAGTTACGCAAAGATGTTTACCGGAGCGGGTAATGAAGAGTGAAACAGGCCAGAGAACGGCGGCCGATCTGCATGATAAAGATGAGCCTATCTATCAGGCGTTGATGAACGCCATTGTCGAACATCAGTTGCCACCCGGAAGTAAATTACCGGAAGAGGCGCTTTCAGACGTATTCGGTGTCAGCCGCACAGGCATTCGGAAAGTGTTGCAGCGCCTTGCTGCGGTGCAAATGGTGACGCTTACGCCCAAACGTGGTGCACATGTCGCGACGCCCGGAGTGGAGGAAGCGCGTGACATTTTCCGAACCCGCAGTCTACTCGAATGCGCCAACCTTCCTGCCGTACTGGAACATATGCAGGCACCTCACCTTGCCGCGTTGGCTGCGCTGGTTGAGCAGGAAAAGGCGGCCATCGAACAGCATGATGGCCCTGCGGCAATTCGTCTGTCGGCGGCGTTTCATATCCAGCTGCAGGCTATTTCCGGCAATCAGGTGTTAACCGATCTCGTTACGCGACTGACCCAACGATCTTCCCTGGTCATTGCCGCCTGGGGCGCTCCCTGGCAGCGCGGTTGCCGCTGTGATGATCATGAGCAACTGTTAAAACGTTTACGAGATAAGGCGTTAGTACCGCTAACCACCTCGATGCAGCACCACTTTGAACATATTGTTTCCAGCCTGCACTTTGAACGCGGAGGCGAAGCGTTGCCGGATTTCACCCGGTTATTTTCGGGTCATAAAGGAGCCTTATCATGAGCCTGATTCAGGTAATTAATCCCAATACCAGCCAGGCGATGACGGAAACCATCGGTCAGGCGGCGCGCGCGGTGGCAGCGCCCGGCACGGAAATTCTGGCCGTCTGTCCTACACAGGGCGTGCCTTCCATTGAAGGGCATTTCGACGAAGCGATCGCGGCGATTGGCGTGCTGGAACAGATTAAGCTCGGCAAAGCGCAGGGCGTCAGTGGCCACGTCATTGCCTGCTTCGGCGATCCGGGGTTGCTTGCGGCACGCGAACTGGCCAGCGGGCCGGTGATTGGTATTGCGGAAGCGGCCATGCACACCGCAACCTTACTGGCGACGCGCTTCTCCATTGTCACCACTTTGCCCCGAACGTTGGTGATCGCCCGTCATTTGCTCCAGCAGTATGGCTTTACTCATCATTGTGCAGGCTTACATGCCATCGATTTGCCGGTGCTGGCATTAGAAGATGGAAGCGGGCTGGCACAGGAGAAAGTGCGTCAGCGTTGCCTCCAGGCGAAGCAGGAAGACGGCAGTGGTGCGATTGTTTTAGGCTGCGGCGGTATGGCAACGCTGGCGGCGTCGCTCACCCAGGAGTTGGGGATGCCGGTGATCGATGGCGTCAGTGCAGCAGTAAAAATGGTGGAATCGCTGGTGGCGCTAGGGTTTGGCACCAGCAAACAGGGCGATTTGGCTTATCCTTTACATAAACCACTCTCTGGTGCCTTTCAGCACCTAAACTAAGCAGATGTTCCCGTTCACCGACAGGATGCACGTTATGACTGAAAGCCAGGATAAGAAAACCTACAGCTTCAATAAAAATTACCCGCGCGATTTGATCGGTTATGGCGCGAATCCTCCTCATGCGGCCTGGCCGAAGAAGGCCCGTGTCGCGGTGCAGTTTGTACTTAACTACGAGGAAGGGGCCGAGAACAGCGTATTACATGGCGACACAGGTTCAGAGCAGTTCCTGTCTGACATTATCGGTGCCGCCAGCTATCCCGATCGGCATATGTCGATGGAATCGCTGTACGAGTACGGTTCCCGTGCCGGTTTTTGGCGCATTCATAACGAATTTCAGAAACGGGGTTTGCCCCTCACCGTTTTTGGTGTGGCGATGGCGCTGGCGCGTCATCCGGAAATCGTTGACGCGATAAAACAGGCCAATTACGACGTGGTCAGTCATGGCTGGCGCTGGATTCATTACCAGGGCATGGATGCCAAAACCGAACGCCAGCATATGCAGCAGGCGGTAGATGTGTTGTCCGATCTGTTTGGCAAAGCACCGACGGGCTGGTACACCGGCCGTGACAGCCCCAATACGCGCCGTTTAGTAGTTGAGCAGGGTGGATTTAGCTACGACAGTGACTATTACGGTGACGATCTGCCGTTCTGGACCCAGGTGACCTGCCAGGACGGCACGGTAAAACCGCATCTGATCATTCCTTACACTCTGGAATGCAACGATATGCGATTTGCCTCGCCACAGGGATTCAACACCGCGGAGCAGTTCTTTACCTATTTGCGTGACACGTTTGACGTGCTGTATGAAGAGGGCGAAACCTCACCCAAAATGATGTCGGTTGGGATGCACTGTCGCCTGTTGGGCCGTCCGGGCAAATTTCGCGCGTTGCAAAATTTTCTTGATCATATCCAACAGCATAAAGAGGTGTGGATCTGTACCCGGCAGCAGATTGCCGATCACTGGAAGAAAACGCACCCCGCGCCAGAGGCGTAACCTCCTCCGGGCGGTAAGCGCGTGACGGCAAAAGAGCGCCGGCACGCGCTGCCGCTGTTTCTGGCGTTGTTGCCCGCGAGACAACTGCGCAGGCAACCATTCAGTCACACAGGGCGGGATCGGCCTCAATCATCAGTTGCTTCATCTCTTCGAAATGACGGAGAGAGAAGTCGGGAATACTTTCCCAGTCGCGGGCGGTTTTTTCCGCGACTTCATCACTCAACACTTTTAAAGGTTGCCCGGTAGACCAGGCGGTGACCAAAATCTGGCAGGCGCGCTCCAGCGTCCAGATGTCATCAAAGGCCTCGCCAATCGTCTGGGCGGTCACCATGACACCGTGATTCCCCATTAACAGACGGCGTTTATCGGTCAACAGGCTGGCCAGTCGTGCGCCTTCCTCTTTGGTATCAGCCATGCCGCCGTATAACGTATCCACCGCGAGACGGTTAAAGTAGCGTGCACTGTTTTGATCAACCGGCGGAATGTGTGGCTGTGCCAGACAGGCGACGCTGGTGGTGTAAACCGGATGCAGATGCATCACGACGCGCGTTTCTGGCAGTCGCTGATGAATTTGCCCATGGATAGACCAGGCGGTGGCATCAACATCCTCCTGGTCTGCACAGGATGGGTCCTCTGCATTGAGCAGCAGCAGATCGCTGGCACGAAGGCGTGAAAAGTGTTTCCACTTTGGGTTCATCAGAAACTGCTTACCATCCGGCGAGACAGCGGCACTGAAATGATTCGCTACCGCCTCATGCATGCCGAGATGGGCAATAATGCGGAAGGCCGCAGCCAAATCGATACGCGTTTGTTCTTCGAAAGAAAGTGCCATATTACCTCCTGAAAATGAACGCGTGCCCGGCACGCGTTTGAGATTAAGGCTGTGGCATCAAGGTGTTGAGATCGTCTGCTGTCGGCGCTTCAAAATGGTATTTTTTCAGCAGCGCGGCATACTCTGGCGTTTTACGGTAGGTTTCCAGCGCGGCGACCAGGGCCTGTTTCACTTCTGTATTGTCCTTCTTCACGCCGAACCCGTTTAACACCGGGTAGATGAGCGTTGTGGAGGAAATCTGAATGCGGTTGCCCAGCTTTTGAACGACGCCACGCGCGACCGCGGCATCGGTGATCTGCGCTTCGACTGCGTGGGAGAGCATCGCCTGCGTCGTCTGCGGATCGGTAGCATATTCGCTGATCGCGATAGGCGGCTTACCGTTTTTCACACAGTAATCGTCAGACAGTTTATGTAACTGCTGTAACCAGGAGGTGGCGCCCATCGAGCCAATTTTATGACCGCAGAATGCTTCGGGCGTTTTGGGCTGATAATCACTGCCCTTCAGCGACAGAATAGCTTCGCCGCTCTTCAGATAGGGAATCATATCGATCACCTTCATGCGGTCGGCGGTGATATACATTGACGAGTTAGTGATATCGAACCGGTTACTCTGCAAGCCGGTAATCAGGTTAGGAAAGCGGGTATCAATATTCACGGCCTGACGGCCCATCACTTTTGCCAGGCCATCAAGAAACTCAATGTCGAAGCCGGCGGGCTTGTTATCCTTCATATATTCATATGGAAAGAAGGTCATATCCGATCCGGCGATGATTTTACCTGGTTGTAAAAAAGCTGAGGCGTTAAATGACGCCAGCACAGCGCCTGCAGCAAGCAGACTTAATACACATGTTTTCATCGTTATTATCTCTCTGTTAGGCGCTATCAGACGTTGGCAAGATCTTGACCGGCCTGCTGAACAAAGAACGACGCACCCCGCGGTTTCTGCGGCAGGCGAAGTTCATTTGCGGTGCTGCGGACCAGGCCGCTCTCGTGACCATAGACCAGCGTTCCGGCATCCGGACTGGGTAACGGGTTTTCACCGAACGGCAGCGCATCTTCCGCCGCGTACACGGCGATAAACAGTGTGCGCGGCCAGGCGGTTTCATTGGGGCTGGAGGCGTGCAGCAGCCGTGTATGCATAAAACACACGGAACCGGAAGGACCAAAGCAGGCAGTAGGCTGCTGACACTGTTCTTTCACCACCGCAGAATCGACAGCACCGGTAAAGCGTCCGTCCTGCCAGTGTGAATAAAGTGGCCCCTGATGACTGCCCGGCAACACGTTTAACGGGCCATTTTCCGGCGTGACCTCACTGACCATCAGCAGCGCAGTCACAATATCGTCGTTGCTGTGCGGGGTGAACAGAAAATCCTGGTGCCACTCCACTTTGGTTGCGGTATGGGGCAGCTTCGAGTTGATCTTACTGTGATGATAGCGTGTGCCGCTGCCACCAATTAATTGCCCGGCAATATGCGCCATACGTGACTGCAGGGCCGCATGGCGATAGGCGGCAGAGATGTCGTTCGGTGAGCTCACACGGCGTAATGAAGGGTGATCGGCACTGTGATCGCTCTCAATGTCAAAACGCGGACGGCCATCCTGCGTATCGCCCCAGGGCGCACTCTGGCTGCGGCTTTCCTCAACCCACTGATCAAAATCGTGTTGCAGCGCTGCGATTTCATCGCTTGTCAGGACATGTTCAACTACCAGAAATCCTTGCTGGTGATACTGATCTATCTGCCATTGTTCAATCATGGTCGTGCCCTCGTGATTAATACATCGTTACGCCAGCGAGACATCCTTCAGAAAAGCTTCCACGCGCGGATGCTGGCCATCGCGTAGCGCTTGTGGCGCGTCGTCACACACGACGCGGCCTTTTTCCATAAAGACAATTCGATCAGAGACTTTGAAGGCGAAGTTCATCTCATGGGTCACGATCACCATGGTGATGCCTTCGCTTGCAAGGGCTTCAATGACCTGAAGCACTTCATTCACTTTTTCAGGGTCGAGCGCTGACGTCGGTTCGTCGAACAGCATGATTTGGGGACGCATCATCAAGGCGCGTGCAATAGCGACGCGTTGCTGCTGCCCCCCGGAGAGCTGATGAGGGTATTTCCACGCATGTTCCAGCATCCCGACCTTGAAAAGCAGTGCAGCCGCCTGCTGCTTTAAGGTCTGTGTGGGCGCAAGCTTGTGATAGCGTGGTGCCAGCAGCAGGTTATCCATGACATTGAGGTGGCTGAACAAATTAAAGCTCTGAAAGACCATCCCAATATTGAGGCGGTGTTCCTTATACTCAATGAAGCGTGGCTTTCGTTGTTCTCCCTGCTGACTGAGATGAATAAAGGGTTTTCCGTTAATACGGATTTCGCCGTTATCGATCTGCTCCAGACCATTAAGCAGGCGGATCAGCGTCGTTTTTCCTGAGCCTGAAGGCCCGATCACGGAAACCACCTCACCAGGATGAATCTGCAGGTTAACGGCACCCAGCACTTCAACATTGTTGTAAGCCTTATGAAGACGCATTGCCTGCAACGCTGGCCCGCCGGTGTGCAGCGCCTGGCGTACAGGATTCACCGCAGCGCATTGTGCAAGTTCCAACAGGTGCGCATCGGGTTTGCCGGACGGTTGACGCTGCGTCACGTCCAGATAGCGTTCCAGCTGTTTTAACAGGAAGTCAAAGACGGTCACGATCAACACGTAATAGAAGGCCACGGCAGCCATGGTTTCCATGACCAGAAAGTTTTGCGAATAAAGCCGTTGGCCGACCATCAAAATTTCGGTGAGCGAGATAACAGAGACCAGCGACGTCAGCTTCACGATTGCGATGTATTCATTTGCCAGCGCCGGTAACGCCACACGCAAGGCCTGCGGGATAATAATGCGCCACTGAATACCGGCATAGCGCAATCCCAATGCCCGGGCGGCCTCGCTCTGGCCCTTAGGAATCGACAGCAGCCCACCACGGTGGATCTCCGCGATGTAGGCACTCTCACAAATGGTCAGCGCAATAAACCCGGCCCAGAAGGGATCGCTCAATACCGTCGACGTGGCGGGCAGTGCCTGAGGAAGGTTATAAACAAAGATCAGCAGCACCAGTAACGGCAGGCTGCGAAAGAGCCAGATATAAAAGCGGGCGGGTAGCGTCAATAAGGGATGACGCGACTGCTTGGCCAGCGCCAGGATAAATCCCGCGATAATGCTCATTCCCCAGGTCAGCAGGCTCAGTTTGATGACGGTCCATGTCGCCAGCCAGAAATTAGCGTCGCTAAACAGACTGAACATATAGTTCCAGTTAAATGTCATGGGCTTGCTCGCATTAAACAGAAAAGGGTTAATCATTTCATTCTGTAATTCACTATGGCGGCATGATGGGAACGATAGCAATTAGTAATTTCTTTGGTTCTGATTTTAAAAAAACTATCCAACTCTTCTCTCACTTTTAAACGGCGTATTTTGAATGTCACAGGGTAATAATTAGCGTATTGCTTTCATTTTTGCGCTTATTTAGGGCAGCGCGCTGATCATTAGGACGCAACGTGAGAGTTATTGGTGCAATTTCTTTTTTTGACGTTCGCGATCTGTCGAAGATAAAAAAACAGGCTGTCGATATTTTTGAAAGAAAGGCGCTCAGGTCGACTGAGCATGTTGTGGCACAGCATTTGCACCAGTGCTTAGTCCAAAACGAAGCAGTGCTTCTCGCTGACCATAAAAAAAAGAGGTAACGCCATGAGTCGCTTTACACTTAAACAGCTCCGATATTTCGTCGCCGTGGTAGAGACGGAAAGCATTGCTGAAGCCTCGCGTCAGTTGCATATCGCCCAGCCCTCCATCTCTGTCTCGATTAAAAATCTGGAGGACGCCTTCGATCAGCAATTGTTGATTCGCCATCATGCCCAGGGGGTTTCCCTGACGCCCGGAGGCCGTCGTTTTTATGAAAAAGCCCAAGAACTGTTACGCCTGACACACGAGTTTGAGCAAAATTCACGGGCAGATAACACACTGATTTCGGGAACGATTACGGTGGGTTGCTTTGAATCTGCCGCGCCTCTGTACATGCCAAAACTGATTGCCGGATTTAAAAAACAGTATCCGGATATCACCATTGAACTTTACGATGGCGAGCAGCATGAACTGATGCACGGACTCCATCGTGGACGTTTTGACCTGGCTTTCCTGTACGATCTTGAACTGGACAACACGATACAAAAAGCGGCGCTGAACGCCCCGCATAAACCCTATGCGCTCTTACCGGTAAACCATCCGCTGGCACAACAATCCCTCGTCACGTTGCGTGAGCTGAGTCAGGAACCGATGATTTTGCTGGATGCTGTCCCCAGCAGGAATTACTTCATCAATATTTTCAAAAGCAAAGGTTATCATCCGCAGGTTGCCTACAGTTCGCCCTCAATTGAAATGGTACGTTGCATGGTGGGGCAGGGGTTAGGCTTTTCAGTACTGGTCACCCGACCTTACACGGATATGACGTATGACGGTAAAAAACTTGCGCAGATTGATATTGAGGATGATATGGAAGCCTCTACGTTAATCATGGCCTGGTTAAGTCATAATGAACCCACGCGTCCGACAAAACTTTTTATGGACTATTGCCAGAATAGTGCCCTGGGACCAACGACCTGAAAAAGGCCGCGCATATCGCCTGCTATTCGGTAAGAAAATGAAATGTATTTATGGCGGAAGTCATCGATAAATTTTACGGTTTATTCGTTGAGTGGCTTTAATAATCAGGTGTGCATCCTCTGCTTATTAATTTCTTATTCAGATATTAGCTTTATAATATTTTACCCATTCATCTGCCTCAAATAGTCTTGGCGCTAGCGCGTGTCAGGAACACGTCATTGAAACGGCGGGCTTGAGGATGATGGAATGACAATAACAGAGCAAGAAACAGACACCCTGGTGATTGGGGCAGGACAGGCTGGCATCGCCATGAGCGAGCATCTGGGGCGGCTCGGCATTCCGCATTGTGTCCTGGAAAAACATCGTATTGCTGAGGCGTGGCGGACGCGCCGCTGGGATTCTCTGGTCGCCAACGGTCCCGCCTGGCACGACCGGTTTCCCGGCATGACGTTTCCGGGCCAGAACCCGGACAGCTTTGTCTCTAAAGAACAGATTGCTGACTATTTTGACGCGTATGCACGGCACATTGACGCGCCTGTCAAAACGGGCGTCGAGGTCCTCAGCGTAGTGCCTCGTGTCGGGCGCAGCGGTTTCGACGTCTCTACCTCTGAAGGCCCGATTGTTGCACAGCGTGTGGTCGTTGCCACCGGTCCCTTCCAGAAGCCCATCATTCCCGCCATTGCGCCCACTGATGCGCGATTCACCCAGTTGCATTCAGCGGACTATCGTAATCCACAACAACTGCCTGAAGGCGGCGTGCTGGTTATCGGCGCGGGCTCATCAGGAGTGCAGATTGCCGATGAGCTTCAGCGTGCAGGAAAAGATGTCTGGCTCTCGGTTGGGCCGCACGATCGACCACCTCGACGCTATCGCAACCGTGACTTTTGCTGGTGGTTAGGTGTGCTAGGTCTGTGGGATGCGGCAGCCGGTCAACCCGGTAAAGAACACGTCACCATTGCCGTCAGCGGCGCGCGCGGCGGTCATACAGTCGACTTTCGCAGGCTGGCGCAACAGGGCATCAACCTGGTCGGGTTGACGGAACGCTTTTCAGGCGATGAGGTGACTTTCAAGCCCGATCTGGCGCAAAACATTGCCTCAGGTGATGAAAACTATTTATCCCTGCTTGACGCGGCAGATGCCTGGGTTGAGCGCCATGGGCTGGATTTGCCCGAAGATCCTGGCGCGCGCGTGTTTCTGCCCGATCCGGAAAGTGTCTCGCACCCTGTGCAGTCACTCAATCTCGTCCGCGCAGGGATCACCACCCTCATCTGGGCGACGGGCTACGCCACCGACTACGCCTGGCTGAAGGTTAACGCCTTTGACGAGAAGAACAGACCGGTCCATCAACGCGGCGTCTCCACCGAGTCCGGGCTCTATTTTCTCGGGCTACCCTGGCAGTCACGCCGGGGCTCCTCGTTTATCTGGGGCGTGTGGCATGACGCAAAATATGTCGCCGACCACATCGCTATCCAACGTCAGTATCAGGATTACCGTGCCGCTTCAGAAAATTGAACCAGGAGATTGTCGTTATGCCGACTCATACTCGTATTCGGATGTTTAATACCAAAGAAACCTATCCCAATCAAACGCTGGACAACGATCTCTGCCAGGCCGTACGTGCAGGTAACACCGTGTATCTGCGCGGTCAGGTTGGCACCGACTTCGACGGTAATCTGGTGGGCCTGGGCGATCCGGCTGCCCAGGCGGCGCAGGCGATGAAAAATGTGCAGCAACTGCTGGAAGAGGCAGGAAGCGATCTGTCGCATATCGTCAAAACCACCACCTATATTACCGATCCGCGTTATCGCGAGCCGGTTTACCGGGAAGTAGGAAAGTGGCTTAAAGGCGTCTTCCCTGTCTCTACGGGCCTGGTGATTTCGGCGCTCGCACAGCCGCAGTGGCTGATGGAAATTGATGTCATTGCGGTGATTCCGGATGACTGGAAACAGGGAGCGATGCAATGACCTTATCGGTAACGGCACGTTGTGAAGAAACCGGTCAACTCGGTATTGCCATCAGCTCATCCAGCATAGCCGTGGGGGCGCGCTGTCCCTGGCTGCAGGCGGGCGTGGGCGCGGTAGCGAGCCAGAACATTACGCTGCCTTCTCTGGGGCAGCAGATTCTGGTGCATCTGGATCAGGGCAGGGATCTGAACGTGGCGCTCAAGCTGGCGCTGGCTGACGACAGATTCAGTGATTACCGTCAGGTCGCCGCGATCGATATTCAGGGCAATACGGCGTTTTTCAGTGGCAGCAAGACGCTGGGCATCGGGAGCGTGACTGAAGGCAAAAACTGTATCGCCGCAGGCAATATGCTGGCGGATAAAGGCGTGACGGCAGCAATGTGTGCGGCTTATGACGCGGCCTCCGGTGAACTGGCCAGTCGACTTCTTGCTGCCCTTCAGGCCGGCGTGGCGGCGGGCGGGGAGGCCGGGCCGTTACATTCTGCCGCGCTCAAACTGGTGGACGACTATACCTGGCCGCTGGTGGATCTGCGCATTGACTGGACTGAGCATGATCCTGTCGGGCAACTGACGCAACTGTGGCTTGCCTATGAACCGCAGATGGAAGCCTATGTCACGCGCGCACTGGACCCGCGTGAAGCGCCAGCCTATGGCGTTCCCGGCGATGAATGAGGGTTTACGTGCGCTTCTAGCCTCGCTGCTGGCTTTTGACATAACCAGCCGGGCGTCAAACCTGGCACTGATTCAGTTTATTGACGACTACCTGCCGGTCAGAGGCGTTAAGATGCAGTGGCTGCATGATGACAGCGGTAAAAAAGCCAATCATTTGACGACATTGGCGTGGCGACCCTGGTTTGTGGGCCGGGAAGCATGGAGCAGGGACATAAAGCGGATGAGTTTGTCAGTATCGAACGGCTGGAACGTTGTATGACGATGTTGAACAACCTGCGGCAGTGCAGTGGATGGCGTTAACGCCCACGAACTCAACCGGGTAAGCCATGCGGGGCGGATCGCACCGCATGGCCAGATTATCGGCCCATCCCGTTTTTACAGCCGGCCATAAAAAGTCATGCGCGCGGTCTCTGATAACGCAATGCCGGGCGCGGTGTTATAGGCCAGCACCGCCAGCATACGTGTCACGTCGCCTTCGGTGGGCGTGACGCGATGCAGGGAATTACGCCCGCGAAACAGCACTAAATCCCCGGCTTCAATCGCCAGCTCATCGACCGGCTGCTGTTCATCCAGCACCGCGGCTACGCCCGCATAATTCATCTCGCCCGCATCGGCATTCCGCAGGTCTTTCACATACTGAAACCGTCCACCACCCACCGGTTTCTGCACCAGCAACGTGATGGCAAACGAAGAGTTATCAAAATGCCAACCCAGTTCTTTGCCGTGCGGCGCATAGTGAAGGTTAATGGAAGACAAGGGATCGGCGTACGGATACAACGCTTCTTCTTCAAGCACCTCACACAAAAAAGACTGAAAAAGTGCATCGTCGTAAAGCTGACGCAAAGGAGAATCCGGCGCGATCACATCGTCAGTGATGCACCCTTTGGTGCTACTGACTTCGCGGTTGCGAGGATGCATATCGCTGAAGTCTGGGTCCGCTTTCATCAGATAGACGTTATGCTTACTTTGGGTATGGTAAGCACGATGGCGTTGCGCATCACCTTCTGCGACGATGGCTTGTAGGGCGGCGGGCTGCAAAAAATCAGGCAGCACCAGTGCACCTTGCTGGTTAAGTTGCGTCCGACAGTGTTGACGCCAGTCATGACTGGACAGAGGATGTAAGTCAGTACGTACCAGAGCTTCAGGCATCGTTTGCTTCCCGCGTTTCAAGAGTGAGATATCACTTTAACGGGGTCCGATCGTACTGAATACCAATAAATATTTAACACCCTGATAAGGAAGCCTTAATGCCCACGCCGTCGTCGCGCCTGCCTAAAATCAACGTTATTCAGTCATTTAAGGTGGCTGCGGAAACCGGCAGCCTGACGAAGGCGGCAGCGCAGTTGGCGTTAACGCCAGCCGCAGTCAGTCAGCAAATTCGTCAGCTTGAAGAGCATCTTGGATGTGCGCTGTTTTTACGCACCCAGCACGGCGTGATGCTGACGGATATCGGCAAGCAATATCTTCGCTATGTGTCAGAGGCTTTCGATATTCTGCAACTGGGGCAACGAAACATCGGGCGCAAGGACACCGCCGCTCAGCTTACGCTGTATGCGCTTCCCGCGCTGGCGTCAAAATGGTTATTACCGCATCTTCACCACTGGCGCGAGCGCTGCCCAAATGTCGGTCTCTCTCTACATGGCACGCACGCCGAAGTGGACTTCAGTAAAACCCCGGCGGATTTTGTCATCTGTTTTGGTGAAGACGCCTGTCCCAAGCTGAACAAACAGTATCTGTTTCACGATGAGGTATTCCCGGTCGCCAGCCCCGCGCTGGTCAACGCGTTTTCTGCAGCACATATCCTCAACGAGGCGCCACTGATTCATCTCGACTGGGGAAAAGAAGGGCGTTTTCTGCCTGACTGGCCAGCCTGGTTTGAGGCAAAAGGCATGGCCGAACCCAGGGCTCAGCCGGGTTTGACGTTTAACCTGACCTCACTGGCGATTGATGCGGCGGTCGCCGGAGCGGGACTGCTGTTGGGACAACGCCAGATGATTGCCCAGGAACTGGCGCGGGGCGCGCTGGTGGTCATTGATGGGTTATGTTTACCGCTCAGTAAGCCCTATTACCTTGCCTGGCCTAATCGCACTGGCAACCAGGAAGGAAGCGAGGAGATGATCGCCTGGTTGCGCGAACGCGCTGCAGGGGAATAAAGCGCATTCGGCTGGCGGTGATCAGTCGTTGCAGCGTTGTGCGCGGGCAGTCACAGCCTGAGCTATCTTAGCTAAAGCGAGGCATCCTTGCCTCTGGCGCTACGGGGAGTTTAACGCGGCTTGCTTAACTCATCAGGCTGACCTGGGCCGCGACGATGCGCCAGCCTGCGGGGAATTTCACCCAGGTTTGTTGCTGACGACCAATTTTTTCAGTGCCTGCGCGGGTGAATTCGGTACTGCATACCGCAAAAGCATCGCCAAAGGTCGTGATCACGGTATTCTGCAATGTGCGATCCAGTCCCGCCGAAGGGCGGGCGGCGCGGAAAGCGCGAATCTCATCAATGCCGTATAAATTCTCTCCGGCACCCAGACGCACCGTCCGTGCATCGTGCCAGAACAGCTCATCCAGAACGGCAATATCGTTGCCTGTTAGCGCCTGTTCATAGCGGTAGAATGCGGCGGTTACGGCGTCCAGCACGTCAGTGCGATTAATCTCGTCGGTGTTCATGAGGCTCCAGCCACGTTGGTGGGAGAAAATGTCAGACCTTGCTGTTCAAGGGCAAAAGCCGCCCGCAATACCGCCTGTTCGTTAAACGGCGCGCCGATTAACTGTATGCCAATCGGCAAGCCGCTTGCCGTTGCCAGCGGAACAGTACAGACGGGCAGGCCGAGAAAAGAGATCGGCTGGGTTAACATGCCCATGCTGGCCTTGGTCGGCAAGTTTTGTCCGTTAATGGCAATCGTCTCCTGACCAATCAGCGGGGCACTGCAGGGTGTGGCAGGGGCAATCAGCACATCAAACCGATCAAACAACGGCAGTATTTGCTGTTGGAAATGACGGCGGAAGCGTTGTGCCTGCACATACCAGGCACCGGGCAGCATCGCGCCCGCCAGCAGGCGTTCACGGGAATGCGGTTCAAACTGTTCGGGGTGCTGACGTAGTGCGGGCAGATAGTGGTTGCCGCCTTCCGAAGCGGTCATGATAAAGGCGGCTGAGCGAGCCAGTTCCGCTTCCGCCATGATCACCTCTTCGTCAGCCTGTAACGCTTTGGCGGTCTGCATCTGGGCGGTGCGCGCATCATCATTACACCACATTGAAAAGAAACCACCCAGCACGGCACAGCGTAAATCCTGCGCCCCCTGTTTCAGCAAAGGCAAGGATGCAGCCTGCGGCTGTTCTGCCTGGAAGGCATCCGCACTGTCCTTACCCTGCAACAGATCGTAGATAAGCGCCAGATCGTCCACCCGACGCGCAAAGGGGCCGATATGATCCAGACTGGCGACAAACGGATGGCTGCCGCTGCGGGACAGACGACCAAAGGTCGGCTTCAGCCCAACGATCCCGCACAGCGAAGCCGGCACGCGGATCGAGCCATTGGTATCCGTGCCCAGCGAAAAATGCACCAGCCCGGCCGCCACGGCTGCCGCCGAACCGCCGGATGAGCCACCGGCGATGCGCGCCAGATCGTGCGGATTGCGCGTCGCGCCATAGTGGCTGTTTTCTGTGGTAAAGCCGTAAGCATAGGCATCCATATTGACCATGCCGGAAAGCAGTGCGCCCGCCTGCTGAAGTCGCGTCACGGCAAAGGCATCCTGCTGCGCGGCGGGGCGCTGGCTGAATAATGCGGCCCCTGCCAGCGTCGAATAGCCCTGCACATCAAACAGGTTTTTTACCGCATAGGGAATGCCCGCCAGCGGCGGTAATTTCTCACCGCGCAGTCGCTGTTGGTCGACCGCGTCCGCTTCCTGCCTCATCCGCGTTGCAGTGATATCCGTCCAGGCATTAAGCTGCGGATTCTGTTTCTCTATTGCTGTTAGCGTCTGCTCTGCCACTTCACGGGCACTGATATCCCCGCGCTGAATCGCCTGTTGAAGTGCCTGAATGGAAACCTCGTCCAGTTTCATGCGTGGTACACTCCCGCCACTTCCAGCCGATCGTCCAGCGGATAAGCCATTAGCGGTGCCGCCATAGCGGCAATACGCGTCATCTGGATCAGCAGTGCTGCACGGCGTGCCTCATCCAGCTCCAGATTCAGGATCTGCTCCATCTGGGCGATATAAGCCGCCCACTCAATATCATTCATCATTTACTCCTGTCAGAAACCGGCGGCGCTGCCGTTGCTGCGTGGATCGCTTGCGCCTTCGAACATACCGTTGTTGTGACGAACAATGGCCCCCGCATGGCCGACGGCCTCACTGAATGCCGGAAGCGACTCCACCTCATGGCCTAGCTGGCGTAACTGCTCCAGCGTCTCAGGCGCAAAACGGCTCTCCAGCTTCAGGGAGTCAGAGGTCTGTCCCCACGTACGGCCCAGCAGCCAACGGGGTGCACTCACTGCCTGCTGAAGCGGCATTCCCTGTATCACATGCCGGGTAAAAATCGCTGCCTGGGTTTGAGGCTGTCCGTCGCCGCCCATCGAGCCATAGACCATTGTGCGACCGTCTTTCAGGCGCGCAGCGGCAGGATTGAGCGTGTGGAAAGGCTGTTTGCCGGGTGCCAGCGCCAGCAGATGATCGGGATCGAGGCTGAAAGCCGCCCCACGGTTTTGCCAGACGATCCCGGTGCCGGGCAGAACTACGCCACTGCCAAATTCATGATAAATACTTTGGATAAAGGAGACGGAAAGCCCGCTACTGTCCATCACGCCCATCCAGACGGTATCGCCAGGCCCACGACCGGTTCCCCACGGCGCAGCGCGGTGATCGTCAATCTGGCTGGCAATCGTGGCGAGCTGATCGCTGTCGAGCAGGGCCTGCAGATCTTCAACCACATGACGGGGATCGGTGATGTGCCGATCGCGCAGAGCAAAGGCTTTTTTTGTGGCTTCGACGATGCGATGAATGGTTTGCGCTTCATCGGCATTGGCCATATCCAGATGATCGGTAATGCCCAGGATCGCCAGAGAAACCAGCCCCTGCGTCGGCGGCGTGATATTCCAGATATCCCCTTCGCTATGGCTGACATGCAGCGGCGTGACCCGGCGGGCACGTTGCTCCTGTAAATCGGCCAGGGTGACAGGAATACCCAGATTAACCATTTCGCCTGCCAGATGATGCGCCAGCGTGCCACGATAAAAGCTTTCCAGCCCTTCTTCACTCAGCAGACTCAGCGTGCGGGCCAGATCGGGTTGGGTAAAACGGCTGCCTTCCGCCGGGACATCGCCATCGGGCAAAAACAGAGCGGAAAAGCCGGGTTGATGCTGTAACTCTTCACGCTTGCTGCGAGTCGCCGCCGCCTGTGAGGCCGTAACCGGAATGCCATCTGCCGCATAACGCACGGCGTCACGCAGTAATCGTGGCAGAGACAGGGATGTGCCACCGAGCTCGGCTGACAGCGTTAACGCCTCGTGCCAGCCGCTCACTGTGCCTGCCACGGTCAATGCCGCTTTGGGCCCGCGGTGTGGAATCTGTGTTTCACCCTGATAGAAGTCGATGGTTGCGAGAGAACCGGCTCTGCCGCTGGCGTCGATAGCGATCGGGTCGCCTTTGCCCGGCATAATCAGCCAGAAGCCATCGCCACCCAAGCCGTTCATATGCGGATACACGACAGCGATCGTGGCGGCGGCGGCGACCATTGCCTCAATCGCATTGCCGCCGTCGCGTAGCACTGCCAGCGCACTTTCACTGGCCAGATGATGAGGCGTTACCGCCATGCCCAGCGGGGCCATATTGCTCTGAATCATGCTCTTCTCATTGTGTTATTCAGGGTACAGAGCAAATAACTAAGCAAGAGCCGTTCCAGTTTTTATCACCGCAACGTCTCTGGACAGGTTTACCTGGCCCAAATTATGCTAGCTTCTGTCAAACCCCGCGGTTGAAACAAAAGTTACAGGACCTGAATGAAACAGCTTGATGAAAGGCTCAAAACGCATTATCCCCAGCTTTCGCCGCAAGAGCAGCGCATTGCCGATTTTATCTTTGACCATTTCGACGATCTGATTAGCTATAACAGTGCCGAGCTGGCGCGCCTGAGCGGCGTGTCAAAAGCCACGGTCAGTCGGCTGTTCAGGCGGCTCGGTTATGACAAATACAAAGATATGCGTGATGAGTTGCGTACCCTGCGCCAGAGCGGTATGCCGCTGACGGATAACCGGGATGCGGTGCAGGGCAATACCTTACTGTCGCGCCATTACAAGCAAGAGATGGCCAATCTTACACAGTGGGTGAACAGCATCGATGCCCAGCAGTTTACTGAAGTCATTGCCCAGCTGGCACAGGCTAAACGTATCTATATCGTTGGTATGCGTAACGCCTATCCGGTGGCGCTGCACCTGCGCCAGCAGCTGATACAGACGCGTTCGCAGGTGCATATTCTGCCCCAGCCGGGACAGACGCTGGCCGAAGATCTGGTGGATATTACGCCCGACGATATGGTGGTGGTCATCGCTTTTCGACGGCGTACCCGCATTATCCAACCGCTGATGCAGCAGCTGCAAAGCGCGGGAATCCCTGTACTGGCGCTGTGTGAGCCCCAGGCGCAGAGCGTGATTTCCCTGGCGCGCTGGCAGTTTTGCGCCCCGCTGGACAGCGTTTCAGCCTTTGACAGCTACGCATCGGCCATGAGCCTGGTGAACCTGCTTGCCAATGCCTTGCTGCATGAATTGCTGTCAGACGGACGCCAGCGCATCCATCATATCGCCGATCTTTATCACCAGCTTGACGAGCTGGAGCACCGTTAACAGGCACCATTTTGGTGCTTTGCCCCTTTTTGGATCGTCTCCCGAGGCCGCTCGGGATCTGCCTCATCACCACTAATGCCTTCTCTTTGCCCTTCATCCGCTTTTTTAATCGTGCAACCGCGTTGGCACATTAGTTGCAGAATGCCAGCTATAAGAATCTTTTGTTTCACATAATCTCACCGGGGTGCATAATGAAAAAAGTTTTGATGGCGGTCGCAGCAGCGGCAGTACTGATGGTGCAGGCGGGCAACGTGCTGGCCGATCAACTGCAGGATATCCAGAAACGCGGCGTACTGCGGGTGGCGATCCCCCAGGATTTTCCACCGTTTGGCTCAGTAGGGACCGATCTGCAACCCCAGGGCTATGACATCGACATGGCAAAGTATCTGGCCAAACAGATGAAACTTAAGTTGCAGCTGGTGCCGGTCAGCAGCGCGAACCGCGTACCTTACCTGCAAACAGATAAAGTCGATTTAGTCATCTCCAGCATGGGGAAAAATCCCGAACGCGAAAAGGTGATTGATTTTAGCCGGGCTTATGCGCCGTTCTTCCTGGGCGTTTTTGGTCCCAAAGGCGAACATCTGAAAGATGCGGCGGCGCTGAGCGGTAAATCTGTCGGCGTCACCCGTGGCGCAGTAGAAGATATGGTTCTGAGCGAGGTGGCCCCTAAGGATGCGCAGGTGAAACGTTACGAAGATAACAACACCACCTTATCTGCCTATCTCTCTGGTCAGGTGCAGTATGTGGCAACGGGTAACCTGGTGGTCGCCGCCATTACGCGTCAGAACCCGGCTAAAGCCCCTGTTGCGCAGTTCATGCTGAAAGACTCACCGTGCTATATCGGGCTGAAGAAAGACGAACCTGCGCTGAAAGACAAAGTGAATACGCTGATTGACCAGGCGATCAAAGACGGCACGCTGAATAAATTATCCCAAGAGTGGCTGAAAGCGCCGCTGCCAGCCAACCTGGGCGCATAAGGACGGAGCAATGACCGGGCAACTTAATTTCCCTGCATTGTGGCCGTACTGGCCGGAGTTACTCTCCGGCCTGTGGGTGACGATCCAGTTAACCGTGCTGGCCACGGTCGGCGGCGTCAGCATCGGTATCATCGGCGCGGCGCTTCGCAGTGGTAAACCCAGTTGGCCAAGTCGCCTGTGGGGCCTTTATGTTGAACTGATACGCAACACGCCGTTTGTGGTGCAGCTGTTTTTTATTGTGTTCGGCTTGCCCAATCTGGGGCTTAAGCTGACAGCCGGTGAAGCGGCCTTGCTGGCCATGTTGGTCAACCTTGGTGCCTACAGTACAGAAATCATCCGTGCCGGTATTCAGGTCACGCCAAAAGGGCAGTGGGAAGCCGGACGGGTGCTGGGCCTGACGCGCAGTCAGACGTTTCTGCGCGTGGTGTTGCCACCGTCGCTGCAGCGAATTTATCCGGCGCTGGTGAGTCAGTGCATCATTGTGATGCTGGGATCGTCGGTCGTCTCCCAGGTCTCTTACGAGGAGCTGACGTTCGCCGCCAACCTGATTCAGTCGCGCACCTTTTTGAGTTTTGAAGTCTATTCGGTGACCACGTTGATCTATCTGGCGTTGTCGATTGTGATGCGTCAGCTGTTGCTGGCGATTGGCCGCAAATGGCTGGGAGTGCAGGCATGATGACAACCTTTACTGACTGGGACATCCTGCGCAATCTGCTGCTGGCAGCACGCTGGACGATCGCCCTGTCGCTGGTGGCCTTTTTAGGCGGCACGCTCGTCACGTTACCTCTGCTGTTTTTACGCCTGTTAAAGCGTAAATGGCTGACGCGGGTGATTCGTGCCTATACCGAACTGTTTCAGGGCACGCCGCTGCTGATGCAGCTGTTTTTGGCTTTTTTTGGCGTAGGGCTGTTCGGCATTGACGTTGCCCCCTGGACCGCCGCATCGCTGGCGCTGACCTTTTATACCAGCGCATTTCTGCTGGATATCTGGCACGGCAGTATTCAGGCCCTGCCCAAAGGACAGTGGGAAGCATCACGCTGCCTCGGGCTTGGTTTTGGCCAGACGCTGACGCGGGTGATCGCGCCGCAGGCGATTCGCATTGCTATCGCCCCGACGGTGGGATTTGCGGTGCAGGTGATTAAAGGCACGGCCCTGGCGTCGATTATCGGGTTTGTCGAGCTGACCAAGGCCGGCACCATTCTGAATAACGTGACCTATCAGCCTTTTAAAGTCTTTGGGCTGGTCGCACTGGGCTACTTCCTGCTGTGTTATCCGCTGTCGCGTTACAGCCAGTATCTGGAGAAAAAATTTAATGCCGCTCATTACCATTAATCAGGTCCAGAAGTATTACGGCACCAACCATGTTCTTAAAGGCGTGGATCTGGATATCGATATGGGAGAAGTGATCTCCATTATCGGCCGCAGCGGTTCAGGTAAAAGTACGTTATTGCGCTGCATGAACGGGCTGGAAGGCTATCAGGATGGCAGCATTAAGCTGGGCGGCATGACGATTACCGACCGTGATTCTCAGGCGCGGGAAATCAGCCGTTCAGTGGGCATGGTGTTTCAGAACTTCAACCTGTTCCCGCATATGACGGCGCTGGAAAACGTCATGCTGGCACCGCGTCGGGTACTGAAAAAAAGTCAGGCGGAGTGCCGGGAACTGGCGGCCCGTATGCTGGAAAAAGTGGGGCTGGGCGAGCGACTGGATTATTACCCTTCCAGTTTGTCTGGCGGTCAGCAGCAGCGCGTTGCCATTGCCCGCGCGCTGGCCATGGAACCCCGCGTATTACTGTGTGATGAGATTACTTCTGCGCTGGACCCTGAACTGGTCGGCGAAGTGCTGAAAGTGCTGGAGCAGCTTGCCGCAGAAGGCATGACCTTGATTCTCGTCACCCATGAAATGAACTTCGCCCGCGACGTGGGCGATCGTGTGGTCTTTATGCATCAGGGGCGCGTCTGGGAGCAGGGCGACAGTAAAACGTTGTTCGCCTCTCCGCAGACGGCGGAGCTAAAGCAGTTTATTTCCTCTGTGCGTCTTTGAGTGCTTAACAAGGAATTCATTATGGATATCTCTCAATTTCCACAAATTAATCCACCTCAGCGTCTGTTAATGGGGCCTGGCCCCATCAATGCCGATCCGCGCGTGCTGCGTGCGATGTCGAGCCAACTGCTCGGACAATACGATCCGGCGATGACGCACTATATGAATGAAGTGATGGCGCTGTATCGCGGCGTGTTTCGCACGGAAAACCGCTGGACGCTGCTGATCGACGGTACTTCCCGCGCCGGTATTGAGGCGATTCTGCTGTCGACAATTCGCCCCGGCGATAAAGTGCTGGTGCCGGTGTTTGGGCGTTTCGGCCATCTGCTGTGCGAAATTGCCCGCCGCTGCCGTGCCGAGGTGCACACGATTGACGTTCCATGGGGCGAGGTCTTCACGCCAGATCAGGTCGAAGACGCCATCAAAAAAGTCAAACCGCGCCTGTTGCTGACCGTGCAGGGCGACACCTCCACCACCATGCTGCAGCCGCTGGCTGAGCTGGGCGCAATCTGCAAAAAATATGGCGTGCTGTTTTACACCGATGCCACCGCGTCGCTGGCGGGAAATGCGCTGGAAACCGATGCATGGGGACTGGATGCCGTGTCCGCAGGTATGCAGAAGTGCCTGGGCGGTCCGTCGGGTACCTCGCCCGTCACCCTGAGCGATGAAATGGCGGCGGTGATCCGCAAGCGTAAATGCGTGGAGCAGGGGATTCGCACCGACGCGCATCAGGATGGCGACGACGAGATGATCTACTCCAACTATTTCGATCTCGGCATGATCATAGATTACTGGGGCCCGGAACGGCTCAATCACCATACTGAAGCCACCAGCGCGCTGTTTGGCGCGCGCGAATGTGCGCGTCTGATCCTGCAGGAAGGCCTGGATAACGGTATTGCGCGCCACAAACTGCACGGCGAAGCCATGCTAAAAGGCATTCAGGGAATGGGGCTGGAAACCTTTGGCGATCTCAGTAACAAGATGAGTAACGTTTTAGGCGTGGTGATTCCACAGGGCGTCAATGGCGATCAGGTCCGTAAACTGATGCTGGAGGATTTCGGCATTGAAATCGGTACTTCTTTTGGCCCGCTGCACGGCAAAGTCTGGCGCATTGGCACCATGGGTTACAACGCCCGTAAAGATTGCGTGATGCAAACCCTGGCGGCGCTGGAAATGGTACTGGCGCACGTGGGCTACCGTGCGCCACAGGGTGCCGGTTCGCAGGCCGCCTGGGATCACTACGGGAGCCATGCATGATGATGAATGCCAGCGAGGCTCAGATTGCCGCCCGGCGTATCATGGCGCGCTGTGACGCGCTGGCTGAGATCAGTGAAAGCGATCAGGGGCTGACTCGGGTTTACCTGTCACCAGAGCACCTGCGAGCCAATGCGCGCGTCGGCGAATGGATGCAGGCCGCCGGCATGACGGTCTGGCAGGATGCCGTCGGCAATATTTGCGGTCGTTATGAGGCCGCCCAGCCCGGTGCCCCGGCGCTGTTATTGGGTTCGCACCTGGACACGGTCCGCAATGCGGGCCGCTACGACGGGATGCTTGGCGTACTGAGCGCCATCGAAACCGTGCAGTGGCTGAGCGACCATCAGCGTCGCCTGCCGCTGGCGATTGAAGTCATCGGCTTTGGTGATGAAGAGGGCACGCGTTTTGGCATCACCTTACTCGGCAGTCGTGGTATTACCGGTACCTGGCCCGACAGCTGGCCAACGCATCCGGATGGCAACGGCATTACCGTTTCTCAGGCGATGCGCGATGTGGGACTGGATGCTACCCAGATCCCGCGTGCTGCGCGTGCCGTCAGCGATATCGTGGCCTATCTGGAGTTGCACATCGAGCAGGGACCTTGCCTGGAGCAGGACGATCTCGCGCTGGGCGTTGTCACAGCGATCAACGGTGCCCGCCGCCTGAACTGCAGCTTTACGGGCGAAGCCGGACATGCCGGTACGGTGCCGATGAACCACCGTAAAGATGCCCTGGCGGCGGCGGCAGAATGGATGGTATTTATTGAACACACGACGCGCGAACAACCGGGGCAGTTAGTGGCAACGGTAGGCACGCTTAGCTGTGCACCGGGCGCGGTCAACGTTATTCCGGGCGAGGTGAACCTGTCGCTCGATGTGCGTGGGCCGGAGGACGCGCCGCTTGAGTCGCTGCTGTCCACGTTACTGACCCAGGCGGAAGCCATTGCGCTGCGTCGGGGTTTGACCTTTACGTCTAATGAATATTACCGCATTGCGGCGACGGCCTGCGATGCGAGGTTACAGCAGGCGCTGAGCCACGCGATTGAAACCGTACAGGGGCGCAGTCTGGCACTGCCCAGCGGCGCAGGCCATGATGCTATCGCGATTGCGGAACGCTGGCCGGTAGGGATGCTGTTTGTGCGCAACCATCGCGGCATTAGCCATCATCCGGCGGAATCGGTTAAGGAAGCAGATGTCGGCCCAGCCGTTCAGGCTTATTTGCAGGCCGTTTGCCACCTTGCGGAGCAGCACTAAATGGATCTCGTCACCTTTAATCAGTTACCCGACGCCGCCGCTCAGCTTGCGCTGTCGCACTGCGTCGCGATTCCACGCTGGCAGCAGGCGATGGTGGCGGCGCGCCCCTTTCACAGCCTTGAGGCATTGATTGCCGAAGCACAACGGCTGACAGCTGACTGGCAGACAGAAGACCTCAATTTTGCCCTGTCGGCGCATCCGCGAATCGGTGACAAGGTGCAGGGCAACGGTATTGAAAAATGTTTATCGCGCAGTGAACAAGCCGCCATGCACCAGGCGGACGACGGGCTGCAGCAGGCAATGCTGCGGGGAAATCAGGCTTATGAGGCGCGTTTTAATCGGGTATTTCTGATCCGGGCAAAAGGGCGCAGCGCGCAAAACCTGCTGGACGAACTCACACGGCGGCTGGACAACGACCACGAAACCGAGCAGCAAGAAGCGCTGGAACAGCTGCGTGAGATCACCCTGCTACGGCTTAAGGAGAGTTTTTCATGAGCACAATCAGCACCCATATTCTGGATACCGCGCTGGGGAAACCCGCGGCTGACGTGGCAATCTTGCTGGAACAGAGCACGGCACAAGGCTGGTCAGCTTATGCCAGCGGCGTCACCGACGGCGATGGTCGCCTCAAGGACTTGACGCCAGAGCCGATCGCGCCAGGCCATTACCGCCTGACGGCGGCGATTGGCGACTACTTTCGCGTGATCGGACGGGATGCGCTGTACGTCAGTGCGCAAATCGATTTCGTGATTGCTGCAAGCGGCAGCCATTACCATCTGCCATTTTTAATCTCGCCCTGGAGCTGGTCTACCTATCGCGGCAGCTGACGGGGTTATCAGGCGTGGCACTTTTCCGCTGCGCTTGAGAGCTATCGGCTATCAAAACCTTCGGCCCATCCGAATATATTCTTGCTAACACCAGGGTTATCTTAAGGATGACAATGTGAAGGCAACGGAGCCGATAATGAGCACGCCAAAAGATAATGATGTAGCCGCTTCAGGAAAATGTCCCTTTCATCACGGTAAATCGGAAGAAGAAAGCGTTCTGGCTCGCGGAGCCGGTAGTGGCACCAGCAATCGCGACTGGTGGCCAAATATGCTGCGCGTGGACCTGCTGAACCAGCATTCCAATCGTTCAAATCCCCTCGGCGAAGACTTTAACTATCGCGAAGAATTCAGCAAGCTGGACTATGCTGCGCTGAAAGCCGACATCCGGGCGTTGCTCACCGACTCCCAATCCTGGTGGCCTGCCGACTGGGGCACCTACATTGGCTTGTTTATCCGTATGGCCTGGCACAGTGCCGGTACTTACCGCACCATCGACGGCCGTGGGGGTTCAGGTCGTGGTCAACAGCGCTTTGCCCCGCTGAATTCCTGGCCAGATAACGTCAGCCTTGATAAAGCCCGTCGCCTGTTGTGGCCGGTGAAACAGAAATACGGCCAGAAAATCTCCTGGGCCGACCTCTATATCCTCGCCGGCAACGTCTCGCTGGAAAACTCAGGTTTCCGTACCTTCGGTTTTGGTGCCGGTCGCGAAGACGTCTGGGAACCGGATATGGACGTGGACTGGGGTCATGAAACCGAGTGGCTGGCACATCGCCATCCAGAAAGCCTGGCGAATGCGCCACTGGGCGCCACAGAAATGGGCCTGATTTATGTCAACCCGGAAGGCCCCAACGCCAGTGGCGATCCGGCCTCTGCCGCGCCTGCTATTCGCGCCACCTTCGGCAACATGGGCATGAACGATGAAGAGATCGTCGCGCTGATTGCGGGTGGTCACACCCTGGGTAAAACCCACGGTGCCGCCGCTGCGAGCCACGTGGGCGTCGATCCTGAAGCCTCACCTATCGAAGCGCAGGGCTTTGGCTGGAGCAATAACCATGGTAGCGGCGTGGGTGCAGATGCGATTACCTCGGGTCTTGAAGTGGTCTGGACGCAGACACCAACGCAGTGGAGCAACTACTTCTTCGAGAACCTGTTCAAATACGAATGGGTAAAAACGCACAGCCCGGCCGGTGCTATTCAGTATGAAGCAGTCAATGCCGACGACATTATTCCGGACCCGTTCGATCCGGCGAAAAAGCGCAAGCCGACCATGCTGGTGACGGATCTGACGTTACGTTTCGACCCCGAGTTCGAGAAGATTTCTCGCCGTTTCCTGAACGATCCGCAGTCCTTTAACGAAGCCTTTGCCCGCGCCTGGTTCAAATTGACCCACCGTGATATGGGGCCAAAAGCGCGCTACATCGGTCCTGAAGTGCCAAAGGAAGATTTACTGTGGCAGGACCCGTTACCGCAGCCTACGCATCAGCCGACGCCAGGCGATATCAGCGAACTGAAAGCGAAAATCGCTGCGTCGGGCCTGACGGTCAGCCAGCTGGTGTCTGTTGCCTGGGCGTCTGCATCGACCTTCCGGGGCGGTGACAAACGTGGTGGCGCTAACGGTGCCCGTCTGGCGCTGGCACCACAGAATAGCTGGGCGGTAAACGCCAGCGTGGTTAACGAGGTATTACCTAAACTGCAGCAGATTCAGCAGGAATCCGGTAAGGCTTCGCTGGCTGATGTGATCGTACTGGCGGGCAGCGTCGGTATCGAAATGGCCGCAGCCGCAGCAGGCGTTGCCGCACAGGTGCCGTTTATCCCAGGCCGTGTGGATGCGCGTCAGGATCAAACCGATGTGGAATCCTTTAACGTGCTGCAACCGCTGGCCGATGGTTTCCGTAACTACCGTCGCGTACAGGGTGGTTCATCGACAGAAACCCTGTTGCTGGACAAAGCGCAGCAGCTGACGCTGAGTGCTCCAGAGCTGACCGCGCTGGTGGGTGGCTTACGTGTACTGGGCACCAACTTTGACGGCAGCCATCACGGCGTGTTTACCGACCGAGTGGGCGTCCTGAGTAACGATTTCTTTGTGAATTTGCTGGATATGCGCACCGCATGGCGTGCGACTGACGGCAGTGAAGAGATCTTCGAAGGCCGCGATCGTCAGAACGGAGCGGTGAAATTCAGCGCGACGCGTGCCGATCTGGTGTTCGGTTCCAACGCCATTCTGCGTGCTCTGGCAGAAGTTTATGCCAGCAGCGACGCAAAACAGAAGTTTGTTACTGACTTCGTGGCGGCCTGGACGAAAGTGATGAATCTGGATCGTTTCGACCTGTAGTAATCCTGAATCACCCCCGGCCTGTCCGGGGGTGACGTCATTCCGTTAGCGTAAAGCCATCAGCATCGCGCCAGGCCGGAAACCTTTCGCGGTATGCCCGCAGGTCTGACAGCGATAACGCGGCATCAACGCTGCCTGCTTGGCAGGATTCACCTGCCGCCAGAATCTCGCCCTGTGGCGAAATAATCCGACTGTCCCCACTGTACTCGTGCTGATTGCCATCGCTGCCCACGCGATTGCAGCCTGCAACAAATGCCTGATTCTCAATCGCCCGTGCCAGCAGCAACGCCTGCCAGTGCAGGCTGCGCGGTGCCGGCCAGTTAGCGACATACAGCGCCAGATCGTAATCATCCCGGTTACGCGAGAACACCGGAAAACGCAGGTCATAACAGATTTGCGGCAAAATACGCCAGCCGCGCCACTGAATCACCGTGCGTGCCTTACCGGCAATATAGTGATGCTGCTCGTCAGCCATGCGAAACAGGTGACGTTTATCATACTGATGCAACGTGCCATCCGGCTCAACCAGCAGAAAACGGTTTACGGCGCCCTCCGCGGTATGAATGGCGGCGCTGCCGCCCACCAGCGCATCACAGCGTCGCGCATGTTGTCCCAACCACTCGACCACCTGCGCCTGCGGTAGCGCCGACTGGGCGGCTTCCATCGCAAAGCCGGTGGTAAACATTTCCGGCAGAATAATCACATCCCGTTGCGTGAGGTTGGCTAAGATCCGATCGAAATGGCGCAGGTTGGCCTCGCCATCCATCCACGTCAGGGGCTCCTGTAGCAGCGTTATCGCTAAAGTCGACATAACCGCTCCGCTGCTGCATCGAGTGTGGCTTCCTGTTTCGCAAAGCACAGCCGGATGAGTTTGTGGGGGAAAGGTCCGGCACAAAACACCGAAAGGGGAATCGCCGCGACGCCCACTTCGCGCGTCAGCCACTGGCAAAACGCCACGTCGTTCAGATCGGAAATCGCGCTGTAGTCCATCAGCAGAAAATAGGTGCCTTCGCACGGCAACAGGCGGAACCGACTGCTGCTCAGCGCCTGCATCAACCGATCACGGCGCGCGCGATAAAAATCGGGAAGTTCGCGGTAGTGCTCTGGATGCTGGCGCAGCATATCGGCAATCGCCAGTTGAGCCGGCGTGTTCACGGAAAACGTCAGGTATTGATGGATCTTGCGGATCTCGGCGCTAATAGCGGCAGGCGCAACGCAATAGCCCACTTTCCAGCCGGTCATGTGAAAGGTTTTACCAAAGGATGACACCGCAATTGCACGCTGGCGCAACGCGGGATGGGCCAGCACGCTGGCATGGCCTGCCTCGGCAAAGCAGATGTGCTCATAGACTTCATCGCTCAGCACGTAGATTTCCCGGTCAGAGATAGCCTGCCACAACGCGGCATAGTCCGCCTGGTGCCAGACGCTGGCTGAAGGATTATGTGGCGTGTTTAAAATGACCAGGCGGGTTTTGTCACTTAACAGCGCGGAGAACGCCGACCAGTCAACCGCGAACAACGGCGGCTGCAACGTGATGCGTTTCAGCATGCCGCCTGCCAGCTCCACCGCAGGCGCATAGCTGTCGTAACTGGGATCGAAACAGATCACTTCGTCACCGGGCCGCACCAGGGCGGTGATGGCGGCATAAAGCGCTTCTGTCGCGCCTGCCGTCACGGTGATATCGTCATTAACGCAGGGGCGATAGCCGTAGAGCGCGGCGGTTTTATCCGCAATAGCTTCGCGAAGCGGTTGCGCGCCGGTCATGGGCGCATACTGATTCGCGCCCTGGCTGACATGGTAAGCCAGCCTCTCCTGCAGGTAAGACGGACCGTCAAAATCCGGAAACCCCTGGGAAAGATTAATGGCATTATGCTGCTGTGCCAGCGCGCTCATTTGCGTGAATATCGTTGTGCCGAGTGCAGGCAGTTTGCTCTCGGGCGTCAGGTTGGACTGCGTCATGATTAGGTAGCCTTACGCGCAAAAACGGTAGCGGAGAAACCCTTAGTTGATGCCACTATAAACAGGATGCTAGTATTTGGCAATCAAGACGCTTAGACGGCTAAAAGGAACGATGATGTCCGATTCATCTGCAGTAGAAAACCTGGTGGAAGCCTGTCACTGGATAGGCGCGAAGGGCTGGGCACCGGCCACCGGCGGCAATATGTCGGTGCGTCAGGATGCTCATTTTTGCCTGCTGAGTGAGTCGGGCAAAGATAAAGGCAGCCTGACGCGCGACGATTTTATCCAGGTCGAGATTGCCACCTGTCAGGCGCCTTCGGGGCGCAAACCTTCGGCGGAGACCGCGCTGCATACACTGATTTACCGGTTGTTTCCGGAGGCGGGCGCGGTGTTGCACACGCACACGGTGAACGCCACGGTGTTGTCCCGGGTTGAGCAGGGCGCGGCCTTGTTGCTGTACGGTTATGAGATGCAAAAGTCGCTGAGCGGCCAGACGACGCATGACACTACCGTGGCGATTCCAGTATTCGACAACAGCCAGGATGTGGCGGCGCTGGCGTCAGAGATCGAGGATTATGCTGCCCGCTTTCCGTTGCGCTATGGCTTTCTGCTGCGTGGACACGGCCTGACCTGCTGGGGCAAAGACGTCGCTGAAGCCCGTCGCCATCTGGAAGGTCTGGAATTTTTATTTGAATGCGAGCGCCAACGTCGCCTGCTGGAGAAAGCATGATAAAGGCCATTGTTACCGATATTGAAGGCACCACCAGCGATATCCGCTTTGTACACAACGTTCTGTTTCCCTATGCCCGTGCGCATCTGGCGGACTATGTTCGCCAGCATCAGGCGCAGACTGACGTGCAACAGGCGCTGAACGCGGTGCGTGCCGAAGCGGGGCAACCCGATGCCAATATAAACGGCGTCATTGATATTCTGTTTTCTTACATGGATGCGGATCGCAAATCGACCGGTTTAAAGGCGCTGCAGGGGATGATTTGGCGAGAAGGCTACCTGAACGGCAGTTTCACCGGACATCTTTATCCTGACGTACTGCCTGCGCTCACGGCCTGGCACGCGCAAGGTATTAAATTATATATATATTCCTCTGGCTCGGTTGCCGCGCAGAAATTGTTATTTGGCTACAGCGATGAAGGTGATATTACTGGTTTGTTCAGCGGCTACTTTGATACTCACGTAGGTGCCAAGCGCGAGATGACGTCGTATCAGAACATCGCCGCGCAAACAGGCTTGCCGGCTGATCAACTGCTGTTTCTTTCTGATATTCATCAGGAGCTGGACGCAGCAGAGCAGGCCGGCTGGCACACGCTGCAGCTGATTCGTGACGCGGCAGATGATGACAGCCATCATCGTCAGGTCACTAATTTTTCCCAGATTAACCCGGAGTCGATTTGAGATGAGTGCACTGACCATTTTTAGCGATAGCGATCCCAGCCAGCCGATATGGCACAGCACCGATGCCGAAGCGATTCGCGCGCGGCTGAATGCCAAAGACGTCCGTTTTGAACGCTGGCAGGCCGACCGCGATCTGGGGGCAAACCCGGATGCGGAAACGGTTATCAACGCTTATCAGCATGCCATTGATCGCCTGGTGGCCGAGAAAGGTTATCAGAGCTGGGACGTGATCAGCATGCGCGCCGATAACCCGCAGAAGGACGTTCTGCGCCAGAAATTCCTGTCGGAACACACGCACGGCGAAGATGAAGTTCGTTTCTTTGTCGAGGGCGCAGGGCTGTTCTGTCTGCACCTCGACGGTGAAATTTTGCAGATCCTGTGCGAAAAGAACGACCTGATCTCGGTACCTGCTGGCACACCGCACTGGTTTGATATGGGATCGTCCCCGCACTTCACTGCGATCCGCATTTTTGATAACCAGGAAGGCTGGATTGCCAATTTCACCGGCGACAAGATTGCAGATGCCTATCCACGACTGGCGTAAGTAAGCCGGTATCGTTAAGCGTGCTGCTTCCTGGCGGAAGCAGCATCGCTCGTCACTGTGACTGAAAGAGGCCATCCTGAACCTGCTGTGGGGTGACCACGCCCGTATCCAGTACCCAACCGCTGATAAGCGCCGCTGGCGTGACGTCGAAGGCCGGATTGTATACCCGGGCATCTGCAGGCGCCCACTGCACGCTACCGAAGCTGCCAGCAACGCCGGTGACTTCGCTGGCGGCACGCTGTTCGATAGGAATGGCTGACCCCGTCGGACACAGGCGATCCAGCGTGGTATGCGGGGCGGCAACGTAAAAGGGAATACCGTGATAGTGCGCCAGCACCGCCAGGCTGTAGGTGCCAATCTTATTGGCAACGTCGCCATTGGCAGCAATGCGATCGGCACCGACCCAGATGGCATCGACGTTGCCCGCCGCCATCAGGCTGGCGGCCATCGCGTCGGTAATCAGATGATAGGGCACGCCGAGCTCGCCGAGTTCCCACGCCGTTAAGCGTCCGCCTTGCAACAAAGGGCGCGTTTCATCGACCCAAACGTTACGAACCTTGCCCTGCTGATGCGCGCGCGCGATAACACCCAGTGCTGTGCCGACGCCCGCGGTAGCCAGGCCACCGGTATTGCAGTGGGTTAACAGCTGGCTTCCGGGTTTGACCAGCACGCTTCCGGCTTCAGCGATGCGCTCACAGAGCTGTTTGTCTTCATTAACCAGACGCAGCGCTTCGTCCACCAGGCTCGCCACCCTTTCAGGTTTTTCCAGCGCCTGCTTCATCCTGTCCAGGTTATTCATCAGGTTGACCGCGGTCGGGCGGGCGGCGCGCAGGATCGCCAGTGACTGCGCCAGCTGCTCGCGCGTTTCACCTTGTTCCGCCAGTAGCGCCAGCAGCAGCGAGGCAGACAAGCCAATTAAAGGGGCGCCGCGTACCCGCAGCGCATGAATGTGTTCAACCAACTGCGCGACCGAATGGGCAGGCAGCCAGTTTTGTTGCTGTGGCAGGGCCTGTTGATCCAGTATCCAGAGCTGGTTGTTGCGAACCTGTAAGCTGGTGGTTTGGAATGTCTGCATTCTTGGTGAATTCCATGTTGCGTTAATGGCGGATATTGTGCCAACATGCTTAACGGATGTATAGACGTCTGAACGGCTTATTACGAAAGATTAATCAGGTCCGGCTTGCACCGGCGTTTGTTGATGAGGAAAGGTCAATGTCGCAATACCGTACATTCACTGCAGCTGACGCTGTGGAATATGCCAAAACGTTTGGCGGCATGGATGATCCTTCTGTTTTATGCAGCGCGGAAGAGATCGGCGATGGTAACCTCAATCTGGTCTTCAAGATTTACGACAATCAGGGGAAAAGCCGCGTGGTGGTCAAGCAGGCGCTACCCTACGTGCGTTGTGTCGGTGAGTCATGGCCGTTAACGCTCGATCGCGCCCGCATTGAGGCGCAAACCCTGGTTGAGCACTACAAATATTGCCCTCAGCACACGGTCAACGTGACGCATTACGATGCGGAACTGGCGGTGATGGTGATGGAAGATCTCTCCAGCCACCAAATCTGGCGCAGTGAGCTGGTCAAAGGCGCGTACTATCCTGAAGCACCTCGTCAGTTGGGTGAATACCTGGCCCAGACGCTGTTCCATACCTCAGACTTTATTCTGCACCCGCACCATAAAAAAGCCGAAGTGGCGCGCTTTATCAACCCGGAACTGTGCGAAATCACCGAGGACCTGTTCTTCAACGATCCCTACACTGACCATGAGCGCAACAGCTATCCTGAAGCGCTGGAGCCGCTGGTCGCCTCACTGCGCACCGACGACGCGTTGCGTATTGCCGTTGCCGGGCTTAAACACCGTTTCTTTAGCCATGCCGAAGCCTTACTGCATGGGGATATCCACAGCGGCTCCATTTTTGTGGCTGACGGGAGCCTCAAAGCGATCGACGCTGAGTTTGGCTATTTTGGGCCGATCGGCTTCGATGTTGGCACCGCGCTGGGTAATCTGCTGATTAATTACTGCGGTTTGCCCGGTCTGCTGGCACCGCGCGAAGCCGTTGATGCCCGCGAGCAGCGCCTTAGCGATGTGCGTGATGTGTGGAATACGTTCGCAGCACGTTTCCTGGCGCTGGCAGAAAGCAAGACGCAGGATGTGGCCATGGCTTATCCGGGCTATGCCCAGGCGTTTCTGCGTAAAGTCTGGGCGGATACCATTGGTTACTGTGGCACTGAGTTGATCCGTCGGACGGTGGGCATGTCGCACGTGGCGGACATGAAACTTATCCGGGATGATGAGATGCGCACCGATTGCATTCGTAATGCGATTACGTTGGGCCGCACGTTGATTCTGGCCGCCGGGCACGTTGAGGATGTCGAAGCATTGATTGCCCGCATTCGTCAGGCAGGGTAAAAAAAAGGCCGACATGATGTCGGCCTGATGGATTATGCCGCCTCGCTGGGGAGGGCGGGCTTAGAGGCAGCCTGCTTGGCCGGAACGGCCAGCGCATCAGCCTCAAACTCATCCACGTTAATGGAACGCAGACGGCTCTGCTCGGCGCGTTTCAACACCTCTGCTTCTTTGTCGTCAATCCAGCCCTTCTCCAGCGCCTGTTTTGCCAGTGCATCGAGTCGTGTGAACGAGAAGTGTTTTTTATGCTGTTTGCACAGGCGGTCGTGAATCACTTCTGCCGCCATCACATCCTGCAGTGCCTGCTCTAACTGACCTGCTGGGTTATGCTGGCTCGGTTCCAGATACTGACCGCGACCCAGGCGCGAGCGCGTTGCGGAAGGCACCTGCAGCATTTTTGCCAGTTTATGGTCAAGGCGATCGGATGGAGCAGGGCAGTGCTGACCACCGGCGAACACCACCAGTCGGATCACCCCAGCCACCAGACGATTCGGGAAGTTGCTCAGCAGATCGTCCATGGCTTTTTCTGCCTTATTCAGCGCATCCTGCACGCCCCACTGCACCAGCGGTAAATCCGCCTCGTGACGCCCTTCATCGTCATAACGTTTCAGGGTGGCAGACGCCAGATAGAGCTGGCTCAGCACATCACCCAGACGGGCGGACATGCGTTCGCGACGCTTCAGACTGCCGCCTAACACCGCCATAGAGACATCTGACAGCAACGCCAGGTTGGCACTGATGCGGTTCATGTGCTGATAATAGCGACGCGTAGCATCGCGGGTAGGCGCAGCGCTGGTGCGCCCGCCAAGCAGGCCCAGCCACAGGCTGCGCATCGCATTGCTGCCTACGTGACCAATATGGCTGAACAGCGCTTTATCAAAGGCCGCAACATCGTTGCTGGCAGCGGCAGCCATTTCCTGCAGGACATAAGGATGGCAACGAATCGCGCCCTGACCAAAGATAATCATGCTGCGGGTCAGGATATTCGCGCCTTCCACCGTGATAGCGATAGGTGCGCCCTGATAGGCACGCGCCAGGAAGTTGCTGTCTCCCAGCATGATGCCTTTACCGCCCGCGATATCCATAGCATCAATGATCGACTGCTGGGCGCGGTGGGTACAGTGGTATTTCACAATGGCTGACAGCACGGCGGGTTTCTCACCCTGCATAATCCCGGTGGTAATCAGCGTTGCGGCTGCGTCCATCACATAGGCATTACCTGCGATTCGTGCCAGCGGCTCTTCGATGCCTTCCATTTTGCCGATAGACAACTTGAACTGACGACGGATGTGAGCATAGGCACCGGTCGCCAGCGCCACACTTTTCAGGCTGCCGGTTGAGTTTGACGGCAGCGTGATGCCACGACCGACCGACAGACATTCCACCAGCATCCGCCAACCCTGACCGGCCATTTCCGGGCCACCAATGATGAAATCAATAGGAACAAAAATGTCTTTGCCACGGGTTGGACCATTTTGGAACGGCACGTTGAGGGGGAAGTGGCGATGACCGATTTCCACACCTGGCGTGCTGGTCGGGATCAGGGCACAGGTAATGCCCAGTTCCTCTTTCTCGCCCAGCAAATGCTCTGGATCGGAGAGTTTAAATGCCAGACCCAGCACGGTAGCGATAGGGGCTAACGTGATATAGCGCTTGTTCCAGGTCAGGCGCATGCCCAGCACCTGCTGGCCCTGCCACTCGCCCATGCAGACCACACCCGTATCGGGAATCGCACCGGCATCTGAACCGGCTTCCGGGCTGGTCAGCGCGAAACAGGGAATTTCATCTCCCCGGGCCAGACGCGGTAAATAGTGGTCTTTCTGTTTTTCCGTACCGTAATGTTGCAGCAGTTCGCCCGGGCCGAGTGAGTTAGGTACGCCTACGGTAATCGCCAGAATACCCGATACGCCCGACAGTTTTTGCAACACGCGCGCCTGTGCATAGGCAGAGAATTCCAGCCCGCCGTACTCTTTTTTGATGATCATGGCGAAGAAGCGGTGCTCTTTCAGATATGCCCACAGTTCTGGCGGCATATCAGCCAGCTCATGGGTGATCTGGAAATCATTTGCCATGCGGCAGGCTTCTTCCACTGGGCCATCGATAAAGGCCTGCTCTTCCGGTGTCAGGCGCGGTTGTGGATAGTTATGCAGTTTCTGCCAGTCGGGTTTGCCCTGGAACAGATCGCCTTCCCACCAGGTGGTGCCCGCGTCAATCGCCTCTTTCTCTGTGCGTGACATTGGCGGCATCACTTTCTGGAAGCGTTGCAGCATCGGTTGGGAAAACAGTTTGCGGCGCATGCTGGTCAGGTTCAGTGGCAGCAGAATAATCGCCAGCGGTAACAGCAGCCAGGGCGTCCAAAGGTGGGCCGCCGCCATCGCTGCAGTCCACAGCAGGAGGATTGCGCTGCTGAGGGGCAGAGAGAGGCGGTGATAAAACAGCGCGCCAATTAGCACCACTGTCGCAAGAATCGAGACAACCATCATAATGAAGTGCTCCGTTAAGTAGTAAGAGGTCTGACCTGTTATGAGTAGAGGTGTAAATCAGATGCTGGCATTTATCAATTTTTTTACATCGCAATTACAACCTGACTCACAAAATCAGCCAAACAGCGCGTTGGATGAAAACAGCAGGCGCGAAAAAACGCTGGGCATGCGGTATCTGGCTGTGTGGTGCTTTGCGCGCGTCAGCCATTCCGTTAAACTTGCTGCGATTAACCTCCCCTACAAAGGACAAGTCTATGTATCAGGACATTATTCGTTCAGAGCTGAACGAGGCTGCAGAGACGTTGAATAACTTTCTGAGTGACGACGCGAACATTCACACCATCCAGCGGGCTGCGGTGATGTTGGCTGACAGCTTTAAAGCGGGCGGCAAAGTGCTTTCCTGCGGCAACGGTGGCTCTCACTGTGATGCGATGCATTTTGCGGAAGAACTCACCGGCCGCTACCGTGAAAATCGTCCTGGATACCCGGCTATTGCCATTTCAGACGTCAGCCATCTTTCCTGCGTGAGTAACGATTTTGGCTATGACCACGTTTTTTCCCGTTATGTTGAAGCGGTAGGGCGCGCAGGCGACGTGCTGCTGGGGATCTCTACCTCGGGTAACTCTGCCAATATCATCAAGGCTGTTGAAGCCGCGCGCGCGCAGGGCATGAAAGTGATCACCCTGACCGGCAAAGATGGCGGTAAGATGGCGGGCAGCGCGGACATTGAAATTCGTGTACCGCATTTTGGTTATGCTGATCGCATTCAGGAGATCCATATCAAAGTGATCCATATCCTGATGCTGCTGATTGAAAAAGAGATGGTCAGGTAACAGCACGACTGGCCTCCTGGTCGACAGGAGGCATTTTGACATAAGGCGGTTGCTATGTGCGAATTGCTCGGGATGAGCGCCAATGTTCCCACCGATATTTGTTTCAGTTTTACCGGATTGGTGCAGCGTGGCGGCGGAACAGGGCCGCATAAAGACGGCTGGGGCATTACGTTTTATGAAGATAAAGGCTGCCGCACCTTTAAAGATCCCTTACCGAGTTTTAATTCCCCCATTGCGCGTCTGGTGCAGGAATATCCAATTAAATCTCATTCGGTCGTGGCACATATTCGCCAGGCGAATCGTGGACCGGTCTCCCTGGAGAATACGCATCCGTTTACCCGGGAATTATGGGGCCGTCACTGGACTTATGCACACAACGGGCAGCTTAAAGGCTACAGGCAACTGGAGACCGGGACGTTTCGTCCGGTAGGGGAAACCGACAGCGAGAAGGCATTTTGCTGGATTCTGCATAAGCTGGCCACGCGCTATCCGCGCACGCCGGGGAACTGGCCTGCGGTCTTTCGCTACATTGGGGAACTGGCGGGTGAGCTACGGCAGAAAGGCGTATTTAATATGCTGCTGTCGGATGGTCGCTACTTAATGGCATTCTGCTCAACCAATCTGTTTTGGATTACCCGCCGTGCACCTTTTGGTCGGGCGCAACTGCTTGATCAGGACGTGGAGATTGATTTCCAGAAACACACCAGCGCGAACGATATAGTGACCGTCATTGCCACACAACCGCTGACGGGAAATGAAACCTGGCACCGAATTGTGCCAGGCGAATGGGCATTATTTTACCTTGGAGAGCGCCAGGAATGACTGGGATGCCGCTTCAGGTTGGGTGATCACCGGGCTGCTGTTCATCACATATCTGCCGCTGGTCACATTCACGGTCGGCGGCTGATGATACTGCGCAAAGTAGGTGTAGCCGGGCTGAAGTTGCTTCCAGAAATCCGCATAGGTGGAATAGCGATGACGCTGCATATTGCTGTCGGTCATGCGAAACGGATAAATGGCAATATTCACTTCCTGCTGACCATTACGTAATGCCGCATTCACATAGGTGAAAATCTCATCCATATAGGCATTGGTCATGGCATAGCAGCCGATAGACTTACAGTCGCCATGAATCATTAAATAGTTACCGCTGTAGCCCTGGTCGCGATCGTATTGATTGGGGAAGCCAATATTAATCGCGCGATAGAAACGGCTGTCCGGCTTTAGCTGATTCATTTTTACGCTGTAAAAACCTTCCGGGCTTTTAAAATCGCCTTCACGACGTTTTGGCCCCAGGCCGCCAGAAAAGTTGCAGATGCGATAGGTATCCAGCAAGCGATATTCGTTGCCAATCTTGCCGTACAGCTCAAGGGTACGCTCTTCCTTGAAGATCTGAATATAAACCGGCGTACCGATTAACTGTTTCTTTAATTCTTTGCTCACCGGCGCTAGTGGCTGAACCGGCTCAGGAGTCATTGCCATGCTGAGGGCTGGCAGTAAAATCATCGCAAACAGAAGTGCGATTTTGCCCATGCTGTGTACACCTTGAAGTGAAGAAGAACAACGGCGCGATAAGTGCGCCTCTGTTTGCATTATCGGAACTTTCCGCTACCGCAGCGCAACATTAAACATTGTGTGTTTTTTTAGCAATACAGCGCAGAGCAAAATGTCCATTTCTTTGACGGAATAGCGCCGAAAATTTGTAAAGTTTGTTAGCAACTGCAAGAAATATTGCACAAGCCTCTTTGGACTGTATACTTATCCAGTGCTGGAGGGGCGATGCGTAAGATCATTCATGTCGATATGGACTGCTTTTTTGCCGCAGTGGAAATGCGTGATGACCCTTCATTGCGCGATATTCCCATGGCGATTGGCGGCAGCCGCGATCGGCGCGGGGTGATCAGTACCGCTAACTATCCGGCACGCAAATATGGCGTGCGCAGTGCGATGCCCACGGGCATGGCACTGAAGCTATGTCCTCATCTGCGTTTATTACCCGGGCGCTACGAAGTTTACAAAGAGGCATCCAGCCAGATTCGCGCCATCTTTTCACGCTTTACCTCCCTTATTGAGCCACTTTCGCTGGATGAAGCCTATCTGGATGTCACCGACAGCACGCACTGTCAGGGATCAGCTACGCTGATCGCCCAGGAAATCCGCGCCACTATCTATCGGGAAACCCAACTCACGGCCTCTGCGGGCATCGCACCGATTAAATTTCTCGCCAAAATCGCTTCTGACTTAAACAAGCCTGATGGCCAGTTTGTCATTACCCCTGCACAGATGTCTGATTTTTTACTGGCGCTGCCGTTGGCGAAAATTCCCGGTGTGGGAAAAGTGTCGGCAAAAAAGCTGGAAGAGCTGGGATTACATACCTGCGGCGATGTGCAAAAAGCCGATTTGGCGTTACTGCTTAAGCGCTTCGGTAAATTTGGTCGGATCTTATGGGAGCGCAGCCACGGTATTGATGAACGCGGTGTGGTGGTTGAACGCGAACGTAAATCGCTGGGCGTTGAGCGCACGCTGGCTGACGATATCGACAGTTGGGAACGCTGCCTGGAGATTATTGATTACCTCTATGCCGAGCTTGATCGGCGCTTAACTCAGATACGGCCCGATAAGCATATTGCGCGTCAGGGCGTGAAACTGAAGTTCAGTGACTTTCAGCAGACGACCCAGGAGCATGTCTGGCCGGTGCTGAATAAAGACGACATGATTGCCGTGGCGCGTAAAACCTGGGATGAGCGCCGGGCTGGACGCGGCGTGCGGCTGGTGGGATTGCATGTGACGCTGGTGGACCCGCAGTTGGAGCGGCAACTGCTGCTGGGATTATAGGGGAGTTCCGCCGTTGGCGGGGATGGGGTTTGCTCTGGTTCTGCCCGGCTGGCCCGGGCGATGCGGTTTTGCATTGAGCATATTCTGCCCGGCTGGGCGTTATGGTTTTGCACTGAGTATGTTCCGCCCGCCAGGCGGCAGGGAGTTTCAGCCTGCCCGAGCAGGCGGTCGGGTTAAGGGGCTCACGCCAGCCCCTTAACAATCCCGGCGTCCGGCAGCCGTCGCTGTCCCTTCGTCACTCACTGCGGCCTGACGGACCGTCCGGATGCGCCCTCCGTGGCGCAGCCGTCCTCGTCGCGGCATCCCTGCCGCGCCGTCCTGGCCTCCGTTCTCTCCTCAGCGCACCGGATGCCTCCAGCAAACCCCCGCCTGTGAGGGCTTATTCCTCCTTTGGTTTGGTTCTGCCTGCGAGGCGGTGGTATACCGTTTTGCACTGTGCAGGTTCCGCCCGCCAGGCGTCGGGGAGTTTCAGCCTGTCCGAGCAGGCGGTCGGGTTAAGGGGCTCGCGCCAGCCCCTTAACAATCCCGGCGTCCGGCAGCCGTCGCTGTCCCTTCGTCACTCACTGCGGCCTGACGGACCGTCCGGATGCGCCCTCCGTGGCGCAGCCGTCCTCGTCGCGGCGTCCCTGCCGCGCCGTCCTGGCCTCCGTTCTCTCCTCAGCGCGCCGGATGCCTCCAGCAACCCCCCGCCTGTGAGGGCTTATTCTTTAGTTGATGTGGGGTTGCCTGTTGGCGTGGGCGATGTCGTTTTTTTCGGGTGTGTTCTGCCTGCAAGGTAGTGGGGATACGGTTTTGCACTGAGCATGTTCCGCCCGCCAGGCGTCGGGGAGTTTCAGCCTGTCCGAGCAGGCGGTCGGGTTAAGGGGCTTGCGCCAGCCCCTTAACAATCCCGGCGTCCGGCAGCCGTCCTCGTCGCGGCATCCCTGCCGCGCCGTCCTGGCCTCCGTTCTTTCCTCAGCGCGCCGGATGCCTCCAGCAAACCCCCGCCTGTGAGGGCGTATATTTTTCCCAAAGACCGGCTTCGCCTGTCTGTTGTTAACATGCGTAATCAGAACTGAAGACAGGGAAGCCTGACGAAAATGAAAAAATGAACAGCAATAAGATGTGAAGCTTTTCTGGCATCTGAAGCGATGTTTTCTGACATCTGAAGCGACGCGGAAAGTAGTTTTGGCACAGGTATCAAAGCGGGGGAGTGGGCCGGCCTTCCCGTCCCGCTGAGCGGATGCAGGATTTCCGGATGAGCCGACAGGACGTCGGCGAAAGCCAGGCCGCGCCAGGGACGGCGCGTCCTGGCGGTCCGGGAGAAATCCTGAAGCAGCGAAGGGACCGCGCAGCGGCGGGTGGGCAGGACGGGAGCCCGGGGTCAAGGGGCCGCGGCGACTGGCGGCCCCTTGTCGGTCGCCCGCACGGGGCGGACTGAAACTGCCTGCCGCCTGGCGAGCGAAACCTTCTCGGAGCTTTATGACTGAACGCCGCTCAGGCTGGCAACCCGGCAGCCCGGGGTCAGGGGGCCGCGGCGACTGGCGGCCCCTTGTCGGTCGCCCGCACGGGGCGGACTGAAACTGCCTGCCGCCTGGCGAGCGAAACCTTCTCGGAGCTTTATGACTGGATGCCGCCCAGGCCACCAACCAAAGCCACGTTCATGCCATGAACGCCACCTGCCCAGGCGCCAGCCCTTACTTCTTATATTTTGCTTCCAGCGTCGCAAACCACGGCTGGACGAAATCCTCATTACTGCCCCAGCCTGGAATGATTTTGTTCAACGACGCCACGTTCACCGCACCAGGATGGCTGTTAAGCGCCTGCTGAGAAATCGAAGCGGCTTTAAATTCATAGGTAGCTGGCGTGGTTTCACCGGCAATCTTGTTTGCCACCAGGCGCATATTGACGGCCCCGATGGTTTTAGGATCGACCGCGACAGTCTGTACCCACGGGCTGCCTTTCTGACGCATCAACTGCAAGTCCTGATTCGAGACATCGATGCTGTACAGTTTGATCTCTGTACGGCCATTTTCCTGCAGCGCTTTGTAAGCGCCCTGGCTGAACGCGTCCCATGCACCCCAGATGGCGTCAATCTTGCCTTTAGGGTATTTCGCCAGGATAGCGCCAACTTTATTGGCGGTGTCGCCCTGGACATCCGTTGATACCGCGCCAATCGACTCAAGTTGATGAATGCCAGGGTTCTCTTTCAGCAATTTCTCATAAACAACCTGACGACGTTCCATCGGCGGGAAACCGGCAACCCATAATTTAACAATGTTGGCTTTGCCGTTGAAATCCTTGATTAACTGTCCCAGCGACAACTGGGCCAGAGACGCATCATCCTGCGCGGTGACTGTGACACCCGGAATCGGGTTGTCCACGGGCGTATCAAATACCGATACCTTAATGCCGGCGTCCGCAATGCGTTTTACCAGCGCACTGGCGTACGGCGCTTTGCCGTGGGACAGCACAATACCGTCGTATTTCTGGCTGATCGCCTGATTCACGAAATCCTGAAAGCGCGCATCGTCGCCGTTGCTGAGAAACGTACTGACTTTAAAGCCTAACTGGCGGCCTTGCTGAATGGCCCCCGCAACAAACTGTGTGGTGTTGTCGTCTGAGCCAAGGTTACGGATGACGGCAATGCGTATCGGGCCTTCATGGTTAGCGATAGCGGCAGGAACTGGCGTGACGGTGTCGGCAAACGCTGTACTGGCGTTTAACAGGCTGAATGCCAGCAGCGAGAGTGTTATCTTTTTCATTATTCTTAACTCCAGTTGGGGATGCGCCTTAGCGGCGCTGTACGTAAGTGATAGCCAGTGCTAATGCCAGCACCAGCCCTTTGATAATGTCCATGGCGTAATAGGGAACCGACAGCATCACCAGACCGTTTTGCAGCACGCCAAGAATGACGGCACCCACCAACGTACCCAGCGCATTCGGCTTACCGGAACCGGCCAGAGAAAGGCCGATCCAGGCTGCCGCAACCGCATCCATCAGATAACCGCCACCCGCGTTAACCTGCGACGATCCGATGCGTGATGCCAGTAAAATACCGCCCAGCCCGGCTAACAATGACGCGATGACGTAGGCCAGCACGCGATAACGTGTCGTGCGAATACCAGAGAGCCTGGCGGCCTCGGGATTACCGCCCAGCGCGTACATGCGGCGACCGTGCTTTGTCAGGGATAATGCGAGCTGTGCCACGACCGTGACAACCAGCATGATAATAACGATTGTCGGCACCTGCCCCAGCAGGTTAAACGTTGCCGGAATCGTGCCTTCAGCCATATCACCGCTTGGCAGCACCATATTTTCCGTAATGGAGCCACCAAAACTGTAGGTCATTGCCACGCCCTGAATCACAAACAGGGTGGCCAGTGTCGCCAGCATGTCGGGAATCCGCAGCACCACGATCAGAAACGCATTGAACAGCCCGACCAATGTACAAAGCACCAGCGTGATGGCAATGGCCGCCGTGGTATCAAAGCCGTACCAGACGAATAGCGAAATCACCAGGGCGTTCGCCAGTGAGGCGGTAGAACCAACGGACAGATCGAAGCCGCCGACGGTCAGCGAAACGGATACGCCCACCGCAATGACGGTTACGATGGCGATGGAGCGTAAAATATTGATGATGTTGTTCGGCTCCAGAAAACTGTCGGAAGCCAAACCAAAAGCGGCGATCAATATCACCACCGTTAGCAGCATGCCCCACTTATACAGGAAATCGAACAGCTGATGGCGCAGCGAGGAAGACGCTGGCTTCAGGGATAAGTCTTTACTACTGCTCACGCAGGGGTTCCTCCGGTGGAATAGAGCAAAAGTGTCTCTTCTGTGGCTTGCCGTCCCTCTAACTCCGCCACAATACGTCCATCCCAGAGCACACAAATACGGTCGCATAAGCCGACCAGTTCAGAAAATTCGCCAGAGGCGTAAATAATGCCTTTGCCTTCATGGGCAAGGTTGCTGATCAGCGTGAACAGCTCTGTTTTCGCTTTTACGTCCACGCCCTTGGTCGGTTCATCAAAAATCAGCACATCGGCGTTATTGCGCAACCATTTGCCAATCGCCACTTTCTGCTGATTGCCACCGGAGAGCCGACGCAGTTGCTGCGCCGGGCCCGTGGTACGCACGCTGAGGCGGCGAATCACCGCTTCTGCCCAGCGCCAGGCCTGACGATGACCAAACAGGCTCCAGCGGGAAAAGCTGTCGTCTGCGCTGATGCTGAGGTTCATCGCCACCGACTCATCAATAAAAATGCCTTCTTTACGGCGCTCTTCAGGCACCAGCGCCATGCGCTGTTGCACCGAGTCGTGTGGCGATCGCGGCTTCCAGCGTTTACCGTGCAACTCACCGCGTGAAACGCGGCTCTTACTGGCACCAAACAGCGCCTTGCACAGTTCGGTTTTCCCCGCGCCCGCCAGACCGGCAATGCCCAGAATCTCGCCTTTATGCAAACGCAGTGAAATATCCTGCAGCAGGTGTTCATCATGCAAACCGTCCACCGCCATGATCACGGGCTGCGGCTGCGATGGACGCCGCGGTGGATAGATATCGGTTAACGGATGCCCCAGCATTTTTTCAACAATCTGCTCACCGCTCAGCGCCGCCATCGGGCCGCTTTCAATCAGTCGTCCATCGCGCAGCACCGTCAGGCGGTCGCAAATGGCCTTCAGCTCGTGGATACGGTGAGAAATAAACACGACACCTATGCCGCTGGTTTGCAGACGACGGACGACAGCGAACAGGCGTTCGCTCTCGTGCTGGTCGAGCGGCGCAGTGGGTTCGTCAAGAATCAGAAAGCGGCAGTGATGGGAGAGGGCTCTGGCCAGCAGAATTTGCTGCTTTTCCGCCAGCGAGCAGCGCTCTACCGGGCGTTTAACATCTATCGATGCATCCAGCTGGGCCAGCAGATGACGAGCCCGGCGACGAATATCGCTCCAGCGGAAACCATGACCTGGCTCTGCTAACTGATCCAACAGAATGTTTTCCGCTACGCTGAGCTGTGGCACTAATGCCACATCCACCTCCTGCTGAACAAGGTGAATACCCAACTGTTTGGCATCCCGCGGGCTGCGAATCGAAACCGGTTTACCGTCCAGCAGAATCTCACCGCTGTAGTGACTATGGGCACCTGACAGCACTGCCATCAGCGTGGATTTACCGGCCCCATTGGCCCCGGTCAGCGCATGAATCGAGTGACCTTCACTCAGAAAATCCACCGACGTTAACGCGGCAAATCCGCCAAAATCGATGGAGATGTTACGCATCTCAAGGCGATTTAAAGCATGCATTGCAGGGATCTCCATTAAAGTCACTGACTACATTTTTTCCTGAAGCATCAGGCACGGCAACAGCCGAAAGCGCATAAGTTAGCACAGAAACTTATTAGCCATCCAGACATCTGGACATAATGGCGGCTAAAGCTGGTTAAGCGCAGTAAGTTGGTGATTTAGCGGTAGGAAGCGGCATTCCCCCAGCGGATTATGCTGCGAATGACTAACCGAAAATTGTAAAGTCAGTCATGCGCTTTCACGATTCAAGGGAGATTGATTGAATGTGGCAGGCAGGGTAAGGCTTCAGATAAGGTCTTAACCTGCAGAACAGGGTTACAGAACCGGTTATTTCAGTGCGTAGACCTCGGCTAAGTCGGCCAGATCCCAGTTTCCGCCCGTCAGCAAGACGCAGACTTTCTCGTCGGGTTTCAGACTCACCGAACCCGCCAGTAGCGCACCGAGACCAATTGAGGCTGCCGGTTCCGCAATTAATTTTGCATCCCTGGCAAGAACGCGCATGCCCTGAATAATGTGTTCTTCATCCACCAGAATAATCTCGTCTACATACTTCTCAATAATCGGGTAGGGATTGCGTCCCGGTACGCTAATTCTTAAGCCGTCAGCGATGGTGTTTTGCAGCGGCAGGGAAGTAGGCTGTTTATTGATCCGGCTTTGATAATATTTAGGCGTCAGGGCAGGCTCAGCGCCAATGACTCTGACCGCCGGACGGGTTTCTTTCAGCGCCGTGGCGACACCAGAAAGCAGACCGCCGCCGCCCAGCGGTATAATGACGGTATCCACATCCGGTAAATCATCTAATATTTCGCAACCGATCGTGCCCTGTCCGGCCATGACCATCGGATCTTCAAAGCCATGCACCACCGCATAGTTATTGGCTTCGGCAATTTCATACACTTCTTTCCAGCGCGAGGCGTTGTCACCATCAAACAAAATAATCTCTGCTCCCAGCGCGCGGGTATTTTCGATTTTGATTTTTGGCGTGGTGACCGGCAAGACCAGAACAACTTTTACACCCAGCATTCTGGCTGCGTACGACAGCCCCTGAGCATGATTGCCTGACGAACTGGAAATAATACCGTTGGCAAAAGCCTCAACGGGCAGAGAGAGCACTTTATTTAGCGCACCGCGAATTTTAAACGCACCGGTAATTTGCAGCGTCTCCGGCTTGAGATAAAGCTGGCAGCCCACCTGTTTTTCGATTTTATCGGCGCGCAACAACGGTGTGTGACGAATATGCGCAGCGATACGCTGTTGCGCTTCATGAATATCTTGCAGGGTCGGATACTGACGCGTCATCACGGTTACCTTTATCTGAAGGAAAAACGTTATTCAAAAAATGCAAAATACGTACCGACACCTTTTTCGAGGGCATTGCGGTAAATTCTGCCGGCGGTCGTGTTGTCCTGAATAGAAAGGCCGGTGGAGTCAAAAAAGGTAATTTCCTCCTCGCTTTCTCTGCCTGGCTTCTTCCCCAGTAATATCTCACCGATTTCAGCATGAATGTCGTTTTCACGGATGATATTCCTGTTCAGCCCGTGCCAGGTTTCACCCTTTTGCGTGCACTGAGACAGGGAGTCCACGACCACTTTTACCCGGCTGAAAATGTGAGGATCAAATTCCTGTTTACCCTGCTGGTCGGTGCCAATGGCGATGATATGTGTGCCAGGCTTAATCCAGCTGGCTTCGAGCAGCGGCCCTTTGCCCCGGGTCGTTGTAATCAAGATATCGGCTTGCGCTACCGCCGCCTGGCAGGAATCCGCCACAGTGACCGGGATACCAAACTCGCTTTCAATATCATTTTTAAAGGCCAGCCGGGATGCTGGCGTGCGGCTCCAGGCATGGATCTCTTCAATTTGCATAACCCTGTCGATGGCTCTTACCTGCATCCTGGCCTGATTACCTGTGCCAATCATCGTCAATTTTTTGGCGCTTGTGCGTGCCAGTGCCTTCACGGAAACGGCACCCGATGCGCCAGTGCGCAGACCGGTAATCAGGCTACCATCCATCACGCAGCACAGCGCACAGGTCCGGGCATCAAACAATATTACCGTTCCCATGCCGCTCGGCAGGCCATATTCCACAGGGTTCTGTGGAAAGGGGCCAGAGGAGGCTTTCATCGAAATCAGTTCGTTGCTTTTGTAATAACTGGTTTTAAAGTCTATTTCCCCACGCGGCGCGGGAAGGTGCAAACCGATATAGGCCGGCTGTTCCACCAGATTGCTGTTGAAGGCTTTATAGGCTTCTTCCACCGCATCAATCACGTCGTCGGTGCTGATGAGCTGACTGACTTCCTGTTTGGTGAGCAATAACGTCTTCATGCACCCTCTAATCACGTTGTGAAGAACGGCTCTCCGGTACACAGATGACCTGATGCCGTTGTCAGAGAAAGGTTGGCTTTGGGACATTATTGCACCGGCTGCACGACAGAAAATGTCAATCTGCGGGTCGGATAAACGCTTTTTACTGTTTTAGCGGGCGGTGGCGAAAGCTAATGCTTAGTGGCTGGCGATGAAAGGACGTCAGGCCGAAATAGCCGATAAAAAAAGGGTTTATGTTGAACATAAACCCTCAGAGAGATTAACGCGCCTGAATTACTTTTCAGGTATCACGTTCAGCAGCGTTGTCAGCAGTTTCCAGTAAAGCCCCACGCTCTCGATATGCACCTGCTCATCAGGTGAGTGAGGGCCGGTAATCGTTGGTCCAATCGAAACCATATCCATGTCAGGATAAGGCTTTTTGAACAGGCCGCATTCCAGACCTGCGTGAATCACCTGGATGTTAGGCGTCTTATTAAACAGCGCGACATAGGTTTCACGGGTCAGCGCCATAATCGGCGAGTCCGCGTCTGGCTGCCAGCCGGGATAGCCACCTTTTGGCTTCGTTTGTGCGCCTGCCAACTGACCGAGTGAGGTCAGCATCTGCACGACGTAATCACGCCCGGTATCGATCAGTGAGCGAATCAGGCAGTTAATTTCTGCTTTATCTGCCTCCATCGTGACCACACCCACATTCAGCGAGGTTTCGACCACGCCTTTGGCGACGTCTGAGTTACGGATAACACCGTTTGGCGTGCTGTTCAGCAGATTCAGGAAGCGGTCACGGCTCTCTGTGGTTAGCGCGTCACCCTGATGGGCAACCGGCTCGCTGACAAAGGCAATGTTCTTCTCTTTTACGCCGTGTTCATTTTGCAACGCAGCCAGGAAGCCGGCGGCGGCCGATTTCAGGCTGTCTACTTTGCTGCTATCCACAGACACGGTGGCAAAGGCTTCACGTGGGATTGCATTACGCAACGTACCACCGGTGAATTCAACCAGACGAAGATCCAGCTCTGCCGCATGGGCCGCCAGGAAACGCGCCAGCAATTTGTTCGCATTGCCCAGGCCCATGTGGATATCCGCGCCGGAGTGACCGCCACGCAGGCCTTTCAGGGTCAGCTTCAGGCTTTCGTGGGAAGCTGGCACCGCCTCACGCGTCAGCGGAAGCGTGGTAACGAAGTCGATACCACCTGCGCAACCCATGTAGATCTCACCTTCTTCTTCCGAATCGGTGTTGATCAAAATATCCGCCTGCAGCCAGCCTGGCTGTAAGCCAAACGCGCCATCCATGCCGGTTTCTTCGGTCATGGTTAACAACACTTCCAGCGGACCGTGGGTCAGGCTGCTGTCCGCCAGAACGGCCAGCGCAGATGCCATACCAATACCGTTGTCGGCACCCAGCGTCGTACCGCGCGCTTTGACCCACTCGCCATCAACATAAGGCTGAATAGGATCTTTGGTGAAGTCGTGTACGGTGTCGTTGTTTTTCTGCGGCACCATATCAAGGTGGGCCTGCAACACAACCGGCGTGCGTTTTTCCATGCCTGACGTGGCTGGTTTACGGATCAGAATATTGCCTACCTGATCGCGCTCACACCAGAAACCTTGTTCTTTGGCCCAGCCAACGATATAGCTTGCCAGCGCTTCTTCATGGAAAGAGGGATGCGGAATAGAGCAAATCTTAGCGAAAATATCCCACAGTGGCTGTGGAGAGAGTTGGGACAATTCAGACACGACAAGTCTCCTGTGTCAGTGCGCCGGCCGGGCCGGACATTGCGAAGTTCCAGTAAAAGATCGCCGTCAGAGAACTGACGAGATAGGGCGAGAATATCACTGTTTCTGACTCGGTGTGTTATTCAACGCGCTAAAAAACCGCAACCAGAAGCCAGGTGCTGGTTTTTAGCGCGTCATGTCCTTATAATCTCGCGCAACCTTTTCCCCGTTGCACATTTTTTAAGCCACACTGACTGGCTGGGATACCTATTTATGAGCGAAAAATACGTTGTTACCTGGGACATGCTGCAGATTCATGCCCGCAAACTGGCTCAACGCCTGCTTCCTGTTGAACAGTGGAAAGGCATTATTGCAGTCAGCCGCGGCGGTCTGGTACCGGCTTCGCTGCTGGCACGTGAACTGGGTATTCGCTATGTCGATACCGTGTGTATTTCCAGCTATGACCACGATCACCAGCGTGAAATGAAAGTCCTGAAACGCGCTGAAGGCGACGGTGAAGGCTTTATCGTTATTGACGACTTGGTTGATACTGGCGGCACCGCACAAGCCATCCGCGAAATGTACCCAAAAGCCCGTTTCTGCACCATCTTTGCTAAGCCTGCTGGCCGCGAGCTGGTGGACGATTATGTTGTTGATATTCCGCAGAACACCTGGATTGAGCAGCCGTGGGACATGGGCGTGGTTTACATTCCACCGATTGTGAAAAGCTGATTGATGTAACACAAACAACGCCCGGTTTTCCGGGCGTTGTGCTTTCTACGCCTCGCGACTTGTTTCGCGGTACAGTACACTTACTTACCGCTGTTAATGCTGTCAGAGAGGTAACATGCCTGGCAAAAACCTGAGCGTTGAGCTGTTCAAGCCTCGTTTTAAACACCCCGAAACCTCATCTCTGGTACGACTGCGTCGTCACGCCACGCATGAGGTGCACTCCGCCCTGGATGGCGATAGCCAGCGTGGCTGGTATCGCATGCTTAACAAGTTGATGTGGGCCTGGCGTGGTTTGCCATCGCAGGAGGTCAGCGAGGTGCTGGCTCGTATCGCAATCAGCGACGCTGAGCACACCCATCCGGCGCTGCTGGATACGGTCATTGGTTACCGTAATGGCAACTGGAACTTCGAGTGGAGCAGGCAGGCGGGCTTCTGGCAGCAGCGGGCGCTTGAGGCGAACGAAAGTGAACACGATCGGGCCGGTCATGACTGGCTTCATGCGTCGCACCTCTATAGCGTGGCGGCGTATCCTTATATCAAAGGCGATGAACTGGCTGATCAGGCACAAACGCTCGCCAGCCGCGCTTATGACGAGGCAACCCGCCGGCTACCCGGAGAACTCAAAACGCTGACCTTCCCCATTGAAGGCGGTAGCCCGGTCAGTGGTTTTCTGCACATGCCGCCTGCTGTGGAGGCACCTTATCCCACGGTGATGTTTTGTGGTGCGCTGGATTCGCTGCAAACCGATCATTATCGTCTGTTCCATGACTATCTGGCACCGCGTGGTATCGCCATGTTGACGCTTGATATGCCTTCCGTCGGGAATTCAATGAAGTGGAAGCTCAGTCAGGACACCAGCTTTCTGCATCAGCAGGTACTGCGCGATCTGGCGTCCGTGCCGTGGATCGATCATACACGCGTTGCCGCGCTGGGCTTCCGCTTTGGCGCGAATGTCGCGGTGCGTCTGGCCTATCTGGAAGCACCGCGGATGCGGGCGGTGGCCTGTCTGGGGCCGATTGTGCACAGTTTGCTGACGCAGGCCACGCTGCAGAACAAGGTGCCGGATATGTACATGGACATGCTTGCGAGCCGACTTGGCATGACTGGCACAACGGACAGCGCATTACGGGCTGAGTTGCTCAGCTACTCGCTGAAAAATCAGGGGCTTCTGGGACGAAGAACGTCAACGCCGATGCTGTCTGCACACTGGCCTAACGATCTCTTCAGCCCCGAGGAAGAGAGCAAATTAATCGCTAACTCCTCGTCGCAAGGTAAGGCCTTGTTAATTCCCGTAAAACCGGTCATCGCCAGTTTTGATAAAGGGCTTAATGAAATCTGCGATTGGCTGGCCCAGCGTTTGAAAAGATAGCTGGCAAAATTTACAGTGTTTGCTACAACTACTAGCTGGAATCATTCGGATCGTCAAAAGAGAGTGCAGCACGGCTGCTACGGTTCGGAATATCAAGCCTGTCCTTATGGAGAATTAGCATGACGTTACCGAGTGGTCATCCCCGCAGTCGCCTGCTTAAACGCTTCACGGAACTGGGACCTTACATACGCGATGGAAAGTGTAGCGAAACCCGTTTTTTCTTCGACTGCCTGGCTGCCTGCGTGAATGTAAAGCCTGCGCCTGAGTTGCGTGAATTTTGGGGCTGGTGGATGGAGTTGGAAGCGCAAGCCGATCACTTTACCTACGTTTATCACATCGGCCTGTTTGATAAAGAAGGCGACTGGTCAGTTGCCACGATCAAAGGCAAAGATAACAATGCCCGCGTGGAAGAAACCTTACGTAATTTCCACGGCCGTTTAAAAACGATGCTGAAAGAGTTTGAACTGGATCTGGTGCCAGCCAGTGACTTTGATGAAAAACCGATAAAACTCAGCGCCTGACACCAGGCCCCTGCGGGGGCCTTTTTTTATGGGCCTGGCGGGAATGTTTGCCTACGCATCAACGTACCGGAAAGCGGACAGAGCGGTGGGACGGAACACAAAACACAAAAGGAAAGGGCGAGTTTTGCAACTCGCCCTTTTAACAGACACATTCACATTGAGGGTAAAGCACTAAGTCTGTCCATCACGCGGGCCGTCAATCCCTCGACCGTCACTCTCGTCAGGCAAGACTCAGATTCATCAGAACTGGTAAGTCAGGCCGACTGCAACGATGTCATCGTTGTTAAGTGCCAGCTTGTTGTCTTTATCCAGTTGGTTAATTTTATAATCAACAAACGTCGACATGTTTTTGTTGAAGTAGTAGGTCGCGCCCACGTCGATGTATTTAACCAGGTCTTCGTTGCCAATACCGTTTTCGATATCTTTGCCCTTGGTCTGAACGTAACCAATGGATGGACGCAGACCGAAGTCAAACTGGTACTGAGCAACCAGTTCCAGGTTTTCTGCTTTGTTGGCAGATCCAGAAACACCACCACCCGCGACACGGTTTGTTCCGCTGATTGGTGTCATGTTGCGCGTTTCGGTGTAGATAGCCGCCAGATAAACACTGTTAGCGTCATATTTCAGACCTGTGCCCCACGAAGTGGCCTTATCACCGTGACCATATACGCCAGCCTGCTGTGCGTTAGTACGGTCAGAAGAGGTGATAGCACCGAGTACGCTCACGCCTGAATCAGCAATGGTATAGCCCAGTGACGCGCCGTAGCCGTCACCATTCTGACGACTTGTATCGATGGCGTTATTCGTTCCTAAGCCACGTGTGTTCGCGCTTTTATCGTCATTTTTACCCTGATACTGCAGGGCAAACTTCAGGCCATCCACCAGACCAAAGAAGTTGTTGTTACGGTAGGTCGCTACGCCAGTGGCGCGCTGTGCCATAAAGTTGTCAGTACGTGCTGTGCCATCGCCGCCAAATTCCGGGAAGACGTCAGTCAGTGACTCAACGTCATACAGCACCCCATAGTTGCGGCCGTAGTCGAATGAACCGTACTGAGAGAACTTCAGACCGGCAAATCCCAGACGGGTCTTGTTGCCGCTGTTCGCATCGGAGCCTTCTGAGTTGTTGGCGTTGTACTGATATTCCCACTGGCCGTAACCGGTCATCATATCGTTAATCTGCGTCTGTCCTTTAAAGCCAATACGCACGTAAGATTTATCGCCATTAGCACCGGCATTATCGCTGAAGTAATGCTCGGCTTTAACCTTGCCGTAGAAATCCAGCTTGTTACCGTCTTTGTTATAAACTTCAGCGGCCTGAGCAGCAGAGGTCAGGGCCAGAGCAGATACCACGATTGCCAGTGTACTTTTCTTCATTTGCTATCAATCCCAATGAGTAAAATTTTTTTGTCCTCAACGTCTTCTTGTTACAGGCATGGCTGCCTTTATTCTCCGGATGCTCAGTCAACAGGCCGGGGGGCATTCAGTTGCCGCCTTGTTACAACAAGAAAACTTTTGAGGCATTAATGAAAAAGTTTGTAAAACACGGACTTTTTACCGATCAATGATGAACTTTTTATGACAATTTTGATGTTTTGTTGTTAATGGGGAACTTTTGGTCTAATTGACGCTCTGCGAAATTTGCAGTTTTTCCCTTACAGGCTGTTGGCTTCCCTCACTGCACCTGTTAAAAAGTCCGTTCACAGAAATTTTTTACGGCAGGACAACATGAGTGGCAGTCAGACCCTTGTGGTCAAATTGGGTACCAGCGTTCTTACCGGCGGTTCACGTCGGTTAAACAGAGCGCACATGGTGGAATTAGTGCGTCAGTGCGCGCAACAGCACGCCGCCGGCCATCGTATTGTGATTGTCACCTCTGGCGCGATGGCAGCCGGTCGTGAACATCTGGGTTACCCCGAACTGCCGCCGACCATCGCCTCAAAGCAGCTGTTAGCTGCGGTGGGGCAAAGTCGTCTTATCCAACTGTGGGAACAGCTGTTTTCCATCTACGGCATTCATATCGGTCAGATGTTACTGACCCGCGCCGATATGGAAGATCGCGAACGCTTCCTGAACGCGCGTGATACCTTGCGTGCCTTGCTGGACAACCACATCGTGCCCGTCATTAACGAAAATGACGCCGTTGCCACCGCTGAAATCAAAGTGGGTGACAATGACAACCTCTCTGCGCTGGCAGCAATGTTGGGCGGCGCGGACAAACTGCTTTTGCTGACCGACCAGCAGGGACTCTTTACCGCCGATCCGCGCAATAATCCGGATGCTGAATTAATCAGCGATGTTCATATCATCGATGACGCGTTGCGGGCCCTGGCGGGCGACAGCGTATCAGGATTAGGCACGGGCGGGATGTCGACTAAACTCCAGGCTGCAGATGTCGCCTGCCGGGCCGGTATTGACGTGATTATTGCTGCGGGCAGCCGAAGCGGCGTCATTAGTGACGTAATTGCGGGCAAGCCGGTGGGCACCCTGTTTCATGCTCAGCAAACGCCGCTTGAAAACCGTAAGCGCTGGATTTTTGGTGCGCCGCCGGCCGGTGAGATCACCGTGGATGACGGCGCGCTTGCCGCGATTATTGAGCGCGGCAGCTCACTGCTGCCTAAAGGTATTCGCGATATTCAGGGCAATTTCTCTCGCGGAGAAGTGATCCGTATTCGCAGCCTGCAGGGGCGCGATATCGCCCACGGCGTCTCGCGCTACAACAGCGACGCGATGCGCATGATCGCAGGCCACCACAGTCAACAGATCAGCGACATTCTGGGCTATGAGTACGGGCCGGTTGCGGTACATCGTGACGACATGATCGTCAGCTAAGGAACGAATATGCTTGAAGAAATGGGTAAGGCGGCGCGTGCCGCGGCCTGGGCAATGGCGGATCTGTCTGCAGCCGAAAAAAATCAGGTTTTACTGACGATTGCTGACCGACTTGAAGCGGAAAGCCGCGTTATTTTGACCGCGAATGAGCAGGATCTGGCTGAGGCGCGGCAGAACAAAATGAGTGAGGCATTGCTCGATCGTCTGACCTTAACGCCAGCACGCCTCAGCGCGATTGCCAGCGATGTTCGCCAGGTCTGCCAGTTAGCCGATCCGGTCGGGCAGGTGATGGATGGCGGTCAGTTGGATAGCGGGCTACGGATTGAGCGCCGCCGGGTGCCGCTGGGCGTGATTGGCGTGATTTATGAAGCGCGTCCAAACGTCACCGTGGATGTCGCCAGTCTGTGCTTAAAAACCGGTAACGCAGCCATTCTGCGCGGTGGGAAAGAGACGTGGCGCACCAATGCGGCTACGGTGCGGGTGATTCAGAACGCACTCCAGCAGCACGGTTTACCGGCGGCAGCGATTCAGGCTATCGAAAATCCGGATCGCGAACTGGTGAATCAGCTACTCAAACTGGATCGTTACGTGGATATGCTGATTCCGCGCGGCGGGGCGGGTCTGCATAAGCTCTGTCGAGAGAACGCGACCATCCCGGTCATTACCGGTGGGATTGGGGTTTGTCATATTTATATCGATGAGACGATGGAAATCGCACCAGCGCTGGACATCATCGTCAATGCGAAAAAGCAGCGCCCCAGTGCCTGCAACTCTCTGGAAACGTTGTTGATTGACACCGCCATTGCTGACCGTTTCCTGCCCGCTTTTACTGCCCGCATGGCTGAAGAGAATATCCCTCTGCATGCCGATGCCAATATTCTGGCGCAGCTGCAGCAGGGGCCGGCCAGCGTTACTGCCGTGCAACAGGGCGACTATGACGATGAGTGGTTGTCGCTTGATCTTAACGTCAAGCGGGTCGCAGATATGGATGAGGCGATTGCGCATATTCGTATGCACGGCACGCAGCATTCAGACGCTATCCTGACCCGCAGCACGCAAAACGCGGCGCGTTTCGTTAAGCAGGTCGACTCTTCGGCCGTGTACGTAAACGCCAGTACCCGTTTTACCGACGGTGCGCAGTTTGGTCTGGGCGCAGAAGTGGCGGTCAGTACGCAAAAACTGCATGCCCGTGGTCCTATGGGGCTGGAGGCGCTGACCACCTACAAATGGATTGCCTGGGGTGATGATACCCTGCGTGCATAACGGTATTTTTTAAACAAACGGGGGCCCATTCAGGCCCCCGTTTTTTTTCATGCTGCTTTTTTCCGCACCACTCAATGGTAGAGTTTTTCCGCCGTTGATGGCTTTTTAAGCGGTGGGGATTATTTTTTACTGCGGGGATGAGTCGGCCGCTGTGCAATTTTTTACAAAAGATTGCTGAAAGGTGAGACGGTACGCGGCTTTGCGCCCTGTTTTATGGTTCGCTGTGCGGTAAAACTGCAAATAATAATCAGAAATGCTTAGTAATGCGGTTAGGTAGTAAACTGGCGGTAATATAAAATGAACTGGTAGCAATAATGAAAATAACATTCAGCTCCTCTTCAATGGTCGATTATTAACTGATGGTTAAAAAAGAGAGTACCCGACAAGCTTTCACCGCCAGGCTGATAGCCGCTTGTGAAAGTGCGGGCATTACAGGACACGGACGCAACAAACAGGTCGCCTGCGCGTTACAACGCCAGGGTTGTAAGATTTCAGCGCCGGGCGTGTGGAAATGGTTTAACGCTCAGTCTGTGCCTGATAATGGCAATTTACTGGCGCTCAGCCAGCTGCTTGGCGTGCGGGTAGAGTGGTTGCAATATGGTATGGATCAGCATCCCGAACCTTACCCGCTTCACGACGTCCCCTGCCAAAAAAACACCTTCCGCGTGAACAGTTTTGATTTAGGGCAGAAGTCAGGCGCAGGTCTGCCTGTGGGGGACGATTTTGTCGAAACCATTCAGGCCATCGAATACGGTCAGGATGAAGCCCGCGTGTTGTTCAGCGGCCGTCCGGCAGATCATATTCGATTAATTGCGATCAACAGCGATGCCATGTCCGACACTTTTGCACCACGCGATCAGCTGTTTGTGGACATAAGCGTCCAACAGTTTGACGGCGACGGTATCTATATTTTCACCCTGGATGAACAGCTGTATCTCAAGCGGCTGCAACTGCAACACAAAAGAATTGCCGTCATATCAGATAATAAGCGTTATGAAACCTGGTATCTGGACAGGAATGAGGCGGGGAATTTAAACGTGCTGGCAAAAGTCATTATGAGTCAGGCCGGGCAGTATCACATTCTGGGATAGACAATTCAGCAGGCTGGGCCACCTGTAAGGCAAAAAAATAATCGGTCTAAATTCAAAAAGTTAACTTATGGTAAAAAATAAATTAACCAGTGGTGTTTGATAAAGCATAAGAACCTGTTAATAATTTGAGCATGGATGAAAGAACGTGTTACCACATGGATGAAACGCTCTTAAACAATTGAGGCGCTGCACAAGCGCGAATCAAACCCCCCAAAAGCCAATGAGCTTTGGGATGGGGTGGATGCGCATAATGCAGCGTCGTCAGATGCCGCCTGTACCCTTTTGCTGACCCTTCCACCTGACTGATTATTCAGCCGGGAGGAGAGCCTGTGAACACCATTCAGCGACATTCGAGCTTGTTCTTCAAACCCAAAACGCTCGCCTGCCACCCTATCGCCAAAGACTCATTCACAGGAGGAGTTATGGCGATAATTCATTATGGCAAAAGCGTTTTTATGGGCAATGCACGTACCCGCCGTCATCAGCGGCGTCAACCTCTCAACCGTCTTAAACAAAGCATTGACGAAGCACTTAACTACCCACCCGAAACGCGTCCTTTGCGGCGTGCTGAACAAATTTGTCAGCGGCAGGTTACCCCAGCGGTCGATCGTGCTGTAACCGCGCCGCGCCTGAGAAATCAAGACGTCTCGGGTTTTGATAACTGTTGTCTGCCCCATGTTCATCTCTACGCGGTTCGCTGAATCGTGTGACCGCTGTTGATTCACTGCCTGTTGCAGGTAACGCCATCCTTCCTTCCTGAGCCTGACCTTTGCGCAAATGCTTTAGTGCTGCTGCACCTTTAATCGCAATTCCCGCTGCGTTTATCTCTGGCACTAATCAGTTTGTTTTATGTTTTCCCGCACGGGATGGGTTGCCTGCACCCTTACTAAGGAGTTTTTATGAGCCAGATTATTGCAATTCTGAATTTTGAAGAAGGTTACGCTGAAATGCCTTATCTCGACACCCTGGGGTTCCCCACGGTCGCCGCCGGCATCCGGATTGGCCCTAAAGGCGCATCGTTAAGCAACTATGTCCTGCGGGTGCCGCGCCGCGTAGGCGATGTCTGGAAGCAATGCATTCTGGAAAACAAGATGACAGATATGCAGAGTCGCGCTCCCCTGAAACAGGTGCTGGCAAAGTGCAATGATGCGCGTACCGACGTGCTGTTGAGCATGGCGTACCAGTTGGGCGTTGATGGGGTTTTACAGTTTAAAAATATGCTCAGCGCAATCGCTCGTGAACACTTTACGGAGGCGGGCGATGCCATGCTTAACAGCCTGTGGGCACGGCAAACGCCCGGTCGAGTGAGACGTCATGCTGACGTTATGCGCAGCGGTAACTACGACGTTTATCGGGGGCTGTTATGAGATGGCTGTTTTTTATTATCGCGGTATTAGTTGTCGTGATTATTCTGCTGTTAATGCAGCGCTTCACCACGCTGCAGTTTGTTTCTCACGCCAAATTGTTATTTAAAACCTGGTCTGTATGGCTGGCTTCGCTGGGGTCAATGCTCAGCGCCTGGGTTCAGTCATTTCCGTCGTCTGCGCTGAATGCCTGGCAAACGCTGCCTGACGATGTGAAGAGCATCCTTCCCCACAATTACCTTGGTCTCATCGGCGCCTTCATGGTGGCGATGGGCGTCATCGCGCAATTTGTTCGCCAGAAAAACCTGCTGAATGAAAAGCGCCCCAGCAATAAGGAGACATCATGACGTTTATTTCTCTGTTTACCAGCGGCTGGCACGGACTGGCGACGATGGGTGCACTGATCATCGCCGTCGTTGCCAGCTACGTGGGAGGTAAGAAGATCGGCAAGGTGCAACAGCAAGCCCGGTCGGAAGCCGACAGCGCCAGGCAAGAGGCAAATCGCATGGCGAATGTTACTCATCAACAGCAACGCAATAGTGAGGAGGCGAAGCGTGTGGCGACTGATAACCTTAATCTTGATGACGCTGCTGCTCGCGACAAGCTGCAGCAGTCCAAATACCACCAACCTTAAACCTGCCACCTACAGCGATTCAGCCTGCATTCTCTTTTCCCCCATCTACACCCATGGCGATGACGCTCACAAAGCAGATATTCGCACCGTGCGCGCCATTAACAGCCATAACGATTTATGGGATGTCCTGTGTGGTCATTCCGCTGCCAAAGATTCTTTAACTTTCTGATTTACAGCCTATTATCCTGAGGAGGATATCATGATTGAAGTTAACTCATTTGCTGAGCTTCGTACGACCATGCCGTCAAAACCAGGTGAAATTGCCGTACTGAAACGCTACTACGATAAAGATTCCAGCTTTCGTGGCGGCGGCGATTTTGTGGGATTTACCGGCACCACGATTTTAAAAGATGATGGCGGTACGGTAGCCATAGGAAACGGCTTCTACTGGAAACGTTCAATCAACGATCCGCGAGAAGTGAACATCCTGCATTTTGGTGCAAAGGGCGATGGCGTCACGGATGACACCGATGCGTTTAAACGTATTCTCGGTTGGTCACAAACTTACAGCCAGAATATGAAGGGATTGCCGGTACGTTTCCCTGGCGGGCGCTTCCTGATTATGCCCATGGACTTGAGTGAGACGGAAATCCCCTTCTTTGGTCTGGCCGGGGACGATCTGGCGCTGGGTTCTCTGCCCGGCACCACCATTGTGTCAGATAAAAGTGCCAATACCCTGTTCAAAGTTCAGGCTCGGCGTAGCACCATTCGCGGGATTACCTGGGACGGACAGGCCAGTGCCGATACTGTCACCAACACGGCAACCATTACCCCTGAAATGTGCAGCAATGTTCAGCCGTTTTTTGAAAACAGTTGTATGGCAGGGCAAATCGTTAATATCAGCTGCTTTCGGGGGCAGCGCAGCGGCGGAACCATCTTTAAGCTGCAGGACACACTCGACAGTAAGTTTGAGCAAATCTATACCAATACCACCTACTCGCGCGTTTTCGATATCGGCTGGTCAGGTTCACCCAAAGGCGTCTGGGATCACTCCACAGCCATTGAGTTATGTAATGCCAATTTCCAGACGGGCTATGGCGATGCCACGCTGTATATGCCGCGCATGACGCAGGCGATCATGCGCAACGTATGGATCGAACATACGCGCAATCCCGGCGATTTGTCCGATGGCGGCTGGACCATTGATACGCTCAATGTCGAGAACTGTAGTGCGCCATTGATACTGAATAATGCACGCGTGGTAATGCGTCATATTAACCTGCAGTCAGGCTCCAAACTCAGTCAGGATCTGGTCGGGGGGAAATGGCTTTCCACCTTTGAGTATGGTTACCGTCGTGACGAGAACTACGGCACCTTTATGAGTGGTTCGCTGCGGGCAGGGTACTTTAGCGGCTACAAGGTGGTGAATAACACCGAGACGGATAACTGGTACCGTTTAGGTCAGGTGTTTTTCCCGTCACCCAATCAGCAATGGGTCATTGAGTTGATCGGTAAAGCGGATAACACCACGCCTTCGGGGACAGCAGGATCGCCCATCAACATGCCCGGCACCGGGAAGACCTGGATCAACCTGCAACGACTGGATACGGTCTGGGCTGATGCCTGTCATATGGGGCAGCCAGCGGTTATTGATATCCGTTACAACCGGGTGGGCACCACCTATGCTGGCGTGTGGGTTAAGCTAAGAGCCAACAGCGGCGAAACCATGTTTAACCTGAAAACCACCGGACCAACGCGCTTTGATACGGGTTCCTGTTCCCTGTTTCAAAGTGATATGTCGCTGGTTGATGACGTATCGAAGGTGGGAACGCTCAAGCCAGCGGCACGCTTTGGATTGCACAATGGCGTGGCAGGGCTGGGAGCCAATGAAAAAGGCGTGGTGACCCTCGCTACCGCGGTTGGCACACCGACCAACAAAACGACGCCGACGGGTTTTGTGCTCATCAATATTAACGGTACCGATCGTAAGGTGCCTTATTACGATTAACGTCGGCAACCCTACGCGAGGCTTCGGCCTCGCTTTTTTTTGCGTTGTGCCCAGCATTGTGCGGCTCTCAGGCTTCTCGTCACTGTGAGCACTCTCTGAGAGCGTGCCGCAGATAGCGCAAAACAGCTTCTGCACCCGTTTTAATCAACACTGCGATCGGGCTTAACAAATAGAATATTGCGCTGCATCAATAACCATACAGAGTCAATGGTTTTCGGGACTAAATAACCTTATAGTCTGTGCAACTTTTAGTTGTTGTTCTTTTACTCTGGAGGCTACATGGAACTCAGCCGAAGAAAATTCTTCCGCATCTGCGCAGGCGGCCTGGCCGGAACCACTGTTGCATCTCTCGGATTTTTATCCTCTTTCTCTTTGCAGGCAGCAACCCGTCAATACAAACTGATAAAAGCGAAAGAGACACGCAATAACTGTACCTACTGCTCTGTCGGCTGCGGCATGTTGATTTACAGCCTGGGCGACACCGCTAAAAACGTGAGAGAACGTATCTACCACGTAGAGGGCGATCCGGACCATCCGGTCAGTCGTGGCTCGCTCTGCCCGAAAGGGGCCGGTGTACTGGATTATATTCACAGTGAAACCCGTTTGCAGTACCCCGAGTATCGTGCGCCGGGATCAAACACCTGGCAGCGCATCAGTTGGGATGAGGCCATCAACCGCATTGCCCGTCTGATGAAAGACGATCGCGATGCGAATTTTATTGAGAAAAATGCCCAAGGCGTCACGGTTAACCGCTGGACCACAACGGGCATGTTGTGCTCCTCGGCGGCCAGTAACGAGACGGGCATGCTCGATGGTAAGTTTGCCCGCAGTTTAGGCATGACCGCGATAGACTGCCAGGCACGTTTGTGTCATGGGCCCACGGTGTCTGCGCTGTCTCCAACGTTCGGCCGCGGCGCCATGACCAATAACTGGGTCGATATCAAAAATGCCAACGTTGTGCTGGTTATGGGGGGCAATGCGGCTGAAGCGCATCCGGTAGGGTTTAAATGGGTTATTGAGGCGCAGACTAAAAATGACGCCACGGTGATTGTGGTGGACCCGCGTTTCAACCGAACCGCCGCCGTTGCCGATGTCTATGCGCCGATTCGCGCCGGTTCGGACAACGTGTTCCTGCTTGGCGTCATCCGCTACCTGATTGAACATGACCGTATTCAGCATGAATATGTCCGGCATTACACCAATGCCAGCCTGCTGATTCGCGATGATTACGCCTTTGATAACGGCTTGTTCAGCGGTTTTGACGCGGATAAGAAGCAGTATGATAAATCCAGCTGGTTCTATCAGCTCGATGAACAGGGAAATGCGCGACGGGATACCACACTGCGTCATCCGCGCTGTGTGTGGAATCTGCTTAAAAAGCACGTCGAACGTTATACGCCAGAGATGGTGAATCGATTATGTGGGACCTCAGTCGCAGACTTCACCCGTATCTGTGAAATGCTGGCCAGCACCAGCGTGCCTAATCGCACAGCAACGATATTGTATGCGCTGGGATGGACTCATCACTCTTCCGGTGCGCAAATTATCCGGGCAGCGGCCATGTTGCAGCTGCTGCTCGGCAATATCGGTATGGCGGGCGGTGGCATTAATGCGCTGCGCGGTCACTCGAATATTCAGGGCTACACCGATCTGGGATTACTGTCGACCAATCTGCCGGGCTACATGCCTCTGCCTTCAGAACATCAGCCAGATTATCAGACCTATATTTCACAAATTACACCGCCTGCACTGGGGGTTAATGAGGTGAACTACTGGCAGAACACGCCCACGTTTTTCGTCAGTATGATGAAAAGCTTTTGGGGAGAACATGCCACTGCGGAAAATAACTGGGGCTATGACTGGTTGCCGAAATGGGATCGTCTTTATGATGTGATGACGCAGGCCGAGTTGATGCTGGAGGGCAAAATCAACGGCTATATTGTTCAGGGTTTCAATCCGCTTGCTGCCTTCCCCGATAAAAACAAATCGTCTCGCGCGCTTTCAAAGCTCAAATATATGGTGGTCATTGATCCGCTGGTAACAGAGTCCTCCAACTTCTGGCAAAACCACGGCGAAATGAATGATGTTAAGCCAGAGACGATCCAGACCGAAGTCTTCCGTTTGCCGTCATCCTGCTTTGCCGAAGAGAACGGATCGATTGTGAATTCCGGCCGGTGGCTACAGTGGCACTGGGCGGCGGCAGAGCCACCAGGCGAGGCATTACATGATGGTAAAATTCTGGGACGGCTCTTTATGCGATTGCGAGAGCTTTACCAGCAAGAGGGCGGGGCTAATCCGCAGCCTTTACTCAATCTCAACTGGAATTATAACGATCCCTACGATCCGCATCCCGAGGAGCTTGCCCGTGAGGCAAATGGTATGGCGCTTCAGGATCTGTATGACGCAGAAGGTCGGTTAATCGCGAAAAAAGGGGAGCAGCTCAGCAGCTTTGCCCAGCTTCGTGATGATGGATCTACCAGCAGTTACTGCTGGATCTACTGCGGCAGCTGGACGGAGCAGGGTAACCAGATGGCGAATCGCGATAACAGCGATCCTTATGGGCTGGGCTGTACGCCAGGATGGGCATGGTCGTGGCCAGCCAACCGTCGGATTCTGTATAACCGGGCCTCTGCCGATCCGTCCGGTAAGCCCTGGGATGCAAAACGCGCACTGCTGCACTGGGATGGTCAAAAATGGGCAGGGATGGATGTTGCGGATTATAACGCGTCTGCGCCAGACAGCCATGTCGGGCCATTTATCATGAACCCGGAGGGCGTTGCACGCCTGTTCTCGATCGACAAAATGAATGATGGCCCTTTTCCGGAGCATTATGAGCCGGTTGAATCACCCATTGGAACGAACCCACTGCATCCAGCGGTCATCTCCAGCCCGGTAGCGCGTATTTTCAGTGACGATATCGCCAATATGGGCAAAGCCGATGCGTTCCCCTATGTCGCCACCACCTATTCCATTACCGAGCTGTTCCGCCACTGGACAAAGCACGCCCGGCTTAACGGCATCGTGCAGCCTGAGCAGTTTATTGAGATTGGCGAATCGCTGGCGAATGAGAAAGGTATTGCCGCAGGGGACATGGTTAAGGTGATGTCTAAACGCGGCTATATCAAGGCGAAAGCCGTGGTGACAAAGCGTTTGCAGACGTTAACGATCGACGGAAAACGTGTAGATACCATCGGGATTCCCTGCCACTGGGGATTTGAAGGTGCAACGCGCAAAGGCTTTCTGTCCAATACGTTGACGCCATCGGTGGGTGATGCCAACTCACATACGCCAGAATACAAAGCGTTTCTGGTCAACATTGAGCGGGCGTAAGGAGGGAACCCATGTCTATGCAATCTCAAGATATTATTCAACGCTCGGCGACCAACAGCTTAACGCCGCCCCCACAGGCGCGGGACTTTCAGGCCGAAGTGGCAAAACTTATCGACGTCTCCACCTGCATTGGCTGCAAAGGCTGTCAGGTGGCTTGCTCAGAATGGAATGATATCCGTGATGAAGTCGGTCACTGCACCGGTGTCTACGATAATCCGATGGATTTAAGTGCAAAATCCTGGACGGTAATGCGCTTCAGCGAAACTGTGCAGGAGGGCAAACTGGCGTGGTTAATTCGCAAAGATGGCTGTATGCACTGCGCGGAACCGGGCTGTCTCAAAGCCTGTCCTTCTGCTGGCGCGATTATTCAGTACGCTAACGGCATCGTGGATTTTCAGTCTGAGCATTGTATCGGTTGCGGTTACTGCATTGCCGGTTGCCCGTTCAATGTGCCACGGCTGAATCCCGATGATAATCGCGTTTATAAGTGCACGCTCTGTGTGGACAGGGTGAGTGTGGGTCAGGAACCGGCCTGTGTAAAAACCTGCCCGACAGGTGCCATCCAGTTTGGCAGCAAAAAAGAGATGTTGAGCGTGGCAGACGCGCGTGTGGCACAGCTTAAAAAACGTGGCTATGCCCATGCGGGTATCTATAACCCGCCAGGCGTCGGGGGTACGCACGTGATGTATGTTCTGCACCATGCGGACAAGCCAGAGCTTTACCACCATCTTCCCGCCGATCCAAAAATCGCTACGCCAGTTAATGTATGGAAGGGCGTGCTCAAACCGCTTTCCGCTGCGGGATTTATTGCGACCTTTGCCGCGCTTATTTATCACTATGTGGGCATAGGGCCGAATAACGAGACGGATAATGAAGAGGAGAACGATCATGAGTAAGCGCAACATGATCCTGCGTACCCGATTTATCGACCGCGCCTGCCACTGGACCGTGGTGATCAGCTTTTTTCTGGTTGCGCTTTCCGGCCTTGGGCTGTTCTTTCCAACACTACAGTGGCTCACTGCAACCTTCGGTACACCGCAGATGGGACGGATTTTACATCCGTTTTTTGGCGTACTGATCTTTGTGTTGTTGATGGTGATGTTTGTGCGCTTTGTTCGTCACAACATCCCTGACAGGCAGGATGTGCCGTGGATAAAAGGCATTGTCGAAGTGCTCAAGGGCAATGAGCACAAAGTGGCCGATGTAGGTAAATATAATGCAGGCCAGAAAATGATGTTCTGGGCCATTATGTCTTTGATCGTGGTGCTGGTGGTGACGGGCATTATTATCTGGCGACCTTACTTTGCGGCGTATTTCCCCATCACGGTTATCCGCTGGAGCCTGCTGATCCATGCCGCAGCCGCGATCGTGCTGATCCATGCCATTTTGATTCATATCTATATGGCGTTTTGGGTTAAAGGCTCAATTACCGGGATGATTGAGGGTAAGGTCAGTCGTCGCTGGGCGCGGAAGCACCATCCGCGTTGGTATCGTGAGGTGGAGGCGACGGAGAAGGAGGCGGTGGAGACCGCCAGACGGTGTCGATAGCGGTTTTGCAATGGTTCGGCCCGCGAGGCGGTGGAGGTACTGTTTTGCTCCGCGCATATTTTGCCCGCGAGGCAGTGGGGATACCGTTTTGCACTGAGTATGTTCCGCCCGCCAGGCGTCGGGGAGTTTCAGCCTGCCCGTGCAGGCGGTCGGGTTAAGGGGCTCGCGCCAGCCCCTTAACAATCCCGGCGTCCGGCAGCCATCGCTGTCCCTTCGTCACTCACTGCGGCCTGACGGACCGTCCGGATGCGCCCTCCGTGGCGCAGCCGTCCTCGTCGCGGCATCCCTGCCGCGCCGTCCTGGCCTCCGTTCTTTCCTCAGCGCGCCGGATGCCTCCGGAAAACCCTCGCCTGTGGGAACCTGTTCTTTATTTGGTGCGGCTTTGCCTGAGGATTCGTATCGAATGGGTTTTGCCCGCCGGGGGGATTTGTGGTTTTGCACTAAGCATATTCTGCCCGGCAGGCGGTGGGGATACGGTTTTGCACTGAGCATGTTCCGCCCGCCAGGCGTCGGGGAGTTTCAGCCTGTCCGAGCAGGCGGTCGGGTTAAGGGGCTCGCGCCAGCCCCTTAACAATCCCGGCGTCCGGCAGCCGTCGCTGTCCCTTCGTCACTCACTGCGGCCTGACGGACCGTCCGGATGCGCCCTCCGTGGTGCAGCCGTCCTCGTCGCGGCGTCCCTGCCGCGCCGTCCTGGCCTCCGTTCTTTCCTCAGCGCGCCGGATGCCTCCGGAAACCCCCCGCCTGTGAGGGCGTATATTTTTCCGAAATACTGCTTCGCCTGTTATTAACGTGCGCAATCAGAACTGAAGACAGGGAAGCCTGACGAAAATGAAAAAATGAACAGCAATAAGCTGTGATGCTTTTCTGGCATCTGAAGCGATATTTTCTGGCATCTGAAGCGATATTTTCTGACATCTGAAGCGATACAAGAGTTGGTTTTAACACAGTTATCAAAGCGGGGGAGTTGGGCCGGCCTTCCCGTCCCGCTGAGCGGATGCAGGATTTCCGGATGAGCCGACAGGACGTCGGCGAAAGTCAGGCCGCGCCAGGGACGGCGCGTCCTGGCGGTCCGGGAGAAATCCTGAAGCAGCGAAGGGACCGCGCAGCGGCGGGTGGGCAGGACGGGAGTCCGGGGTCAAGGGGCCGCGGCGACTGGCGGCCCCTTGTCGGTCGCCCGCACGGGGCGGACTGAAACTGCCTGCCGCCTGGCGAGCGAAACCTTCTCGGAGCTTTATGACTGAACGCCGCTCAGGCTGGCAACCCGGCAGCCCGGGGTCAAGGGGCCGCGGCGACTGGCGGCCCCTTGTCGGTCGCCCGCACGGGGCGGGCTGAAACTGCCCGCCGCCTGGCGAGCGAAACCTTCTCAGAGTTACATAACTGGATGCCGCTCAGGCTGGCAACCCAGGCTCCCGCATGAGGCTGGCTGAAGCTCTCTGCCGCCTGGCGAACGCAACCCTCTCAACGCTAAATAAAAGGCCCACCGCTCAGGTGATCAGGCAAAGCCATGTTCATGCCATGAACGCCGCCGCCCAGGCCACCATCCAAAGCCACGTTCATACCATGAACAGCCCCCACTCAGGCTAATTCCCCCACTATTTCTGCCTGAACTGGCTCGCATCAATGGCATAGCGTTTCATCTTTCGCCACAGGGTCGTGCGTCCAATATTCAACAGATTCGACATCTCCTGCACCCGACCGTGGGTAACGCGGGCGGCATGAATAATGGCTTCTTTTTCAATCGCGCTAAACGATAAATTGTCCGGTAATAACGAAGAGGACGTCTCGCTATAAGGCTGTTCAGCAAATAAAGACTCAGGCAGGTTACTCAACCGAATGTGACCGTGCTCGCTACTGATAGCGATATTCTCAATGACGCTGTTTAATTCAAAATCGTTACCCGGCCAGCCATAGTTGACTAACTTTGCCATTGCGTCGTTATCAAGTTTAAAACGGGATGAAAACTGTTTTTCCAGTCGGCGCAGGCGGTGAGTGACTAACGTGGGAATGCTGTTGCGCCGCGCCCGTAAAGGAGGAATAACGATTTCAAACGAATGCAGAGCGTAATAGAGCTGGCGGCTAAAACGATTTTGTTCCACCCGTTGTGCTAAATCGACCGACGTGGTGGCAATGATCTTCACATCAACGGGGATTAACCGCTGTGCCTCAAGACGCGTCAAAACCCCTTGCTTCATCACCTGTAAAAGAATCGATTGCAAGGCAGGAGCCAGATACTCAATTTTATCCAGAAACAACGTACCGCCGTGTGCCAGCTCAAGACGACTCAGCCGACCATTTTCCTCCTCGCTGGGCGCATTACCGATAAAATCCTTTCCCAACGTGCTGTCGGCATATAACTGACAGTTAACGGCAATATAGGGCCCGCTCGCCCGGTCACTTTCGTTATGAATAGCCTGACTCAGCAGCTCTTTGCCCACGCCTTCTTCCCCACTCAGCAGTACGGGAAAGCTGCCTTTGGCGGCCTGACGACCAAAATGTATTAAACGCCGCGTGTCCGCATCCTGTTCTGGCATCTGTTCAAAAGTGTGGCTGACTTTTCCCAGTTGGCGGGTCATGAGTTGACGAACCTGCTCAACAGGATGGAGCAGTAAAATAAAGCTGTTGCCCTGAACTTCAACAATAGGCTTCAGGGTAATCACCGCATCAACAAACTGATGCTGGCTCTCAAAGGTGACTTCCACATGCTTTAATCCCTGCGCCTGCTTAATTGCCCGGCGCAACAGGGCGGGCAGGGTAATAAGGTCAGCAATGTTCCTCCCCTGACTGCTTAAGGCATCCAGATGCAGCAGCCGGGCTGCCTGTGCATTCAGAAATTGCAGAACGCCTTGCTCATTCCATGCCATAACACCATCATCCATGCTCTCCAGCAGGCCATAAAGCTGGTTCAGATGGCGGTTAGATTCGGCTAATAAATTGTCCGTTAATAGCGAATTACCCACTTCCCGGGCGATAGACAGCGTGAGGGAAAGATCAGAGGACGCCTGATCCTGACGCAGACAGGCCAGCGCGATAGAGCCAAATAAACGGCCATGATTATCAAATATCGGGGTTGAGCAGAAAGACCAGGCATGGAGCGCCCGTTTAAAGTGATGTTCGCCGTGGGTTTTTACTGGCTGGCCTTCTAAAGCCGCCAGCGACAGGGCGCAGGTACCAATGATGCTTTCAGCACAGTAGCTGCCGTCGTGCAGACCTAATGCCTCAAGCTGCATCAGCGTCTGTGCATCACCACAGCGGTTCAAAATACAGGCGGATTCATCCAGGATAAACAGGGCACAAGGCCGGTTCTCCATGTACTCCCACGCATCCTCAAGTGTTGCCTGACCAAGGGTGAGTAAGGCAGTTTTGCGCCGACAAATTGATTCGTAGGTTAATCCCTGTGCCTGATGTGGCGTTTGCCAGTTACCCCGCTGCATATATTTACTGCAACGCTGCCATGACTGAGTGATCACCGCAGAAACGTCCTTATCGCTATCGGGAGTTAACGCTGTCATATCCATTTCCGCTAAAAGACCATAGAAAATCCCCTTAGCAGACGCGGCTAAGGGGAAGTTGGTGCCCTTACTGATTGGGCCAGCGGTTTACCGGTGACAGATTAACGCGACAGCCACTGCTGTCCCAGCAGGTCGGCAGTGATAATCGCCGCATAAACGCTGTCTGGTGTAACCGGGAACGGCATATTGTGGATGGTTTCCCCTTCCACACAGGCCGCGTCGGCAACCGCCCGAATTTTTCTCTCGATATCCTGTTTCACGCCCATCTGCCCCAGGGTAACAGGCAGTCCTACTTTCTGGCAGAAGGCCAGCACGGTTTCGATCTCTTCTGTCGGGCTGTTCTGCAAAATTAACTGTGACAGCGTACCGAAAGCGACCTTTTCACCGTGGTAAAGATGATGGCACTCCTCCAGCACGGTAAACGCATTGTGGATGGCATGCGCAGCGGCAAGGCCACTGCTTTCAAAGCCAATACCGCTGAGATAAGTATTGGCTTCAACAATACGTTCCAGTGCCTCTGTCACTACACCGGCCTGGGCCGCAAAGCGTGCCTTTTCGCCCTCAGCCAGTAGCGTGTCATAGCACAGTCGCGCCAGGCTTAACGCGGCGGCGGTGGATTTGCCGCCTGCCATGCTGGTTGCGCCAGAGTCATAACACGCTTTTGCTTCAAACCAGGTCGACAGGGCATCGCCCATTCCTGCTACCAGTAAGCGTACCGGCGCTTTAGCAATGATCGTAGTATCCATCACCACCATATCGGGATTTTTGGGGTAGATCAGATACTCTGCAAACTCACCGGTTTCGGTATAAATCACAGACAGTGCGCTGGTGGGCGCATCGGTTGACGCGATAGTGGGAATAACCACCACAGGCAGTTTGAGATACCAGGCAATCGCCTTGGCAGTATCCAGCGTTTTACCACCGCCTAAGCCGATCACGCCACGACAGCCGTTCTGTTCTGCTAGCGCCATCAGGCGGTCGATTTCAGTTCGGCAACATTCCCCGCTGAAGCGCTCTGCATGGCAACTGACATCATGGTCGGCAAGGCCGCTCAACACCTTATCGCCCGCCAGTTTCATTACAAAATCATCTGCAATCACAAAAAAACGATCGGCCAGATCCTTTGCATACTGACCAAAGGACAGGGCGGCATTGGGCCCCTGAATATATTTGGCTGGAGACTGGATAATTTTTGGCATTCCTTTCACCCTCAAGTAAGAACATGTTCGCATGGTGTACGCTGGCGTCTCTCTCTGGCTTAACTGGACATGAAAGCCGGATGATGGCCGACGTCGCTACTCACTTTACGATCGACGGTGGGGTGAAAAAGTTTTGCGGGCAACGTTCTTATATGGAACACCTTGCCGCCCTGCATGTTTCATACTGGAACAATAAACCACGGTAAAAAGTGATGTTGCGATCGGGATCGTCCCCGGCAATGTTAAAATGGCAAAACGATACCGCGATAAGTGCAGTTAAGACGCCAATGTCATAGCCAGCCCAAAAAATCGTGCTTAGTCAGTGGGATTTGCCTGTCACCACGGGAATCATTACCTGCTTTGCCTCTCATTTTTACCCGATAGCCGCGCATGATGTTTCATTATGGAACATATAAATCATCATATTGTTCCGTTATGAAACCCTTCTGGCTGACATTTTTTTTATCCTGAACTCCCTGAGAATCAGTGCATCGACGAGCGGCCTACCGCCGTCAGGATTTCCCAACAATCGGGTTGTCTTTGCCTCAGGCACAGACGACAGCACACCGCCTCCGACGGAGCATGAATAATGAAAAAGCTGATTAACCGAGTGGAAGATGTATTGAGTGAACAACTTGCAGGATTGGCGCTGGCCCATCCTGAACTGACGCTTCATCAGGACCCGGTATGTATGACGCGAGCCGATGCGCCTGTGGCAGGCAAGGTTGCGCTGCTTTCCGGCGGCGGCAGCGGTCATGAACCAATGCACTGTGGTTTTATTGGCCATGGCATGCTGTCCGGTGCCTGTCCCGGCGAAATCTTTACCTCGCCCACGCCAGACAAAATGTTTGAGTGCGCCATGAAGATTGACGGTGGTGAAGGCGTGCTGATGATTATCAAAAATTACACTGGCGACATCCTCAACTTTGAAACGGCAACCGAGTTACTGCATGAAAGTGGCGTAAAAGTGACGACGATCGTTGTGGATGATGACGTTGCCGTCAAAGACAGCCTGTATACGGCGGGACGTCGTGGCGTAGCGAATACCGTGCTGATTGAAAAACTGGTGGGGGCCGCCGCAGAGCGAGGCGATTCACTTGAGGCCTGCGCTGCGCTGGGGAGAAAACTCAACAATTGTGGTCATTCCATTGGCATCGCACTGGGTGCCTGCACCGTGCCTGCCGCAGGAAAACGCTCGTTTGAACTCCAGGATAATGAAATGGAGTTTGGTGTGGGGATTCATGGTGAACCGGGTATCGATCGCCGCACCTTTACTTCGCTGGATAACACCGTCGATGAGATGTTCGAAACTTTGCTGGAGAATGGCACCTACAGCCGCACATTACGTCACTGGGATTTAAACGCCGGCGCCTGGCAAGAGGTGCAGCAAAGTAAGCAGGCCTTGACGCGCGGCGACAACGTCATTGCGCAGGTCAATAACCTGGGCGCGACGCCGCTGTCAGAACTATATGGTGTTTATAACCGCCTGGCGCAACGCTGTGAAGAACATGGCATCACTCTCGCACGGAGCCTGGTGGGCAGTTACTGCACGTCACTGGATATGGTGGGCTTTTCCATCACGCTTCTGAGTGTGGATGATGATTCTCTGGCGCTGTGGGATGCGCCGGTTCATACACCTGCCCTGAACTGGGGCCATTAAGGAGTTCGACATGTCACTTACCCGCTCCCAAATTGTGCGTTGGCTTTACCGTTGTGGCGAGGTTTTTACCCGCGAAAGTGATTTTCTTACCGGCCTGGATCGCGAAATCGGCGATGCCGATCACGGCTTAAATATGCATCGTGGCTTCAGCAAGGTTGTTGAGAAACTGCCTTCTATTGAAGATAAAGACATCGGTTTTATTCTCAAAAATACCGGTATGACGCTGCTCTCAAACGTAGGAGGAGCCAGCGGGCCGCTGTTTGGTACGTTCTTTATTCGTGCGGCTCAGGTTACCCAGGCGCATCAGAGCCTGACGCTGGAAGAACTGTATCAGATGATACGTGAGGGCGCAGAAGGGGTGATCAACCGGGGCAAAGCTGAGCCGGGTGATAAAACCATGTGTGACGTCTGGCTCGCCGTGGTGGAATCACTGCGTCAGTCCAGTGAGCAGAATGTTTCGCTGAGTGCAGCACTGGATGCCGCCTGCGAACAGGCAGAGTCAGCCGCCCAGTCCACCATTACGATGCAGGCCCGTAAAGGGCGCGCCAGTTATCTGGGCGAGCGCAGTATTGGTCATCAGGACCCTGGGGCAACCTCGGTCATGTTCATGGTGCAAATGCTGGCCGCCGCCGCCCGGGAGTAAGGAGAAGCGAATGGTAAACCTGGTGATCGTGTCCCACAGTGCGATGTTGGGGGAAGGCGTAGAAATGCTGGCCCGGCAAATGTTAACCGGTGATAAGTGCAAGCTGGCCGTCGCCGCCGGCATTGACGATCCTGATCATCCCATCGGCACGGATCCGCTGAAAGTCATGGCGGCCATCGAGTCTGTGGCGGCGGATACCGATCATGTCCTGGTGATGATGGATATGGGAAGTGCCCTGTTAAGTGCGGAAACGGCACTTGATCTGCTCGATCCTGCCATCGCTGCCAAAGTGCGCCTGTGTGCGGCACCGCTGGTGGAGGGCACACTGGCGGCGACCGTCAGTGCTGCCGCAGGTGCCGACATCGACAAGGTTATTGAGGTTGCCATGCATGCGCTGGAGGCTAAGCAGGCTCAGTTGGGCATTATCCCTGCCGTGCACACCACCACACTGACCACAACGGCTCTCGATCCGGATGCCCGTTCGGTCACGGTCATCATCAAGAATCATCATGGCCTGCACGTTCGTCCTGCCTCACGGCTGGTTGCTGCCCTGGCAGGACTCAACGCGGAACTTGTATTAGAGAAGCAGGGCCAGTGCGTTAAACCAGACAGTATCAATCAAATCGCCTTGCTGCAGGTGCGATGTAATGATGCCGTCACCTTGTCGGCGAGTGGGCCCGATGCCGAACGCGCCCTGGCGGCGTTTGCATCCCTTGCGGCGGAAAACTTTGGCGAACATCCCGAGTCGATGTTACTAAAAACATCGGCCTCCGCCATTGAAAAGGTCGAGGGTAAGGCGGTGTTTTATCCCTTGCCGCTGGCGCAGCCTGCAAGGTGCCACTGCAGCGATGTCGGGGATGAGCATCGGCGGCTGCAACAGGCAATCGCGGCTACGCTCAGCGACCTGAATGCGCTGGCTACACTGGCAGAGAAAAAATATGGTTCTTCGGTGGCCGCTATTTTCTCAGGCCACCATACGTTGCTGGACGATGACGATCTGTTTGACGCTGCCTGTGAGGTCATTCGCAACGACCAGTGCTGTGCGGAATCTGCGTGGTATCAGGTGCTTATGGAACTGAGCGAGCAATACCAGCAACTGGACGATGCCTACCTGCAAGCGCGTTTTATTGATATCGAAGACATTCTGTATCGTAGCCTTTGCCATCTGAAAGGCAGTGACATCAGGCTGCCGACCCCGGACGTCCCGGCAATTATTGTTGCCGACAACATCTTTCCTTCTGCGGTCGTCAGTCTGGATGCGCGACAGGTAAAAGGCATTTGTTTGCGGGAAGGCAGTGCGCTTTCTCATGCTGCGATTATTGCTCAGCAGGCCGGGATCGCTTTTATCTGCCAGCAGGGCGCGGTACTGGATATTATTCAGCCAGGGGACAGGCTAATGATTGATGCCGATGGACCGCGCGTGAGCAGCTTATAGCTCGGTTTTTATTTGCCTCTGATGTGTGCCTCAGGGGCTTTATTTTATTTGGCTGTCACTCAAATTTTTAGTCATATTTCTCTCTCTCGTCCTTTTAAATTCAACGCATCCCTTTACGTTCTGACGCATTTTTAGCCAGTAATCACTCGATATTTCAATCAGAAAACATAAATAAATGTATTTGCATCAATGCATCTCAGGCAGCGGTTGCCTGTAAATTTCATGTTTATTTTTATTGGGGAATACCAGGGAGGGCTGCATTTTAGTTAACCGGTGCGGCAAACACCCAGCAAACCACAGGTAAAAACAGCAGCAGTGGAGGCGGCATTGGTGTCACGGTGGGCAACCATACACAGCTTAACGGTGCGGTCATCGCCAGTCAGGCCGATGCGGATAAAAACCGTCTGGATACGGGTACACTGGGCTTTACCGATCTGCATAACGAGGCCGACTACAAAACCGAGCACCAGGGTATAGGCATGAGTTCAGGTGCCAGCTTGGGCGGTCAGTTTGCCGGTAATATGGCAAACACCATGCTGGCAGGTGCAGGCGATAAAGGCCATGCTGAAGGGACTACCCAGTCAGCTGTGGCTAACGGTACGATAGTGGTGCGCGATCAGGCTGATCAGAAGCAGGATACCGCCACGCTGAGTCGTGACACGGCACATGCCAACGACAGCATCAGCCCGATCTTTAACAAAGAGAAAGAACAGCAACGACTACAAACCGCACAGATGATTGGCGAGATTGGCAGCCAGGTGGGCGATATTGTCAAAACACAGGGCGCAATTGAAGCGACGCGTGCTGCAAATAATGACATGAAGCAGGTCAGTCCGGAAAAACTGCAGCAGGCTAAAAAGGACTGGGAAAAAGCGAATCCGGGCAAGACGCCGACCAGTGAGCAAATCAGCAAACAGGCCTGGCAGAGCTATTACGACAGTGCGCTTAGTGCTTCGCCTTTCGCTGTGGGTGGCAGCGTACAACGCATTGTTACAGCCGCAACGGCTGCCGTACAGGGACTGGCTTCGGGTGATATCCGCGCCGCCGCCGCCGGTGGCGCAGCCCCCTATATTGCTAACCTGATCGGACATTCAGATTTAGACCCGGCCAGCCGGTTAATGGCGCATGCGGTTGTTAATGCGGCGCTTGCGGCCGCGCAGGACAAAAATATCGCAGCAGGAGCCGCAGGGGCGGTGACAGGCGAGCTGACCGGCATGCTGGCGAGTGAAATCTACGGCAAGAAGCCGTACGAAATGAACGACAGGGAGAAAGAAACCGTCTCGGCGCTTGCAACACTGGCGGCAGGTTTGTCTGGCGGTCTGGCGGGTAGCGGAGCTGCAGATATGGTTACTGCTGCTCAGGCCGGGAAGGTTACGGTTGAGAATAACAATCTGTCAGCCGTTGTGCGTCTTGGCGCCACAGCATGCGCGGAGGTCGCCTCATGCCGTAATATGGTTGTGGAGAAAGGGTTGGGCGCACTACTGGGTATCGGTGTGGCGAAAACGGCGATGGATAATCTTTCCGAGGCCGATCGTACTGTGATACTGGCAGCGGCTATCACGGGTAAAGCCGATGAAATAGAGCGATTAACGCCGGAGCAACTGGCGGCGTATAAGGAAATGGTTGAGGGTCAGAAAGGCACTCTGCTTCCCTTACCGGCGCTTGACCGGCCGCTGGTTGACAGTGTGCTGACGAATCCTACCCCGGAGCAGAACAGAGGCACGACGCTGACCACTCCGGATCAACGTGATCAGAACGGCAGCAGTCATACCGGGAATACCAGCGGTGTGCCGGATACCGGTGGTAATACTACGGTCACACCGATTGCTGAACAAAATAAAGATGAGTTAGCTTATCTGGCGGGTGGTTATGAACCGAACAAAGGTGCTGTCGGGAATATGGGCGAGTTCTTTAAACAACCAGGTTTTGGTAGTTTGGCAAAAGATGGCTCACAGAAAACCAGCAAGATTTATCAAGGACAATCAGTTTATAAAGCCTCTGGCAACCTCAGTAATGAAATCCGTAAAGGAGATCAATTCTATCTGGATGCCAGCCATATGAATCACCTTGAAGTATTTGATAGCAAAGGGAACTTTAGAGTTGTTCTGAATCTGGATGGTTCAACTAATCCAGCTAAAACAAAAGTTGCTGCTGCTGAAGGAAGGAAATTGCCTAAATGATTAAAGAAATAAATTTTGATGAATTAAAAGATATTTATCTTCAGTTGTCGAAAGTGATGCCACAGAAACCAATAGATGAAGATGAGCTTTTGATTGATTATAAAACTCAACAATGCGCCTCATTTCATCGTGGGCTTGAATTGCTTGGGAATGCTAAGGAATTTCTAGTAAAGGCCAAGTTGAATGATGATAAGGTTGCAATACAAGTGGCGCTAGTTTACATCCGGGTGTATTCAATGAATTTATCAGGTTTTTTTGATGCGTTTAGAGAAGATGCTGATGCTTTATTGAAATCTTCTGATTGGCCTAGTATACCCGAAGATTATAAAATACCTGCGTATTATAGCTACCCTGTCAAGTAACAATAATCCTGCCCACATCTGAACAGCACCCAAAAAATTGGGTGCTGTTCAGAATAACTCGCTCAGTGACATTGCACAGGCACAGGCACAGTCTGAAGGTAAGACGCTGGTGCAAAAAGCCGAAGAGCACGTAAAAGCCAAAAATGAACGCTATAAGCAGGAAAACTGTGCAGGAATGAGCGCGTATGTCTGCTCGGTGAAAATGTACACGGAACGGCGTGAAGCGTTAAAAGATACAGTGTCAACGGGGGCTGATTTTTTGCCTGTAGTGGGCACGATAAAAAGTGTAGTGGAGGCGCAATCAGCACTGGATTATCTCAACGCGCCGCTTCGCTAATACCGGGAGAATGTGTTGCATTGGGGGTGCTTAAAGCAGCAGAGAAAGCATTGGCTAAAGGGGACCTTGCTGAAGCGTCTAAGCTTGTTAACGAAGCCAGCGATGAGATTCAGGCAGTTAAACCTTTAGATGTTGGGTCATATAAAGAACTTAAAGATCGCTCAGTCGTTGGCGATGGATTAGAGCATGATCATATTCCGTCATTTGCTGCTATTCGTCAGGCAAAAGAAAATGAGTTGGGAAGAAAGTTAACTCCAACCGAGGAAAAAATCTATATAATAATGCCACAGCTATTGAAGTACCTAAATATGTACATCAGGCAGGCCGTACTTATGGTGGTAAAAATACGCCGTCCCAAATAAAACAAGATGCAATAGATCTTTGTGGTGCAGAATGTCGCGATACAGAATTAGATAGAAAAAATATGCTGGATCGAGGATGTGATCCTAAAATCGTCGATGACGCAATAATAGAAATCAAGAAAAGAAATTCTCAAACAGGAGTAACAAAATAATGTTGATATGGGATGAGTTTGTTAAATTTTTAGGTCGCTCAAAATTCGACATTAAGTTTGTTAATATTTCAAGTGATTTTCATGAGTTGCCTAATATCGAGGGAAGTGTTTTAGGTGACAGAAAATATTATTCTTTTTTACAATCTGGTGTTTTATTCTTATTAGAGGATGAAGTTATAGAACAAATTACTTTTTACGCAACTAAGGATGAGGGTTTTTCTGAATATAAAGGGGAGTTACCATTATCTATTGATAGTTCGGAGGATGAAGCTATGCAAATACTAGGCCACACCTTAGATTCAGGTGGTGGAGAAATAGATGCACTTATGGGTTATATTGACCGTTGGATAAGATATGAAAAAGAGGGATATACGCTTCATCTACAATTTAATCAGAATGATAGATTATCCAGAGTTACTCTTATGAGATAAATATAAATCCCGATCTTACCCTTAATGCCGATCAGTGAATCTAATTAAAAACTGGGAGTTATTAATTCGGACGGGGAAGTTAGTATGGCTGGTGGTGGTAAGCTTATGGGAAGAAGTAGTAATTCCAATGATGGAACTTACTCAAATACTTCTGTTCCCAAAGTCCTCCCTAATCTGCAAGAGTTTACAAATCCAGCCTAAGTGCCAGTAATACCTCAGGGTTGGATAAGTAAACCTGGTCGAGTTCCTGGAAGCACTATTTATTATCCGCCAAACACGGATCCAACTCAGCGAGACAGTACACATATAAGAGTTATGCCACATAGAGTATTTCCAGTATTCGTGCTAGAAAATGGCTACTGGATATTCGTAAAAATGGTCAGCCGACAAACCCTCCTACAGGTGGTACTGGCAATCGCGGTGAAACCCATACACCACTCCCGGCAGATAAAATTCCGCCCAAAAGGTAAGTAAAATGATTACTGATAATGAACTTTGTGAATTTAAACAATCGCTGTTTACTGGCGTTACGGTTGGAATTGGCTCTATAATTTTACTTTTTTCATCAGGGGCGAGAGTGTTAATACAATGCCCGTTTCAATGTGAACAAAAAGAACATTCTCATATGGGGCATGGTGAAGCAGTTTTAACGAGTAATTTTCTTTTTCCTTTTCTTAATAAAAAAGTTGAATTATGTGTTTTTTTAAATGGTGAAACATTAAAAATATCCTTTGGATGTGAAGGGTGTATATATATATCCTGAGGGAAATGGACTGGAGTCTTATGTAATTACTACAAATCAAGGGGGTTATCCTATAGTTGTTTATTGACAAAACTCTCAACTACATTTGAATTACTATGCCTCTGAAATAGTAACTCACCTGAACGGATTTACTAACTACAGGCGTTGGTGGGAATGTTAGGCAATAATTAAGAGGTGAATGTTCTTTTATCCTTCGGATAGAACTTTATAACTATGATTAGATATGTGGAAAGTCTGACTTAGTTAATGTATGTATAAATCATGTTATTTTTAATGTGTTTTGTGTTTTGTGTTTTGTGTTTTGTGTTTTGTGTTTTGTGTTTTGTGTTTTGTGTTTTGTGTTTTGTGTTTTGTGTTTTGTGTTTTGTGTTTTATGTTTTATGTTTTATGTTTTATGTTTTATGTTTTATGTTTTATGTTTTATGTTTTATGTTTTATGTTTTATGTTTTATGTTTTATGTTTT